>CAYQPD010000014.1:0-7932 GCA_964419305.1 uncultured Rhodobacter sp.
GCGCATGGCGCGACCGAGTTTCTGGGCTATGATACCGAGTCCGCCGAGGGTCAGTTGCTGGCGCTGGTGCAGGGGGGTGCTGCGGTGGCCAAGGCCGGGGTGGGGCAGGCGGTACAGGTGGTGCTGAACCAGACCCCGTTCTACGCCGAATCGGGCGGTCAGGTGGGCGACGCGGGCGAATTGCGCACCGCGACCGGGGTGGCGCGGATCACCGACACCAAAAAGGGTCAGGGCCTGTTCATCCATGTCGCCGAAGTGACAACCGGCGAGATTGCGGTGGGGCAGGGCGCGCGACTGGTGGTCGATCACACGCGGCGTGCGGCGATCCGGGGCAGCCATTCGGCGACTCACTTGCTGAACGAGGCGCTGCGGCGCGCGCTGGGCCCCCATGTGGCGCAGCGCGGCAGCCTGAACGCGCCCGACCGCCTGCGCTTCGATTTCAGCCACGGCAAGGCGCTGGCCGAGGTCGAACTGGCGCAGATCGAGGCCGAAGTGAACGGCTTCATCCGGCAGGATGGCGCGGTCACGACCCGGCTGATGTCGCCCGACGATGCCCGTGCCCTGGGGGCGCAGGCGCTGTTCGGCGAGAAATACGGCGACGAGGTGCGGGTGGTGTCGATGGGCGCGCTGGAAGGGACCGGCAAGGGCGGGGATGGTGCGACCTACAGCCTCGAGCTGTGCGGCGGCACCCATGTCGCGCGGCTGGGCGAGATCGGGTTGTGCGTGCTGCTGGGCGATTCGGCCTCGTCGGCCGGGGTGCGGCGGATCGAGGCGGTGACCGGGGCGGGGGCGCTGGCCTATCTCAAGGATCAGCGCCAGCGCCTGGCCGAGGTGGCGGCGGTGCTGAAGGTCGCACCCGAGGCGCTGGCTGAGCGGGCGCGGGTGCTGCTCGACGAGCGCCGCTCACTGGCCAACGAGGTGGCGCAACTGCGCCGCGAGCTGGCGATGAGCGGCGGGGCGGCGGCCGGGCTTGAGGCGCGCGACATCGGCGGGGTCAAGTTCGTGGGTCAGGTGGTCAGCGGCGTGACCGGCAAGGATCTGCCGGGGCTGATCGACGAGATGAAGGCGCGGCTGGGCTCGGGCGTGGTGGTGCTGATCGCCGATACCGGGGCCAAGCCTGCGGTGGCGGCCGGGGTCACCCCCGATCTGGTGGCGCGGGTGTCGGCGGTGGCGCTGGTGCAGGCGGCGGCGGCGGCGATGGGGGGCAAGGGCGGCGGTGGCCGCCCGGATATGGCCCAGGCCGGGGGCGCGGATATTGCGCAGGCCGGGGCGGCGCTTGCCGCTGCGGCAGCAGTGATCGGAGGGTAAGATGGCGACAGCCTTGTGGATTGCGAATGTGCTGGTGACGGATGCCGAGGCCTACGGCAAATACGCCAAGGCTGCCGGGCCGGTGATTGCGGCGCATGGCGGGGTGTTTTTGACCCGCGGCGGGCGCTATGTCCAGCTTGAGGGCAACGACCGGCCGCGCAACGTGGTGGCGCGGTTTCCCAGCCTCGAGGCGGCGGTGGCGTGCTATCACTCGGCCGAGTATCAGGCCGCGCGCGCGCACGCCAAGACCGCCTCGGTGCGCGATCTGTGCGTGGTCGAAGAATCCTCCTGAGGCCGCTCGTCGCTTCCTTGCGGGCGCTCATCGCCAGCAGGTGGCGACGAACCAGTGGGTATCTCTGACCGCTATCGGGCAGGGTGGTATCCGGCGCCGGGCATGATCACCTTGGCGCTTCGCGCTCGGGCATCAGGAAATGCCCGGTGGCCTGGGCGAACAGGCGGGCGCGGTTGTCCTGCCAGGCCTCGACATGGACGCTGGCATAGCGCCGCCCCGAGCGGTTGACGCGGGCCCGTGCATAGGCATCGCGCGGCAGGCCCGAGCGCAGGTAATCGACCGTGAAATCAATCGTCTTGGGCAGTTGCGGCAGGTGCGCGGGATCAATCGCGCGGGGGTCAAGCGCGCCTTTCTCCATATCCTCCCAAAGCCACGACCACGCCAGCTCGATGATCGCCGTCACTTCCAGAAAGGCCGCGGTCGCCCCGCCATGCAAGGCGGGCAGCAGCGGGTTGCCGATCAGCTTGGGGTCGAACGGCAGCAGCGCCGTCAGCTCATCGCCGCGGCGGTCGAACCCGATCCCGAGAAAGCCGATATAGGGCACCCCGCCGACCAGGGTGCGCAGGGCGGTGTCGCGGCGCTGCTTGATCACCTGCACCGGCTCGGGTTTGGCGCGGGTCATGGTCTTGCCTCGGCGGTGCGGCTGGCCCGGGCCGCCCGTTCCACCGTGAAGGCGCCGGTGGCGGTGGCCACCGGGCGGGCGTCGTCGTCGTCGCTGGCGGTGACGCGCACGAAGGCCACCGAGCGGGTGATGTGATAGCATTCGGCCCGCGCCACGATGGTCTGGCCGGGGGTGGCCGGGCGCATGTAGTCGATCCGCAGATCAAGGGTGGCGGTGCCCGCCGGGGCCGAGGGGTGGCTCATCACCGCCGCCCCCGAGGCGGTATCCATCAGCGCCGAGACCGCGCCGCCGTGGATCACCCCGCTGGCGGGATCGCCGATCAGACGCGGATCATAGGGCATCGCGACCACCGCCACCCCCGCCTTGATGCTTTGCAGCCGCATCCCGAGGGCGTGGGCATGGGGCAGCGCGGTGATGAACTGCTGCGCGAATTTCAGGCTGTCGGTCATGGCGCGTCCTTTTGCTGTCGCAAATCTATCCGCCCAACCGCGCCAGGCTGCAAGGGCCCCGCGCCGCGGCTTGCGCCAACCCCCGCTTTGCCTTTAGGTTGAACCGCGAAAAGGAACCCCATGCCCGACATCCGGCTCAGCTTCAAGGACATGTGCGCCCGGTTCGAGGTAACCCCGCGCACCCTGCGCTATTACGAATACATCGAGCTGCTGGCGCCGGAAAAGGACGGTCGCGCGCGCTTCTATGGCCACCGCGAGGTGGCGCGGATGACGCTGATCCTGCGCGGCCGCCGCTTTGGCTTTTCGCTTGAGGAAATCCGCCAGTGGCTGATGATCTATCGCCAGCAGGGCACCAACCCGCAGCTTCAAGCCTGGATCGCGCTGGCCAACCGCCAACTGGCCGAGCTTGACCGCCAGCGCGCCGAGCTTGATACCACCATCGCCGATCTGCGCGCCCTGCGCGATACCGCCGCCGCCGAACTGGGTTCGACCCCGCCTGACCTGACGTCAGCGCCGGACTGACGCGACGTCGTGGTTACGTCAACGTCAAGCGCTCTGCTAGTCTGCTGCCAGACCGCCCATCCGACGTAACAACCGACGCTTTCGTCGGTCAGGGCAGAAGAGCAATCGTGAACCAGGACATGATGACCATCGCCGAAATGTGCGCCGCTTACGGCGTCACCCCGCGCACCCTGCGCTATTACGAATCGCGCGAACTGCTGGCCCCCGAGCGGCGCGGCGGGCAGCGCCTGTTCGGCAAGCGCGACCGCGCCCGCCTGACCCTGATCCTGCGCGGCAAGCGCTTCGGCTTTGCGCTGGAAGACATGCGCCAGTTGCTTGACCTCTACGACCACGACGGCAACTCGGTCGAGCAGATCGCCCGCTCGTGCAAGCTGGCGCGCGCCCGCCTGACCGAGATGGAAGCGCAGCGCGCCGAACTGGATCAGGCGATTGCCGAACTCAAAGAGCAACTGACCTGGGGCGCCGACATGCTGGCCGCTCAGCGCCGCCCCGCCGCCGAATAAGTGCAAAGGAAGCCATGATGCCCAGCTTTTCCGCCCCCGTCAAAGACCTGCAATTCGTGCTGCATGATGTGCTGCAAGTCAGCACCAGCACCATTCCCGGCTACAGCGACCTTGACGCGGGCTTTACCGCCGCGGTGCTGGAAGAAGCGGGCAAGGTCGCGACCGAGGTGCTGGCCCCGCTGAACGCGGTGGGTGACCGCGAGGGTTGTGTGCTGGAAAACGGCGTGGTGCGCACGCCCGCCGGGTTCGATGCCGCCTTCAAGGCGATGAAAGAGGGCGGCTGGACCGCGCTTGATGCCGATCCGGCTTACGGTGGGCAAGGCCTGCCCTATCTGATCGGCACCGCCGTGGGCGAGATTTTCGTCGCCGCCAACATGGCCTTCAACATGTATCAGGGCCTGACCCATGGTGCCTATTCGGCGATCCACGCCCATGGCACCGAGGCCCAGAAAACCACCTACCTGCCCAAGATGGTCAGTTGCGACTGGACCGGCACGATGAACCTGACCGAGCCCCATTGCGGCACCGATCTGGGCCTGATGCGCACCCGCGCCGAACCGCAACCCGATGGCAGCTACAAGATCACCGGCAGCAAGATCTTCATCTCGGCCGGCGAACATGATCTGGCCGAAAACATCATCCACCTGGTGCTGGCCAAGGCCCCCGGTGGGGGAGAGGGCACCAAGGGCATCAGCCTGTTCATCGTGCCGAAATATCTGGTCAATCCCGATGGCTCGCTTGGCGCGCGCAATGCGGTGGCGGTGGGCAGCATCGAGCACAAGATGGGCATTCATGGCAATTCGACCTGCGTGATGAACTACGATGGCGCCACCGGCTGGCTGCTGGGCGATCTGCACAAGGGCATGCGCGCCATGTTCACCATGATGAACGAGGCGCGGCTGGGGGTGGGGCTGCAAGGCTACGCGGTGGCCGAGGCCGCCTATCAGAACGCCGTCGCCTACGCCCGCGAGCGCCTGCAAGGCCGGGCGGTGACCGGGGTCGCCAACCCCGATGGCCCGGCCGATCCGCTGATCGTGCACCCCGACATTCGCCGCAGCCTGATGGATCAGAAGAGCTTCATCGAGGGCGCGCGCGCCTTTACCCTGTGGGGGGCACATCTGATCGACCGCTCGGTGCGCCAGGGGGATGAAGGGGCCGAGGCGATGATCTCGCTGCTGACCCCGGTGCTCAAGGGCTTCCAGACCGACAAGGGTTTCGAGATGGCGGTGGCGGCGCAGCAGGTCTGGGGCGGGCATGGCTATATCGAGGACAACGGCATGAGCCAGTTCGTCCGCGACGCCCGGATCGCGATGATCTACGAAGGCGCCAACGGGGTGCAGGCGCTCGATCTGGTCGGGCGCAAGCTCGCCGCCGATGGCGGCAAGCCGGTGCTGGCGTTCTTTGCGATGATCAAGGATTTCATCAAGGAAAACGACGGCGACGCGCGGCTGAAGGCGGATTTCCTTGAGCCGCTGAAAAAGGCCTCGAAGGATGTCCAGGCGGCGGGGATGTATTTCATGGCCAACGGCATGAAAAACCCCGACGCGGCACTGGCCGGGTCTTATGACTTCATGCACATGATGGGCCACGCCTGCCTTGGCCTGATGTGGGCGCGCATGGCCAAGGCGGCCTTTGCTGCCCTTGACGCAGGGAACGGCGATACCGCCTTTCTTGAAGCCAAGATCGCGACCGGGCGCTACTACATGGCGCGCCAGCTACCCGCCACCGCGCTGCACCTTGCCCGGATCGAGACCGGGGCCGATCCGGTGATGGCGCTGACAGCAGAACAGTTCTAGGCTGGCCACCTGTCCGTCCTGCCCCGAAGGAGGTCTTGATGCCCAGACGCTTTCGCCTGACCCGCCGCTTCCCGGTTGCGATGACCGAAGACGGCTACCGCCGCCTGAAGCGCTTTGCCTCCGAAGCGGGGCTGGACGAGGGCGAGGCGCTGTCGTTCCTGTTCGAGAATTTCACCAGCGTGATCAACCAGGATAACCTGACCCACCGGCTGCGGCTGTTCAATTCGGAACTGGAGGATCGCAAGCGATGACGCGGGACATGCGGCTGGGCCGGAATGAGTATTTGGGCAAAGAAGAAAACCGCTTCTTTCAAGGCAGGGGTGCGCCCCGGTCTTCAAGCGTCACACGCTCATCTGGTTCATGCACCGTTGACCGGGGCGGCTTCTCCTTTGGCGGTCATCGGCTCTCCAGCCTGTACCGCAAGACCGATCCTGGCGCGCCAGGGTTAACGCCGGGTTACCCTGCGGCATCTTCTTTGCAAAAATACTCTCCGGGGGTGCGGGGGTGGAAAACCCCCGCCCTGCCGGTCGCATTGAGAACGGAAATCGCATGACCGCACACCTCTACTGCTTTGGCGAATCCGGCAATGCCTACAAGGTGGCGCTGGCCCTGACGCTGGCCGATATGGAGTGGGAACCGGTCTTCGTCGATTTCTTCAATGGCGAGACCCGCAGCCCCGAATTCCGCGCCCTCAACGAGATGGGCGAGGTGCCGGTGCTGGTCGATGGTGACACCACGCTGACCCAGTCGGGGGTGATCCTCGATTACATCAGCTCGAAAACCGGCAAACTTGGCGGGCGCTCGGCGGCAGAGCGGCGCGATATCCTGCGCTGGCTGTTTTGGGACAATCACAAGCTTTCGACCCAGATCGGCACCACCCGGGCCCTGATCAACTTCACACCCGACGACAAGCGCCCGGCGGGGGTCGTGCCATTTCTGCAAGGGCGACTGAAGGCGGCCTACACCGTGCTGGAAGGCCACCTCGCGGCCAACCGCTGGCTGGTGGGCGATCAGGTCACGATCGCGGATCTGTCGTGCTGCGGCTACCTTTTCTACCCCGAACCCTTCGGCTTCGTCCGTGCCGACTGGCCCCATATCGACGCCTGGCTGGGCCGCATCGCGGACCTGCCGGGCTGGAAGGCCCCCTATGATCTGATGCCCGGCAACCCGTCTGACCGCACTTGAGGAGAACCCCATGACCGACGCTTTCATCTACGATGCCATTCGCAGCCCACGTGGCAAGGGCCGCCCCGACGGGGCGCTGCACGAGGTCACCGCCGTGGCGCTGTCGGCCAAGATCCTGAACGCGGTCAAGGCGCGCAACGGGCTTTCGGGCCACGCGGTCGAAGATGTGATCTGGGGCAATGTCACCCCGATCGGCGAGCAGGGGGCGTGCCTTGCGCGCTCGGCGGTGCTGGCGTCCGAGCTTGATGAATCGATCCCCGGCCTGTCGATCAACCGCTTCTGCGCCAGCGCGATCGAGGCGGTCAACCTTGCCGCCAATCAGGTGCGCGGCGGCGCAGGTGATGGCTACATCGCCGGCGGGGTCGAGATGATGAGCCGGGTGCCGATGGGCAGCGATGGTGCCGCGATCGCCGCCGACCCGAGCCTGGCGATGAAGACCTATTTCGTCCCCCAAGGCATTTCGGCCGACATCATCGCCACCGAGTTCGGCTTTTCACGTGCCGATGTCGATGCGCTGGCGGTGGAAAGCCAGCGCCGGGCGGCACAGGCCTGGGCGGAAGGGCGGTTTGCCCGCTCGGTGATCCCGGTCACCGACCAGAACGGGCTGACGATCCTCGATCACGACGAATACATGCGCCCCAATACTGATATGGCGACCTTGGCCGGACTGAAACCCGCCTTCAAGGACATGGGCGAGGTGATGCCCGGCTTTGATCGGGTCGCGCTGATGAAATACCCGCATCTGGAGCGGATCAACCACGTCCACCACGCCGGCAACTCCAGCGGGATCGTCGATGCCGCCGCCGCGATGCTGATCGGCAATACCGATTTCGGCCAGCGTTTTGGCCTTACGCCGCGGGCGCGCATCCGGGCGACCGCCAAGATCGGCACCGACCCCACCATCATGCTGACCGGCCCGGTACCGGTGACCGAAAAGATCCTGCGCGAGGCCGGGATGAAGGTCGGCGACATCGACCTCTTCGAGGTCAACGAAGCCTTCGCCGCCGTGGTGCTGCGCTTTCAACAGGCCTTCGGCATCGACCCGGCACGGGTCAACGTCAACGGCGGCGCGATCGCCATGGGCCACCCGCTGGGGGCAACCGGCGCGATCATCATCGGCACTTTGCTCGACGAGCTCGAGCGCACCGACCAATCGACCGGCCTGGCGACGCTGTGCATCGCGTCGGGCATGGGGGTCGCGACCATCATCGAGAGGGTGTGAGGGGCGATGTCGCGCAGCCTGATCTTGGCGGCG
>CAYQPD010000014.1:8032-33191 GCA_964419305.1 uncultured Rhodobacter sp.
GACCATCATCGAGAGGGTGTGAGGGGCGATGTCGCGCAGCCTGATCTTGGCGGCGGATCAGCCCCCCACCCTCTCCCGCCCCACAAGGGGGAGGGAAGTGCCCGGCTCGGGCCGCAGCACCTCCCCTCCCCTCGTGGGAGGGGTTGGGGGAGGGGGGAAGCCGTGCGAAAGGCCAGGTCAGCAGAAAGCGTTGATTGCAAACGCCGCCCCCAATCGCACGGATCGGGGCCAATCTCGCCGAAGGAACATGAAAATGCCTGTAATCGACCTCGCAACGGTTCCGCTCAAGACCGGCAGCATTTACCCCGAACCCTACGCCAGCCAGATGGCGGGGCGCAGCAGTTTGCGGCTGGGCGACGCCGGGGGCCTGACGCAGTTCGGGGCGAACCTCGTGATCCTCGCCCCCGGTGCCAAATCCAGCCTGCGCCATTGGCACCTCAACGAAGACGAGTTCGTGATGGTGACGCAAGGCGAATGCGTGCTGGTGCAGGACGCGGGCGAAACCGTGATGCACCCCGGCGATTGCGCCGCCTTTCCGGCGGGCAACCCCGACGGCCACCATTTCCTCAACCGCACCCAGGCCGAGGCGCGGTTTCTGGTGGTCGGCAATCGGGCCGCGCGCGAGGTGGCCACCTATTCCGATGTCGATCTGGTGGTGACGTTAGAGGCGGGCAAGGCCAGCTTCACCCGCAAGGATGGCGCGCCCTTTCTGCCGGAGCCGCGCTGATGCTCATGATCGTCCTGCCCCCCCGCGTGCGTGCTGCGGCCACGGAGGTGCCCGACCCGGTGCGCCCCCACCCTCTCCCTCCCCACAAGGGGGAGGGAAGCGAGCCGTGCCAGCCGCGTGTCTCCCCTCCCCTCGTGGGAGGGGCCGGGGAAGGGGGTGCCGGGCCGAGGCTGCTGCCCGTCCGGTTGGTCCCTGCCTTGAGAGTCCCAATGCCACCGATACCATCCCTTACCCCGACCACGATCTGATCACCCACAAGGACGGCCCGGCCCGGCGCACGACGCGCGGTGATGGCTCGCCCGTTCACAGGAGGCAAGAATGACCGATTTCACTTACGTCAAAGGCAGCGACGGCGTGGCCACCATCACCTGGGATGTGCCCGGCAAGTCGATGAACGTGATGAGCCTTGCGGGCTTTGCCGAGCTTGACGCCCATATTGACACGGCGCTGGCCGACCCGACCGTGAAAGGGGTGATCATCACCTCGGGCAAGGCCGATTTCGCGGGCGGGATGGATCTCAACGTGATCGCCCGGATGAAAGAGGAAGGCGGGGCGCAGGCGGCAAAGGCGGTGTTCGACGGGGTAATGGCGATGCACGTCATCCTGCGCAAGATCGAGCGCGCCGGGATGGACCCCAAGACCCTGAAAGGCGGCAAGCCGATCGTGGCGGCGCTGCCCGGCACCGGGCTTGGCATCGGGCTTGAGCTGCCGCTGGCGTGCCATCGGATTTTCGTCGCCGACAACCCCAAGGCCAGAATCGGTCTGCCCGAGATCATGGTCGGCATCTTCCCCGGCGGCGGCGGCACGACCCGGCTGGTGCGCAAGTTGGGCGCGATGGCGGCGGCGCCGTTCCTGCTGGAAGGCAAGCTTTCCGACCCCAAGGCCGCCAAGGCTGCCGGGATCATCGACGAGGTGGTGCCAAGCGCCGACCTGCTGACCCGCGCCCGCGCATGGGTGCTGGCCGCGAGTGACGCCGATCTGGTGAAACCGTGGGATGCCAAGGGCTACAAGATGCCCGGCGGCACCCCCTACCATCCGGCGGGATTCATGACCTTCGTGGGCGCAAGCGCGATGGTGCTGGGCCAGACCATGGGGGTTTACCCTGCGGCCAAGGCGCTGCTGTCGGCGGTCTATGAGGGCGCGATGGTGCCGTTCGATACCGCGCTGAAGATCGAGGCGCGCTGGTTCACATCGGTGATGATGAACCCGTCGTCGGGCGCGATGATCCGCAGCCTGTTCATCAACAAGGGGGCGCTGGAAAAAGGGGCCAACCGCCCGGACGCCCCCGATCAGACGGTGAAGAAGCTTGGCGTGATCGGCGCGGGCATGATGGGGGCGGGAATCGCCTATGTCGCGGCCAACGCAGGGCTGGCGGTGGTGCTGGTCGATGCGACGCAAGAGGCCGCCGACCGTGGCCGCGCCCATTCCGCCGACATCCTCGACAAGGGCATCGCGCGGCGCAAGGTGACGGTGGACAAGAAGGCCGAAGTGCTGGCGCGCATCACCGCCACCACCGATTACGCGGCGCTGGCAGGCTGCGATCTGATCGTCGAGGCGGTGTTTGAAGACCCGAAAGTGAAAGCTGCGGTCACCGCCAAGGTCGAGGCCGCGGTCGGGGCCGACTGCATCTTTGCCACCAATACCTCGACCCTGCCGATCACCGAGCTGGCGCGCGCCAGCACCCACCCCGATCAGTTCATCGGCATCCATTTCTTCAGCCCGGTGGACAAGATGGCGCTGGTCGAGATCATCCGCGGCAAGGCCACCGGCGCGCGTGCCGTGGCCAAGGCGCTCGATTTCGTGCGCCAGATCCGCAAGACCCCGATCGTGGTCAACGACGCGCGCTTCTTCTACGCCAACCGCTGCATCATCCCCTACCTCAACGAGGGCGCGCGGCTGCTGGCCGAAGGGGTGGAACCGGCGCTGATCGAGAATGCCGCCAAACTGGTCGGCATGCCGCTTGGCCCGCTGCAACTGGTGGACGAGACCTCGATCGACCTCGGGGTGAAAATCGCCAAGGCCACCAAGGCCGCGATGGGGGCCGATTATCCCGATGACACCTCGGACGCGGTGCTGTTCTGGATGGCCGATCAGGGCCGGCTGGGGCGCAAGAATGGCGCGGGCTTTTACGCCTACGATGCGCAGGGCAAACGCACCGGGTTGTGGGAGGGGCTGGAAGCGCACTTTCCCCATGCCAGCCCGCAGCCAGACCTGACCGAGGTCCAGCACCGGTTGCTGTTCGCGCAGGTGCTGGAAGCGGTGCGCGCGCTGGAGGACGGGGTGCTGACCGACATCCGCGAAGGCGACGTGGGGGCCATTCTGGGCTGGGGCTTTGCGCCGTGGTCGGGGGGGCCGTTCTCGTGGCTCGACATGATCGGGGCGGCGCGCGCGGTCGAGATCTGCGACGGCCTGACCGCCGCCCATGGTGCCCGCTTCACCGCCCCGGCGCTGCTGCGCGACATGGCCAGCAAGGGCGAGCAGTTCTACACCCGCTTCGCCGCAACCCCCAAGGCCGCCTGAACCGGGCCGATGACTTGCGGTCGGCTGATCGCAAGTCATCGACGCGGCAAGGCTGCGGCTTTTGACCTAGCGCGAATCAAGCGCATCATTCAGCGCCAGCACCCATAGCAGCAGCGGGATCGCCACGATCCCGCCGATCGGACCCCACAGCCACAGGCCGAACACCAGCGCCAGAAAGATCAGCAGCGGGTTGACCTCAAGGTGCTTGCCGACCAGAGCCGGGGTCAGGACCTGCCCCTCGATCGTGTTCAGCACGATGAAGGCCGCCACCGGTGCAAGGGTCATTGCGCCGTCAAAGGCGGCAACCCCGGCAAACAGCAGCAGCAGCATCAGCATCGCCGGGCCGACATAGACGAGGTAGTTCAACACCCCCGCCAGCACACCCCACAGGGCGGCACCGGGCAGGCCCATGATCTGAAATGTCACCCCGGTTGCCAGGCCAAGGGCCACATTGATCAGGGTGATGGCAAGGAAATAGCGCGCCACCAGGTGCTCGGCGCTGCGCAGTCTGGCGGCGGTTTCAGCGGTTTCGGTCGGGCCCGAAAGGTGCCGCGCGGCCCACTGGTAGATTGCGGTCCGGCTGTGCAGGAAGAAAAACAGCGCCCCGGCAAAGATCAATATCTGCCCGACCACGGCGGGGGCGAACAGCAGGGCGTTGCCGACCGAAGGCAAGCCCAGATCCAGCCCGGTGTCCGGTGGCGCGGGGCTGATCGCCGCCGACATGTCGCTGGTCGCACGGCTGAGGCGGGCCAGCAGCGCGCGGGCCGATGCGATCACCCCGGCCATATCGGCCCAGACCTTCGGGGCCTGATCTACCAGCCCCGCCACCACCGGCTGGAATGCCAGCAGGGTTGCGGCCAGCAGCAGCAGGGTGGCGAAGACGCTGGTCAGCGCGCCGATCACCGGAGCAAACCCGATCCGCTCCCAGAAATCGGAAAGCGGCGACAGCACCACCCCCACCACCAGAGCGAGGGCGACCGGGGCGGCAATGCTTTGCAGGTTGTCGAGGGCGGCAAACGCCGCCACCACGCCCAGCACGATCATGGCAATCTGCGCGCTGCGCGCAACCCGGTCCATCAGCTTGTCCTGATCTGGCCTAGCGCAGGCCGCAGAACGACAGAATGGCGCCGATCACGACAAACAGGCCGATGAGATAGATGATCATGTTCATGGCAGGATTCCTTGCCCCGGCGCGGGGGGCGCATGGGGGTGTCACCTGCATATTTCTTGCGCGCGCATCATGCACTAACCCCGGTCAGTGAACCCCGGTCAGGCGGCGCGCTCACACCCCCCAGGTGCGCTCGATCAGCTTGAGCCAGTTCTGGTGACACAGCTTGGCCATCAGCGCCTCGCCATAGCCATGCGCGCGCAACGCGGCCTGAAGCGCGGGCAGGCCGGTCACGTCGCCGATGCCTTCGGGCAACGTGGCCCCGTCGAAATCCGACCCAAACCCGACATGATCCTCGCCGAGGAACGACAGCAGGTGGTCAAGGTGGCGCAACACCGGATCAAGGCTCATCTTCGGTGACTTGCGGCCATCGGGGCGCAGAAAGACGGTGGCGAAGTTCAGCCCCACCATGCCGTTCGATTCGCGGATCATCGCCAGTTGCCGGTTGGTCAGATTGCGACTGGAAGGGGTCACGTCGTGGGCATTCGAGTGGGTGGCGACCAGCGGCGCATCGGTCAGCCGCGCCACATCGTCAAAGCCCTTCTGGTTGAGGTGCGACAGATCAATCATGATCTTCAGCTCATTGCAGGCATGCACCAGCGCGCGCCCCGCGTCGGTCAGGCCCGGCCCGGTATCGGGATCCCCCGGAAAGCGGAACGGCACGCCGTGGCCGAAGATGGTGGGGCGGCTCCAGACCGGGCCAAGCGAGCGCAGACCCATGGCGTGAAAACTGTGCAGCGCGTCAAGATCAGGGTCGATCGCCTCGGCCCCCTCCATGTGCATGATGCCCGCGATGGTGCCGCTGGCGATGCAGGCGCGCAGGTCCGCCGTGCTGCGGCAGACCTTGAACGCGCCCTGGCTGGCGCGTTCCATCCACAAGAGATGCCCCGCCATCGCCAGCGCCACCGGCTGCGCCGCCCGGTGCCCGATCAGCTCGGGCAGCGGCAGATCGTAGGGCGGCGCGTCCATCATCGCCTCGAAACCGGCGTCGTCATGGGCGATCGGCGACGGGATGTAGATCGCGAAAAAGCCACCGGCAAAGCCCGCCGCCTGCATCCGCGGCAGATCGAGGTGGCCCTTGCCTTCGCCGGTCAGCCAGATCTTCTCACGCGCGCCTGGGTTCTTGAACAGGCGCAGCAGCAGGTCGTTGTGGCCGTCGAACACGGGGGTGGCTTTGGGCATTTTTGGGCACCTCAGGTTGAAGGGGCAGGGCGGTAGCCCTCGGAAGCGGTCAGAAGGTCTCGGGTGTAGCTCTGGCTGGCCTCACGCGCCTGCAACTGCGCCCGGGTCAGGGGTTCGACCGCCAGCCCGTTCTGCATCACCAGCAGGCGCTCGCACATGTGGGCCACCACTGCAAGGTCGTGGCTGACCAGCACATAGGTCAGGCCACGCTCGGCGCGCAGCCCGTCCAGCAGGTTCAGCACCTCGGCCTGAATCGAGGCGTCCAGCGCCGACGTGGGCTCGTCGAGCAGCAGCACCCGGGGCTCGAGGATCAGGGCGCGGGCGATCGCCACGCGCTGGCGCTGGCCCCCCGACAACTGGTGCGGATAGCGGAAGCGGAAACTTGCCCCCAGGCCCACGTCATCAAGCGCGCGGCTGATCCGGGTCTCGCGGTCGGCAAAGCGGTGAATCGCCAGCGGCTCGGCAAGCACCCGGTCCACCGTGTGGCGCGGGTGCAGCGAGGCGTAGGGATCTTGAAAGATCATCTGCACCCGGCGGTAGAACGCGGCGGGGCGGGGTGATTTCAGGGCGGCGCCGTCAAGGCGCAGGGTGCCGCCAGTGATCGGGGCCAGGCCGCAGATCGCGCGCAGCACGGTCGATTTGCCCGAGCCGCTTTCGCCCACGATGCCGAAGCTTTCGCCCTCGTTGACGGCGAACGACACCCCGCGCACCGCTTGCACCCGGTCGGACCCATGGCCGAAGGTCACTTCGAGTTGCGCTATTTCCAGCAGGGCCATCAGCGCGCCCATGCTTCATCGCGGCGCAAAGTGGGCAGCGGGCGCTGGTCGCCCTCGACCCTCGGCAGGCAGCGGTAAAGCCCCTGGGTGTAGGGGTGCTGCGCGTGGGCCAGATCCGACGCCCTGACCTCTTCCACCATCCGCCCGGCATACATCACCAGCACCCGGTCGCAAAAGCTGCTGACCAGGCGCAGATCGTGGCTGATGAAGATCAGACCCATGCCGCGCTCGGCGACCAGCCGATCGAGGATGCGCAGCACCTCGATCTGCACCGTGACATCCAGCGCCGAGGTGGGCTCGTCGGCGATCAGCAGGTCGGGCTCGGTGATCAGCATCATCGCGATCATCGCGCGCTGACCCATGCCGCCCGACAGCTCGTGCGGGTAGGCGTCGAACACCCGCGCGGCATCGCGGATCTGCACCGCCTCCAGCATCGCCATGGCACGGTTGCGGGCATCATGACGGCTGGCGGTGCGGCGCGCGGCCTCGACCAGTTGCCGCCCGATGGTCATCACCGGGTTGAGGCTGAACTTGGGGTCCTGCATCACCATCGACATGCGCACCCCGCGCAAGGATCGCCACAGCGCCGGGGTGGCGGCGCGCAGATCAATGCCGTCGAACGACAGGCGCCGCGCCGTGGCCCGCCCCGGCGGCGGGGTCAGCCCCAGCAACGCGCGCCCGGTCTGGGTCTTGCCCGAGCCGCTTTCGCCGACAATCCCCAGCCGTTCGCGCCCGAGGGTGAAACTGACCCCGCGCACCACTTCAACCGGACCCTGGCGCGAAGGATAGGTGATGCGCAGGTCTTCGACCTCGAGCAGGTTGGTCACGGGCGGGCGCCTCCGGCGGGAGTATTTGAGCAAAGAAGATGCGCGCGGGGCCGGGTCATGGGCGCGCCTTGGGGTCAAGCACGTCGCGCAGACCGTCGCCCAGCAGGTTGAACCCCAGCGAGACCGCGAAGATCGCGATGCCGGGCATGGTGGCGACCCACCAGAAGTCGATCAGAAAGCGCCGCCCGCCCGCGATCATCGCGCCCCATTCGGGTTGCGGCGGCTGCGCCCCGAGGCCGAGAAAACCAAGGCCGGCGGCCGTGAGGATGATCCCGGCCATGTCGAGCGTGACCCGCACGATCACCGAACTCAGGCACAGCGGCACGACATGACCCCAGATGATGCGGGTGGATGAGGCACCTTGCAGGCGGATCGCCGCGATATGGTCGGCGTCGCGGATTGTCAGGGTTTCGGCCCGGGCGAGGCGCGCATAGGGCGGCCACGAGGTGATGGCGATGGCGATGATCGCGTTCTCGATCCCCGGCCCGAGCGCCGCCACGAAAGCCAGCGCCAGGATCAGGCGCGGGAAGGCCAGAAAGATGTCGGTCACCCGCATCAGCACGGTATCGACCCAGCCGCCGAAATAGCCCGCCGTGGTGCCCACCAGCAACCCGACCGGGGTGGCAATCACCGCCACCAGCGCCACCACCATCAGGGTCAGGCGGGCGCCGAACAGGATGCGGCTGAAAATGTCGCGCGCCTGATCGTCGGTGCCCATCAGATGCGCCGCCGATGGCGGCAGCAGCCGCTCGAGCCGCAGATCGCCACCGAGAACCGGATCATAGGGGGCCAGCACGTCCGCCAGGGCCGCGATCAGGATCAGCAGGGTCACGATCCCCAGCCCGACCATCGCCAGCCGGTTGGCGGTCAGGGCCAGCCAGATGCGGAAGGCTTGCCCCAGCCGCGCCTGCCCGCGCGAGGCCGGTTGCTCGGTCAGCAGCCACTCGCGCAGCGCGGCCCTGGTCATCCGCGCCTCCTGACCCGGGGGTCAAGCAGGGTGTAGAGCAGGTCGGAGAGCAGGTTCAGCCCGACGAACACCACCCCGATCACCAGGGTGCCGCCCAGCACCGCGCTCATGTCCGAGGCTTGCAGCGAATTGGTCAGATACTGGCCAAGGCCGGGCCAGGCAAACACCGTTTCGGTCAGCACCGAGCCTTCCAGCAGCCCGGCATAGCTGAGCGCCACCACCGTCACCAGCGGCACGGCGGCATTGCGCAGCGCATGCACCCAGATGATGCGCCATTCCGCCACCCCCTTGACGCGCGCCGTGATGATGTATTCCTGCGCCAGTTCGGCCAGCATGAAGCTGCGCGTCATCCGGCTGATGTAGGCCATCGAAAAGAAGCCGAGCAGCGCGCTTGGCAGGATGATGTGCGAGAAAGCATTGCCAAAGGCCGCCCATTGGCCCTGTGCCGCGCTGTCGATCAGCAAGAGGCCCGTCACGCGCGTCACCGAATATTCATAGCTGATGTCGATCCGGCCCGGCCCTGCCACCCAGCCGAACTTGGCGTAGAATACCAAGAGGCCAAGCAGCCCCAGCCAGAAGATCGGCGCCGAATAACCCACCAGCGCCAGCACCCGCACCACCTGA
This sequence comes from uncultured Rhodobacter sp., assembly GCA_964419305.1. Lineage (GTDB taxonomy): Bacteria > Pseudomonadota > Alphaproteobacteria > Rhodobacterales > Rhodobacteraceae > CAYQPD01. Next base: position 16,824 of record CAYQPD010000014.1, read on the forward strand.
TCGGCCAGGCGGCCCTGCCGCACGGCGGCCCAGATGCCGGCAGGCACCCCGACCACGGTGCCAAGGATGATCGAGACGGTGGCAAGTTCCAGCGTCGCCGGGAACACCCGCGCGATATCCGCGATGATCGGCTTCTTGGTCAGCACCGACTGGCCAAGATCGCCGGCCATGACATTTTTCAGATAGATCCAGAATTGCTGATACAGTGGCTTGTCAAGGCCGAGTTCCAGAAACACCCGGTCATAGGTCGATTTCGAGGCGCGGTCGCCCACCACCGCCAGCACCGGATCGACCGGCACCACCCGCCCGATCAGGAACGTCACCAGCAACAGGCCAAGAAGGGTGACCGCGATGGTCGCGACCAGCTTCAGCGCCTTGGCGAGCCAAGGGGGAAGGGCACCGCGGTGCCCCTCCGGTTCATTGGTGGCACTCACTCCTTGCTCGCGGCCTTGAACGAGTTGTCGTTGAATGACGGCCCGATCACCCAGCCATGCACGTTGGCGCGCCGGGCGCTGACCTCGATCTGCTGGAACATGATCACGAAGGGCGAGACTTCCTGGCCTTGTGCTTGCAGGGTCTGGTAGATTTCAGCCCGTTTGGCGGCGTCGCGTTCCAGCACGGCAGCGTCGGTCATCGCGCTCATCTCGGGAATGTCCCAGGCGTTGCGCCAGGCCAGCGGCTTGGCTTTGGCTTCATCCGAGTTGTCGGGGTTGCGCGCGAAGGTATCGGCGTTGCTGTTGGGGTCCTGATAATCCGGGCCCCAGACCCCGATGTAGATATCATGGGTGCGGGCGCGGTATTTGGTCAGGGTCTGCTGGCCATCGCCGGGGATCAGTTCGATCTTGATGCCCGCCAGCGCCATGGTCTGCTGGATCGCGGTCGCCATGTCGGTGACATCGCCGGTGTTGCGGGTATCCATGGTCACGCTGAAGCCATCGGGCAGCCCGGCCTCGGCCAGCAGGGCCTTGGCCTTTTCGACGTCAAGCGCGAACGGGTTGCTGTCAAGCGCACCAAGAAAACCTTCGGGCTCGAAAGTCTGGTGGACCTTGGCCTTGCCGCGCATGATGGTGTCGGCAATGGCGGCGTAATCAACCAGATATTTCATCGCCTGGCGGACCTGCGGCTTGGCCAGGAATTCGTTCTTCTGGTTCAGGCCAAGGTAGTAGATCGTGCCTTTGACGCCGCTTTCCACCACGATGTCGGGGTTGGTCGAAAGGGCGGCGATGTCTTCGGCCCCAAGGTTGCGGGCGATGTCGATGTCGCCTTGTTCAAGCAGCAGGCGCTGGGTTGTGGCCTCGGCGATGTGGCGGTAGATTTCACGCGCAATCACCGGCTTGTCGCCCACAAAATTGTCGTTGCGCTCCATCACCACCGCTTCGTTGGCGCGCCACTCGCGAATCTGGAACGGGCCCGAGCCGGCATAGTTGGTCTTGAGCCAGTTGTAGCCGAAATCGCCGTCTGCCTCGTGGCTTGTCACCAGTTCCTTGTCCACGATCATGCCGACCGTGGCGGTCAGGCAGTACAGCACGAAGGTCGGCGCGTAGGGCTTGTCCATCTTGAATTCAAGCGTCATGTCGCCGGTCTGCTTGACCATTTCCTCGACGTTGTCGGGGCTCAGGCCGAACTGGGTCAGGATGAAGGCGGGCGACTTGTCGAGCTTGACCACGCGTTGCAGCGAAAACACCGCGTCGGCGGCGGTGATCGGGTTGCCCGAGGCGAATTTCTGCCCCGGACGGATGGTGAAGCTCAGCGTCAGCCCGTCGTCGGAAACGGTCCAGCTTTCGGCGATTTCGCCCGACAGCCTGGAGACGTCGTTGACGTCATAGGTAATCAGGCGCTGGTACGAGTTGCCGAGGATTTCGGAGGCCGAGATTTCGAACACCTCGGCCGGATCGAGCGAGATGATGTCGTCGATCGCCCAGGCCTGGATCAGCGTATCGGGCGGCGTCTCGGCCCGTGCCGGCACCGCCGCCGCCAGCGCCAGTGCCGAGATCGCGGCAGCGGCAATGAATCGAACCTTGTGGAACATGCGTAACCCCCATGTCGGTGTTGACCGTTGGCACCCGCTCGGCCGGTCGGTTGACCGCCGCGGCGCAGGGGCATTTAACCGACCGGTCAAAAGCCAAGTCAAGGATAATCGCGACCAGATGTCGCAGTCGATCAATCCACCGACCCGGAAGATCAGCCCCGGGCGCGACCGGCGCGGCCACCCGAGCGCCCGCCGCGGCCCCCGGCTGCCGCTGCCTCGGCCGAGGCTTCGGCAAAGCTACGCCCACCTTCGACCGCCTCGACCACCCGGCTGAACCGGATCCACTCGCCGCCATTGGCGTCGTGGTCCATCAGAAAGTTGGCGGCGCGGATTGCCTCCATTTCCACCTGGCGGACCGGGTTCATGATCGCCGAGGTCATCCCCGCCCCGATTGCCATCGGCAGAAAGGCCGCGTTGATGCCGTGGCGCAGCGGCAGACCAAAGCTGATGTTCGACGCGCCGCAGGTGGTGTTCACCCCCAGCTCGTCGCGCAACCGGCGCACCAGCGCAAACACCTGCCGCGCGGCCGAGCCAAGCGCCCCCACCGGCATCACCAGCGGATCGACCACGATGTCATGCGCCGGAATGCCGAAATCGGCGGCGCGCTCGACGATGCGTTTTGCCACCGCAAAGCGCACATCCGGATCCATCGAAATGCCGGTATCGTCGTTGGAAATGGCCACCACCGGCACGTTGTATTTCTTGACCAGCGGCAGCACCAGCGCCATGCGCTCTTCCTCGCCGGTGACCGAGTTCAACAGCGGCCTGCCCTGGCAGTTCTGCAAGCCGGCCTCAAGTGCGCCCGGCACCGAGCTGTCGATGCACAGCGGCACATCGACCACCGCCTGAATCCGCAAGATCAGATCGCGCATCAAGGGCGGCTCGACAAAGTTGTTGTCGGCGTAGCGCGGGTCGGTCGCCATCTTGTTGGTGAACACCGCGCCCGAGTTCACATCCAGCACCATCGCGCCGCAGGCCACCTGTTCCAGCGCGTCGCGCTCGACCGTGGTGAAATCGCCCAGCTCCAGCTCCGCCGCCAGCTTCTTGCGCCCGGTGGGGTTGATGCGCTCGCCGATCACGCAGAACGGCTCGTCAAAGCCGATCACGACGGTGCGGGTTTTCGATTCGATTACAGTGCGGGTCATGGCGCGTCCTTATGCTTGGTTGGCAGGCACGCCCGAGGCGCCGCCGTGTTCGATCGCCCAGGTGGCATTGGTCTTGATGCCGCCAAGCGGGAAGAAGTGCACCGCCTCAACGCCAAAGTCGGGGTGGCGCGCCTTGTGGGCGGCGAGATCTGCGATAACCTCGTTCGGCTCGTAGGGCAACAGCAGCTTGGTGACATCCATCGCCCGCTTTTGCAGCACCCGCAGGCTGGCACCAACGCCGCAGGCAATGGCGAACTTGATCAGGGTTTGCAGCTTGGCGGGGCCCGCGACGCCGATGTGGATCGGCAGCTTGATGCCCTCGGCAGCCAGGCGGTCGGCCCAGGCGATCACCGGGGCGGCCTCGAAGCAGAATTGGGTGGCCATGGCCATCCTGGCGTCCGAGCGCTCCGAGAACGCCTGTTTCCAGCGCAGCGCTTCCATCACCATGCGGTCCGAGCCATCGGGGTCGATGTCGCGGTTGCCTTCGGGGTGGCCCGCGACGTGCAGGCGCTCGAAGCCGTCGAACAGGCCGGTCTCGATCAGTTGCATCGAACTGTGAAATTCGCCCGCCGGGCTGTTCACGCCGCCGCCCAGCAGCAGCGCCTGCTTGACATCGGCCTCACCGCGATAACGCGCCACCCAGTCGGCCAGCATGGCGCGGTCCTTGATGATGCGGGCCGGGAAATGCGGCATCACCGGGTAGCCCTCAAGGTGCAGCCGTTTGGCGGTGGCCACCATGTCTTCGATCGTGGTGCCCTCGATATGGGCGATATAGACGCGGGTGCCGCGCGGCAGCAGGGCGCGGAAATCCTCGACCTTCTCAGCCGTGCGCGGCATCACCTCGATCGAGTAGCCCTTGAGCAGGGCCTCGACCTCGGCGCTGTCCGTGGTGGCATGGGGTTTGCTGCGAAAGTTGAAAAGTGCCATCACGGCCTCCAGGATTTGCGGCAGGCGGGGCAGGGCGCTCAGGCCCGGCCGTCGGTGGAAATCAGCGCGGCCAGCCGCACCTCGTCATATTCAGCCTCGAGCCTTGCGGCCTCGGCGGCGGCCACGCTGGCCGGATCGCCTTCGACCGGGTAGGGCGGGGCCTTGCGCCATTCGGCCATGTAGGCATCGGCGTCAGCGGCCCCGATCTTCATCGCCACCCGGTCGATCGCCTTGATGAAGCGCTCGTCGAGTTGCACCTTGGTGCCGCTGCGGCCCTTGCCGACAATCACCTGAGCCGGAATGTCGCGCCAGAACACCACTGTCACATCGGCCATGTTCGATTCCTCTTGTTTTCAACGCCCGTCTTAGACGCCATGTTGCGACAGCCGATGTCGGATTTCGACATTCAGCGGGTGCAGAGCGACGCTGGCCCTTTATGGCATCGAATGCCGCCCGGAGCGAGGTGTGGCAGGTGGCGGCTGGGCCGGAATACCGTCATTTCCGCGCCGACAAGGGGGCTGTGCGGGCGGGCGGATGATTGCTTGCGCCGCGCCGATGCAACGACTAGGTTGGGGGCAACCACGAATGGAGGGCGATCATGGCGCCCGAGCGTCCCCTTGGGGCGGACGCGATCCCGGGTGCCGCAATCGAGCTGGTCTCGATTGCCCGCCCGGTCGAACGGTCAGCCCCGTCAGAACCCGGTCAGGGGCAGCTTTATGCCGCTCTTGATCTGGGAACCAACAGTTGCCGGATGCTGATTGCCCAGCCACGGGGCAGTCAGTTTCAGGTGGTGGACAGCTTTTCCAAGACCGTCCAGTTGGGCGTGGGTCTGGAAGCGACCGGACGGTTGAGCCGGGCCTCGATGGGGCGCACCATTCAGGCGCTGAGCATCTGCCAGAGCAAGATCGAGAAACACGGGGTGCGGCGGATGCGGCTGGTGGCCACCGAAGCCTGCCGCCGCGCCCGCAATGCGCGCGATTTCATCCGTCAGGTGCGACGCGAAACCGGGATGGATCTGGAAGTGATCGCACCCGAAGTCGAGGCGCGGCTGGCGGTGATTTCCTGCGCGCCGCTGGTGTCAAAGCGCACCGAGCAATTGCTGGTGGTCGATATCGGCGGCGGCTCGACCGAACTGGTGTGGATTGATCTGTCGCAGGTCGCCCCCGAAGACCGCCCGCGCGCCATCATGCGGCTGCACGCGGGCTTTGCCCCCCATGGCGATGCTCCGGCGGCGCGGGTGGTGGACTGGATCTCGGTGCCGCTGGGGGTGGCGACGCTGAAGGATCAGTTCACCGACGTGCAGGACGATACCGCGCGCTTTGCCCTGATGAGCTGGTATTTCGAGGAAAAGCTGGCCAGTTTCTCGCCCTACAATAGCGAAAATGCGCGGGCCGGGTTTCAGATCATCGGCACCAGCGGCACCGTGACCACGATTGCCGCCTCGTTTCTTGGTCTGCGGCGCTATGACCGCGCCAAGGTGGACGGGCTGCACATGTCGTCGGATCAGATTGATACGGTGATCCACGAATACCTGTCGCTTGGCCCCGAGGGGCGGCGCAGCGATCCGCGGATCGGGCGCGACCGCCACAGCCTGATCATGTCGGGTGCGGCGATCCTGCAAGCCTTGCTGCGGATCTGGCCGACCGACCGGCTGTCGGTGGCCGACCGTGGCCTGCGCGAGGGCCTGCTTTACGCCCAGATGAGCGCTGATGGCGTTCTCGATGATGGACCTTACCAATGAGCAGCGAAAAGAAGACCGGCGAAAAGGGCAGCTCGGGGCGCGGTCTGCGCGAGCTGCGGGTGCGGGTCAAAACCGCCAAGGGGCGCAAGCTGTCATCCACCCTGTGGCTCGAGCGCCAGTTGAACGACCCTTACGTGCAGCGCGCACACAAGGAAGGCTATCGCGGGCGGGCGGCGTTCAAGATCATGGAGCTTGACGACAAATACGGCTTCCTGAAACCCGGCGCGCGGGTGGTCGATCTGGGCTGTGCGCCGGGCGGCTGGTGTCAGGTCGCGGTGGCCCGCGTCAACGCCTTGGACGAGCGCAAGAACAAGCCGCAGGGCACGGTGCTGGGGGTCGATCTGCAAGAGGTCGAGCCGATTGCCGGGGCGCAGATTCACCAGCTTGATTTTCTGGCCGAAGGTGCCGACGCGCAGGTCAAGGCCTGGCTGGGCGGGCCGGCCGACGTGGTGATGTCGGATATGGCGGCCTCGGCCTCGGGGCACAAGGGCACCGATCACCTGCGCATCATCGCCTTGTGCGAGGCGGCGGCGGACTTTGCCTTTGATGTGCTGGTCGAGGGCGGCACCTTTGTCGCCAAGGTGCTGGCCGGGGGCACCGAGATCGGGCTGCAAACCATGCTCAAGCGCAATTTCACCAAGGTCGCCAACGTCAAACCGCCGGCCAGCCGATCCGACAGTTCGGAGAAATTCGTGGTGGCGATGGGGTATCGCGGCAAGGCGGCAGGGGCGGGCGGCGACACGGCATGAAAAAGGCACCCGAAGGTGCCCTTATTCGCGTCGCATTTCAGCCAGACCGCCTCAGCCGCCCCAGTGCCGCACCGGGCCGCAATCCATGTGGACGAAGTTCGAGCGCGAATAACGCCCGACCCCACCCGAGGCACAAGCCTCGGCCGCGGCGGCCATCTGGCCCACGCTGCGCGATTTAAGGCGCAGATCCGCCGCCTTGCCGACCATGTGCAGCGAATTCTTGGCCACCCGGCGCGATTTCGACCGCAGCATCGCATTGGTTGCCGCAGTGCGATAGCCCGACAGCATCATGTAGGGTTCCGAGACATCCATCAGCCGGTGCGACGCGGCCAGGATATCGAGGTTGCGCGGATCAATCGCGATCACTTCGTTCGAGCGCCAGTCGCGCATGAAGTGATTGACCTCCTTGAGCACCTCGGGAATGTATTCGCCTTCGATCCAGTAGATTGAATCGAAGCTTTCACCAGTGCGGCCGGAATACATCCTGATCCGCCGGATGTCGCCTGCCCCCCTTAGGAACCCGAACGCGCTGGAGCAGGTTGGTGCCGCAATTACTGCCGTCGCCGCGAACGCGCCCAGCAGGCCACGCCGGGTGATCCCCGAAACCATGTTCGTCATTCTAACGCCTGTCCCATGCTTTGGTCTTCGACCGCATGTCTCTGCGGTTGTCTGCCACTTATCCCCAAGTGCCCGATTGTTATGGCACGACTCGATTCGCAACCCAAGCGCAAGATTGACCCCATGACGGCATTACGGGGGCGATCGGCGAAAAATTGCTTAAAGTGGGGAAACTCGCCGAACCCTTTATATCGCAAATACCTGTTGCCAGGTTGCAACACTCATGTCGCAGTGGCGCGGTCGTGATTGGACTTGACAGGTTGCTTCGCGGAAAACTGATAGAAAATCGGTGAAGCCATTACGAGGATGCGATGTATTTTCCCTTTGTTCGCTCGATCACTGCCCGCAATCTGGGGCTTGCTGTCGCCGTGCTGCTGAGCCTTGGCCTGGGTGCCCCGGCCCGCGCCGAGTTCAGCGCCTTCACCCAGGCCCTGGCCGAAGCGGTTTCCCCTGACCCGGACATCGCCGCCTATTATCGCGAGCACGACTACCAGCCCCTGTTTACCGCTGCCGAAGATGCCGCCCGCCGCAATGCGCTGCTGGGCGCGCTGGCGCGGGCTGGTGATCATGCCCTGCCGGTGTCGCGCTATGACGCCGCCGCCCTGGTGCAGGCGTTCCACGCGGTGCGCACCGAGGGCGACCGGGGGCGGCTTGAGGCGCGCATGGCGCTGGCGTTTGCCGACTATGCCCGCGATATCCAGACCGGCGTGCTGGTGCCGGTAGCGGTGGATCCCGGCATCGTGCGCGAAGTGGCGGTGCGCAACCGCGCGGCCAACCTTGCCGCCTTTGCCGCTGCCGAGCCTGCGGCTTTCCTGCGCGCGCTGCCGCCCAGGGCCCCGGCCTATGCGCAGTTGATGAAGGCGAAGTTGCAGCTTGAGGCGCAGATTGCGGCGGGCGGCTGGGGCGAGCAGGTTTACGCGGGCAGCCTGAAGCCCGGCCAGTCGGGGGCGGCGGTGGTGGCGCTGCGCGACCGGCTGATCGCGATGGGGTTCATGGCGCGCAGTGCGACGCGCGATTATGATGCGACCATCCAGCAGGCGGTGCAAAGCTTTCAGCTCAGCCTCGGGCTGACCGCCGATGGGGTGGCAGGGGTTGGCACCATGGTCGAGATCAACCGCGCGCCCGAGGCGCGGCTGAAAGCGGTGATCGTGGCGCTGGAGCGCGAGCGCTGGCTCAACTTTGAGCGCGGCTCGCGCCACATCTGGGTCAACCTGGCCGATTTCACCGCCAGGATCATCGACGATGGCAAGGTCACGTTCGAGACCCGCTCGGTGGTCGGCAAGAACGCCGCCGATCGCCGCAGCCCGGAATTTTCCGACCTGATGGAATACATGATGATCAATCCGTCGTGGAACGTGCCGCGCTCGATCGCGGTCAAGGAATATCTGCCGCAATTGCAGGCCAACCCCAATGCCGCCGGGCATCTGCGCATCACCGACCGGTCGGGGCGGCTGGTTGACCGCACCGCGGTCGATTTCACCCAGTACACGACCAGAAACTTTCCCTTCGATCTGCGCCAGCCGCCGTCGGAGCGCAACGCGCTGGGGCTGGTGAAGTTCATGTTCCCCAACCCCTACAACATCTATCTGCACGACACCCCCAGCAAATCGCTGTTTGCCCGCGAGGTGCGCGACTTCAGCCATGGCTGCGTGCGGTTGAGCGATCCGTTCGATTTCGCCTATGCCCTGCTGGCACCCCAGACCGATGATCCGGAGGGCCTGTTCAAGAGCCACCTTGCCACCCGATCCGAGAACCGGCTTGATCTGGCCCAGCCGGTGCCGGTGCATCTGGTCTATTTCACCGCCTTCCCGTCCGCGAAAGGCAAGATCAGCTATCGCCGCGATATTTATGGCCGCGACGCGCGGATTTTCGAGGCGCTGGCTGCCGCCGGGGTGGTGCTGGCGGGCGTTCAAGGCTAAATGGGGCGGGGGCACCACCGGGTCGCCCGGCTGCCCGAGGGTGCCGATGAGCCACAGCATTCGAGAGATCGCGACCGCCCTTGGGGCGGTGGCCGAGGGCGATCTTGATCTGCGCATCGCGCGGGCGTCCGAGCCCGCCACGGCCGGGCCGGATGCGTTGGCGCTGGCGATGGACCCCAAATTTGCCGATGGCATTGCCAAGGGTCAGGCCCGGGCGGCGTTGCTGTGGCAGGATGCCGACTGGCGCGCGATGGGGCTGGAGGCCGCGATTTTTGTGCCGCGCTCACGCCTGGCGATGGCCGGGTTGAGCCGGATGCTTGATCCGGGGCCGATCATTGCGCCGGGGATTCATCCGCTTTGCGCGATTGACCCATCGGCTGAAATCGGGGCCGGGGCGGCGATCGGGCCGTTTGTCAGCATCGGGGCGGGGGCGCGGATCGGGCCGGGGGCGCGGATTGCCAGCCATGTCTCGATCGGGCCCGATGCCTGCATCGGGACGGACGCGTTGATCCTGCACGGGGCGCGGATCGGGGCGCGGGTGGTGATCGGCGATCGCTTCATCTGCCAGCCGGGGGCGGTGATCGGCGGCGACGGCTTTTCCTTTGTGACGGAAGAAAAGTCCGGGATCGAGGAGGTGCGTGAAACTCTGGGCAGCCGGGGCACGGTGCGGGCGCAGAAGTGGCAGCGCATTCATTCGCTGGGGGCGGTGACGATTGGCGATGATGTCGAAATCGGGGCCAACGCCTGCGTCGATCGCGGCACCATCCGCAACACCCGGATCGGGTCGGGCACCAAGCTCGACGATCTGGTGATGGTCGGCCACAACGTCGAGATCGGCGAGGATTGCCTGTTCTGCTCGCAGGTTGGTATCGCCGGGTCCAGCCGGATCGGCAACCGGGTGGTGCTGGCCGGGCAGTGCGGGGTGAATGACAACATCTTTGTCGGTGATGACGTGATTGCCGGAGGGGCCAGCAAGATTTTCACCAATGCCCCGGCCGGGCGGGTGCTGCTGGGCTATCCGGCGGTGAAGATGGAAAACCATATCGAGATGCAAAAGGCGCTGCGCCGTCTGCCGCGGCTGGCGGCCACCGTCGCCGCGCTTCAGAAAGCTGTTTCAAAGATCGGCCAGAGTGACTAGATCACCGGGGTGCGGGATCAGGCGGGGCGGCATGACAGCAAGCGTGCAGGACAGGGTGATTGCCATCATCGCCGAGCAGGCGGTGCTGGAGGTGTCGGATGTCGGCCCCGACGCCACGCTGGCAAGCCTTGGGCTCGATAGCCTTGGGCTGGTCGAGGCGATCTTCGCGATCGAGGAAGCCTTCGACATTGCGGTGCCGTTCAACGCCAACGAACCCGCGCAGACCGATTTCGACATCACCTCGGTCGCCTCGATCGTGGCGGCGGTCGAGGCGCTGGTGGCGCGGCAGGGCGGATGAAGCGGGTTGTCATTACCGGCGCGGGCACCGTCAACGCGCTGGCGCAGGATGTGGCGGGAACCTTGGCCGCGTTTCGCGACGGGCGTTGCGGCATCGCCGAGCTGGATATCCGCGACCGCGAGCGGCTGGCGATCCGGATCGGCGGCCAGGTGCGGGGCTTTGATCCCGCGGCCCATTTCAGCCGCCAGAAGATCGGCCTTTACGACCGCTTCACCCAGTTCGCGCTGCTGGCGGCGCGTCAGGCGGTGGCGCAGTCGGGGCTTGATTTCAGCGCCGATCTCGGGCTTGAGGCCGGGGTCGTGCTGGGCTCGGCGGGCGGCGGGCTGACCACCTCGGACGACAATTTTCGCGCGGTCTATCAAGAGGGCAAGAACCGGGTTCACCCGCTGGTCGTGCCCAGACTGATGCACAACGCCGCGTGCTCGCACGTCTCGATGGAATTCGGCCTGCAAGGGCCAAGCTACTGCGTGGCCACCGCCTGCGCCTCAAGCAACCATGCCATGGGGCAGGCGTTCCAGATGGTGCGCAGCGGGGCCAGCCGGGTGATGCTGACCGGCGGCGCGGAGGCGATGCTGTGCTTTGGCGGGATCAAGGCGTGGGAGGGGCTGCGGGTGATGTCGCACGACGCCTGCCGCCCGTTCAGCCGCAACCGCAACGGCATGGTGCAGGGCGAGGGCGCGGCGGTGTTCGTGTTCGAGGACTATCAGCACGCCCGCGCCCGCGGGGCGTTGATGCTGGCCGAGGTGATCGGGTTCGCGATGACCTCGGACGCCAGCGATATCGTGATGCCGTCGCAGCAGGGGGCGGCGCGGGCGATGGCGGCGGCGCTACGCGATGCCCGTCTGGCGCCCGAGGCAGTCGGCTACATCAACGCCCACGGCACCGGCACCACCGCCAACGACCGCACCGAATGCGCGGCGGTGGTGGAGGTGTTCGGGGCGCAGGCGGCGCGGCTGATGATCTCGTCCACCAAGGCGATGCACGGCCACCTGATCGGTGGCACCGGCGCGGTCGAGCTGCTGGCCTGCATCATGGCGCTGCGCGATGGGGTGATCGCGCCGACCATCGGCTATCAAGAGCCCGATCCCGACTGTGCGCTGGACGTGGTGCCCAATGTGGCGCGCGACGCGCAGGTCGAGGTTGCGCTGTCGAATGCCTTCGCCTTTGGCGGGCTGAATGCCGTGCTGGTGTTGCGGCGGGTGTGACAGGCCGGGCACCGTGCCGCCACCGGCACGGTGCCGGAAAATCAGTTGCCCTTGGTCAGGGCGGCCGCGTCGTAGGCGGCGGTAAAGCCCTTGAGCGAGACGGTAAGCTTGACCTTCTGGTCGGGGGCCACCACCGGCACGATGGTGATGGTGGCGTTGGCACCTTTCTTCAGGGCGGCGATATCAGCGGCGGTAAAGCCGATCCGCGCCACACAGCCCTGGGCTGCGCACCAGGTGAAGGGATAGATCTTGGCAGGCGACGAATCAATCTGCAGGATCAGTTGTTCGGTCAGCAGGGTTTCCAGCGGCACCATGATCTGCGATCCGGCGACCGCCTGCTGGCCGTCGGGCAGGGGCAGGATGGTCATTTCGGCCACGGCGTTGGCATTTTCGTCCTTCAGAAGCTGATACATCTGGCACGGATCCGACCCGTCTTCGGTTCGGATGCAGCGTTGTTCCCAGTCACCGTTGGTGGCCGCAATATACATCGTGCCAACGCCATCGGCGGGGGCAGCATCCGGCGCGGGGGTGGCGGTTGCCGCCGCCGGGTCAACCGGGGCGGCGGTGGCGGCGGCGTCGGGGGCAGGGGTCGCCGGGGCGGTGGTATCCTGCGCCAGCGCCAGAGAGCCAAGCCCGAGGCACAACCCAAGCGCCAGCAGTCCGGTCAGAGTCTTCTTCGACATTGCGATACGATCCTCGATTGATGCTGGCGGCGATCTAGCACGGCCCGAGCGCCAAGTCAGGCCTGAAATGGCGCGTCTGCATTTGCGGGGTGGCGAAAAACAGCCGATTGGATGCCAGCCGACCGAAAAAGAAAAAGGGCCGGATGCCCGACCCTTTTCCCTTCAATCTTGCTCCCTGTCGGACTGGCCGACTTCATTGCGCTGGAAACTACGGCGAAAATCCGCTTGCGTCAACCGCGAATCTGGGGAGTAACTCGTGGCAATGCGCGAAAAAAACCGCGCCTTTTCCGGCGCGCGGCAAGTCTGACAGGGAGGAAGTCACCCCGGTCGCAAAGAACGTCGCGTCAGGGCAGGATCGACACTGGCACAGATTGGTCAAGATTGTATTTTAGGCGCCAGGGGCACCAGCGAGGAGCAGCAAGATGAGTGATCCGGACCGCATTTTTGTCGGCGGCGGCGGCGAGGGGCATGGCGCAGCACAGCACCTGCTCTTGAAATACGGCAACCGCCACGGGCTGATCGCGGGGGCCACCGGCACCGGCAAGACGGTGACGCTGCAAATTCTGGCCGAAGGTTTCTCGAACGCCGGGGTGCCGGTCTTCATGGCCGATGTGAAGGGCGATCTGGCCGGGCTGGCGGTGGCGGGATCGGCCAGCCACAAACTGCACCCGGCCTTCGTGCAGCGCAGCCAGACCATCGGGCTTGACCTGCACTACAGCGCCTTTCCGGTGCTGTTCTGGGATCTGTTCGGGGTGCAGGGCCACCCGGTGCGCGCCACCGTCTCGGAAATGGGGCCGTTGCTGCTGGCGCGCCTGCTGGAATTGACCGAGCCGCAGGAGGGGGTGCTGAACGTCGCCTTCCGGCTGGCCGACGAGGAAGCTCTGCCGCTGCTCGATCTCAAGGACCTGCAAGCGATGCTGGTTTTCATCGGCGAGAATGCGTCGGCGATCAGCACCCGCTATGGCCTCGTGTCCACCACCTCGATCGGGGCGATCCAGCGCCGCCTCTTGGTGCTGGAAAATCAGGGGGCGGCGCAGATGTTCGGCGAACCGGCGCTGGAACTGGCCGATCTGATGACGGTCGATCCGACCGGGCGGGGCCGCATCAGCATCCTGGCCGCCGATCAGTTGATGCAATCGCCCCGGCTTTATGCCACCTTTCTTTTGTGGTTGCTGTCCGAGCTTTACGAGCAGATGCCCGAGGTCGGCGACCCGGATCGCCCGAAGATCGTGTTCTTTTTTGATGAGGCGCACCTGCTGTTTCAGGATGCCCCGCGCGCGCTGGTGGAAAAGGTCGAGCAGGTGGCGCGGCTGATCCGCTCGAAAGGAGTGGGGGTCTATTTCATCACCCAGAATCCGGGCGACGTGCCGCAAGACATTCTGGGTCAGTTGGGCAACCGGGTGCAGCACGCGCTGCGCGCCTTTACCGCCAACGATCAGCGCGATCTGCGCCTGGCGGCGCAGACCTACCGCGACAACCCGGCCTTTTCGACCGAAGAGGCGATCCGCGAGGTTGGCACCGGCGAGGCCGTGACTTCGTTTCTCGAGGCCAAGGGGGTGCCGGGCATGGTGCAGCGCACCCTGATCCGCCCGCCCTCGTCGCAGCTTGGGCCGATCGACCCCGGTCTGCGGGCGCAACTGATCACGGCGTCGCCTTTGCGCGGCAAATACGACACCCTGCTGGACCGCGACAGCGCATTCGAGCGCCTGCGCGCCCGTAGTGCAACCCAGGCAGCACCCGATCCGGGCGCGCCCGCGCCCGCGCGCGAGTTCAATTCCGGTCGCCGCTATGGCGCCAGCCCGCCCCCGCCCAGCCCCAAGCCCGCGCCGCGCCGCAGCTCTGACAGCGTGGGCGAGGCTTTCGCCAAAAGCCTTGCCCGCAGCCTGGGCAGCCGGTCAGGGCAGGCGATCGTGCGCGGCGTGCTGGGGTCGCTGTTCCGGCGCTGACGGGTGTGGTCGGCCGATAAAGTTCGCGTGACAACCGGTGGCTACAACGGCTTGTGATCAGGGCTGAACCCAAGCCGCTATAACATGCACCATGGCCGCAGGTTTTCGGCATCGTGCTGATAACCGCCGGTCCTGAACCGGAGGCATGAGCCATGGCTATCACCTGCAGGAATCTTGCTTTCATGCTGCTTTGCGCCGCCGTTCTTTCGGCCTGTGCGACGCGGGGGGGCTACGACGGCCGGGTTTCGTATCCGAACCAATATCCGCACCAAGGCGACAATGGTAACCGCGACTAGGCGGGGTGCAAGGCGCGGCAACCAGTCGTCAGGGCAGGCGATCACCCGAGGCGTGCTGGGGGTGCGGTTCAAGCGCTAGTGGCAGCGCGCCGGGCGGACGGGAAAGCCAGCCCGGAGCAATTTCGGGCCGACTGATCCGGTTTTGTTATATACATATTGATATAGATCAATGTCTTGATGATTGAAGGGGGCTAATACGCACCAAGGATGCGATGATTTACAGCATTGTGCTCATAACCATCGGTCCCGATCCGGAGGCACGAGTCATGGGTATGACTTTCAAGAATTTTGCTTTGATGCTGTTTTGTGCCGCAGTTCTTTCGGCCTGCGCCTTCCCACTTCCAGTTCCAAACCCTGATAATACGCTATCGGGCGTTTTGCAGTCTGTAGGCGATACGACCGAAGCGGAGTCACACCAGGGCGGGGGTGGCCACCACCACTAGGCGGGGGCACGGCGCGCGCGTCCGACATAGGTCCAATCCGGGGGGGGCTTTGGTCGGGCATTTTGACCGACTGTCGGCCCGGTGCCTGCCAGTTGCCTTGAAAACGTCCGAATTATCGTCGAAAACCCGAGGCGAACTGCCCCTGCGGTTGGCGTTGATCCGAGTGGGCAAAGTCAGGAGACGACAATGCCGATCACCGCCGCCGAACAATATGGCATCGAATTGCTCAACCGCGCCCGGCTTGATCCGCTGGGCGAGGCGGCGCGCTATGGCATCGACCTGAATGCGGGACTGGCCGCCGGCAGCATTGCCACGGCGGTCAAACAACCGCTGGCACCGAGCGCGTTGCTTGATCGTGCCGCCGAGGGGCACTCGAGCTGGATGCTCGCGACCGATACCTTTTCGCATACCGGCGTTGGTCGCAGCGATCCGGGCACACGCATGACAAATGCGGGGTATGCCTTTTCGGGCGGATGGTCATGGGCGGAAAACCTTGCTCTCAACAGCCTCGGCGGGAGCATCAACGCATACTCGGTGATTGATGTGCAGCATGCGGCGCTGATGCGAAGTGCGGCGCACCGTGTGGACATCATGGGCGACAGCTATCGCGAAATCGGCTATTCTCAGGAGATTGGTCAATACGGTCGCTATACCGCGTCGGTCCTGACCCAGGATTTTGCGCACCGATCGGCGGACATCTATCTCACGGGCGTGGCCTATAACGATACCAACGCCAACCATTTCTATTCGATCGGCGAAGGCACGGGCGGCATTGCCTTTGCGGTGGTTGGCGGAGCGGCAACCACGACCGGCCAGGCGGGCGGTTATGGGGTTCTGGCCAGACAGGCAGCCAGCGTCTTGGTGGACGTTGGGGGCGGCGGCAGTATTGCCAGAGTCGCTCTCGATTTTTCCGCCGGCAACGTGAAGCTCGACCTGGTGGACCACAACACGCTGCTGTCCTCGGGCAACATCACGCTGGTATCAGGGGTTGCCAACGCCAATCTTCTGGGTGCGGGCAATTTGCGCCTGACGGGTCATGCCGGCGCGAACATTCTGAATGGTAATGCCGGGAACAACCATATCAACGGGGTGGCAGGCAACGATACGATCAGCGGTGGTGCCGGCAATGATCTGTTGTTGGGGGCGGGCGGCAATGACCTCCTGAGAGGAGACGTCGGCAACGATACGATCAGCGGTGGTGCCGGCAATGATCTGTTGTTGGGGGCGGGCG
>CAYQPD010000014.1:33291-33968 GCA_964419305.1 uncultured Rhodobacter sp.
GCAATGACCTCCTGAGAGGAGACGTCGGCAACGACATTCTGAACGGCCATTGGGGAACCGATCAACTGTCAGGCGGACTTGGGGCCGACGCCTTTCAGTTCGTCAACCTTTCGGGTCGTGATGTGGTGTGGGATTTCACGCCCAGCCAAGGGGATCGGCTTAAGCTTGACAATGCCCTGTGGGGAAATGCGGCACTGACCGACGCGCAGATCATCGCAAAATACGCGCATGTCGTCGGCCCGCACGTGGTGTTCAACTTTCTCGATGGCGATGTGCTGACCCTGGCCAACGCCCATTCCCTGGTCGGACTAGCCAACTACATCGACGTGATCTGAACGCGCCGGTTCACGGCGGTCGCACCTTCAGCCGGGTCAGGCGGTTTTCGCGCTTGGCCAGCCCCTCGAAGCGAAAGCCGTGAAAGGACCCTCGCTGGGGATGGTCTGGGCTTCGTGGATCACCAGACCGGCCACGGTGTTGGCCTCGTTGCCGGGCAGGTTACAGTCCATGGCGCGGTTCAGGTCGCGGATCGGCTTCGCCTTCATGCCGGCATGCTCGATGACCCTGCCGGAGCTGCTGTAACGCCCTTTATCGACCCCGAAGTCAGTCGCACGATTTCGCGGCTCAGCGCGCCGGGTGAGGTGATCGAGGGCAAGGCGCAAGCCGCCGCCGCCCGGTGA
>CAYQPD010000015.1:0-33162 GCA_964419305.1 uncultured Rhodobacter sp.
CGCGGCTCCACAACCTCGCACTGCCCGACAATCCCATCCCCGCCATCCGCCATGCCAGCAGCCTCCATCTGCTTGCACGGACCTTCTGGCAGACCCGTCACCCGTCAGAAACGCGGGAAGTCAATGGGGCGTAGCCGCCGCATACTTTGCTGGCAGCGGAGCGGGGGTTTCGCACCCCCGCGCCGGATTGTTCCAATCCGGCTCCCCCGCGGGATATTTGGGCAGAGAAGAACGGGGGAACCGGGCGTCGGCCGTTCAGTTGTGCAGGATGCCGGGCAGGCGCAGCCCGTTTTCGCGGGCGCAGTCAAGGGCCGTGCCGTAGCCCGCGTCGGCGTGGCGCATGACGCCGGTCGCCGGGTCGTTCCACAGCACGCGGCCGATGCGGCGGGCGGCGTCATCGCTGCCGTCGGCCACGATCACCATGCCGGCGTGCTGGCTGTAGCCCATGCCCACCCCGCCGCCGTGGTGGATCGACACCCAGGTCGCCCCCGAGGCGGTGTTCAAGAGCGCGTTCAGCAGCGGCCAGTCGCTGACCGCATCCGAGCCATCGCGCATTGCCTCGGTCTCGCGGTTGGGGCTGGCGACCGAACCGGAATCAAGGTGGTCGCGCCCGATCACGATCGGGGCCTTCAATTCGCCCGAGCGCACCATCTCGTTGAACGCGAGTCCCGCGCGGTGGCGCTCGCCCAGGCCGATCCAGCAGATCCGGGCGGGCAGGCCCTGAAACGCGATCCGCTGCCGCGCCATGTCAAGCCAGTGATGCAGGCCGGTATTGGCGGGAAACAACTCCTTCATCTTGGCATCGGTCTTGTAAATGTCTTCCGGATCGCCCGACAACGCCACCCAGCGGAACGGACCGATGCCGCGGCAGAACAGCGGGCGGATATAGGCGGGAACAAAGCCGGGAAAGGCGAAAGCGTCGGTCAGGCCTTCGTCCAGCGCCACCTGACGGATGTTGTTGCCGTAATCGAGCGTCGGCACCCCGGCGTGCCAGAAATCGACCATCGCGGCGACCTGGCGGCGCATGCTGGCGCGGGCGGCGCGCTCGACCACCTGCGGCTCGGTCTCCTGGCGCGCGCGCCATTCCGCCACCCCCCAACCCTGCGGCAGGTAGCCATGCAGCGGATCGTGCGCCGAGGTTTGATCTGTAACAATATCAGGTCGCTGGCCACCACTCTTCATCCGACGCACCAGCTCGGGAAACACGTCGGCGGCATTGCCCAATAGCCCCACCGATTTTGCCTCGCCCTTGGCGGTCCACTCGGCAATCATCGCCAAGGCTTCATCCAGAGTCTGAGCTTTGGCGTCTACATATCTGGTACGCAAGCGAAAATCTATCCGTGTCTCGTCGCACTCGACGGCCAGGCAACAGGCCCCGGCCATCACCGCTGCCAAGGGTTGCGCGCCGCCCATGCCGCCCAGACCGCCGGTCAGGATCCATTTGCCGCGCAGATCGCCGCCGTAGTGCTGGCGGCCAGCTTCGGCGAAAGTCTCGTAGGTTCCTTGCACAATCCCTTGAGTTCCAATGTAAATCCAGGAACCTGCGGTCATCTGGCCATACATCGCCAGACCTTTCTTGTCGAGTTCGTTGAAATGGTCCCAGGTGGCCCAATGCGGCACCAGATTGGAGTTGGCGATCAGCACCCGCGGCGCGTCCTTGTGGGTGCGAAACACCCCGACAGGTTTGCCCGACTGCACCAGCAGGGTCTCGTCGTCGTTCAGGGTTTTCAGGGTGGCGACGATGGTGTCGAAATCGGCCCAGGTCCGGGTGGCGCGGCCGATGCCGCCGTAAACCACCAGTTCGTGCGGGTTTTCGGCCACATCGGGGTGCAGGTTGTTCATCAGCATCCGCATCGGGGCCTCGGTCAGCCAGCTTTTCGCGGTGATCTCGGGGCCGGTGGGCGCAAAGATGTCGCGCAGGTTGTGGCGGGGGTTGACGGCTTCGGTCATGATGAACCTCTCAGAGCACGGGCAGGGGAATGGCGGCGGCTTGCGCCAGCTTGCCACTGGCGATCAGGCCGGCGGCGGCACCCAGATCGGGGGCCATGTAGCGGTCATTGCCAAGTGCCGCGACCTTGGCGCGCAGCCGCGCCACGGCCCTTTGCAACGGCGCGCTGGTGGCAAGGGGGGCGCGAAAATCAATGCCTTGCGCGGCGCAGATCGCCTCGACCCCAAGGATGACCGCAAGATTGGCGTTCATCGGCGACAGGCGGCGCGCGCCGTGGGCGGCCATGGACACGTGGTCTTCCTGGTTGGCCGAGGTCGGGGTGGAATCAATCACCGTGGGGTGGGCCAGGTGCTTGTTCTCGCTCATCAGGGCGGCGGTGGTGACTTCGGCGATCATCAGCCCCGAGTTGAGGCCGGGGTGCGGGGTCAGGAACGCGGGCAGGTCGAACGACAGCACCGGGTCCACCATCAGCGCCACCCGGCGCTGCGCGATGGCCCCGATTTCGCTGATCGCCAGCGCGATCATGTCGGCGGCAAAGCCGACCGGCTCGGCATGGAAGTTGCCGCCGGAAACAATGGCATCGCTGAGCACCAGCGGGTTGTCGGTGGCGGCGTTGGCCTCGATTTCAAGGGTGTGGGCGGCCATCCGCAGAACATCCATCGCCGCCCCGGTGACCTGCGGCTGGCAGCGGATGCAGTAGGGATCCTGCACCCTGGTGTCGCCGCTGCGGTGGCTGTCGCGGATCGCTGATCCTTCCAGCAGGGCGCGCATCACCGCCGCCGCCTCGATCTGGCCGGGGTGGCCGCGCAGGGCGTGAATCTCGGGGTGCAGCGGCGCGGTCGAGCCCATGATCGCGTCGGTGGACATCGCGCTGGTGACCAGCGCGCTTTGCGCCGCGCGCCAGGCATCCCACAGCCCGACCAGCGCGTAGGCGGTGGTGAACTGGGTGCCGTTGATCAGCGCCAGCCCTTCCTTGGGGCCCAGCACCACCGGCGCGAGGCCCGCGCGGGCCAGCGCCTGCGCCCCCGGCAGCACCTCGCCTGCGATTTCGGCAAAGCCTTCGCCGATCATCGCGGCCGCCATATGGGCCAGCGGGGCCAGATCGCCCGACGCCCCGACCGAGCCTTGCGCCGGAACCACCGGGGTCACGCCGCGCGCCAGCATGTCTTGCAACTGCGCGACGATCTGCCAGCGCACCCCCGAAGCGCCGCGCCCGAGGCTAAGCAGTTTCAGCGCCATCATCAGCCGGGCCACCGGGCGCGGCATCGAATCCCCTACGCCGCAGCAGTGCGACAGGATCAGATTGCGTTGCAGGGTGGCCACGTCGGGCGGTGCGATCTTGAGGCTGGCGAGTTTGCCAAAGCCGGTATTGACGCCGTAAACCGCCGTTTCGCCTGCCGCGGCAGTGGCAATCCGGGCGGCGGCGGCTTCAATGCCGGGGCGGGCGCTATCGGCCAACCGGGCGGGTGCGCCGCTGCGGTAAAGGCGCTCAAGCTGGGCCAGCGTGGTGGCAGCAGGGATCAGAATCTCAGGCGGCAATCTGGCCTCCGATGATGCGGGAATGAAGGGCGGTCGGGCCGATGCGCCAGGCCAGCTCGGCCGGGTGGCGCGCCTGCCACACCGCCAGATCGGCGCGCTGGCCGGGGGCGATGGTGCCGCGATCGGTCAGACCCAGGGCGCGGGCGGCGTTGACGGTGGTGCCCTGCAAGGCTTCCAGCGGGGTCAGGCGGAACAGGGTGCAGGCCATGTTCATCGCCAGCCCCAGCGAGGTCAGCGGCGACGAGCCGGGGTTGCAGTCGGTCGCGACCGCCATCGCCACGCCGCGGCGGCGCAGGCGCGAGATCGGCGGCAGGTGACGCTCGCGCAGGGTGTAGAAGGCACCGGGCAGCAGCACGGCAACCGTGCCCGCCTGCGCCATCGCGCGCACGCCCTCGGCATCGAGATATTCCAGATGATCCGCCGACAGGGCGCCATGGCGTGCCGCCAGCGCCGCGCCGCCAAGGTTCGAGAGTTGCTCGGCATGCAGCTTGACCGGCAGGCCCAAGGCGCGGGCCTCGGCAAACACCCGGGTAATCTGGGCCGGGGAAAAGGCGATGGTTTCGCAAAAGCCGTCAACCGCGTCGATCAGCCCTTCGACCGCGGCGGCGCGCATTGCGGGCAGGGCCTGTTCCGACAGGTAATCGTCGGCGCGCCCGGCATAGTCGGGCGGCACCGCATGGGCGCCGAGAAAGCTGGTGCGGATTGTCACCGCGCGCAGGTCGGCGATCCGGCGCGCCACCCGCAACATGCGGATCTCGGTCAGCAGGTCCAGCCCGTAGCCCGACTTGATCTCGATCGTCCCCACCCCTTCGGCCAGCATCTGGTCAACCCGGGGCAGGGCCTGGGCCAGCAGCTCGTCTTGCGAGGCGGCGCGGGTGGCGCTGACGGTGGCAAGAATGCCACCCCCGGCGCGGGCGATCTCGGCGTAACTGACCCCGTTCAGGCGCTGCTCAAACTCGCGCGCCCGGTCGCCGGCGAACACCAGATGGGTGTGGCAGTCGATCAGCGCCGGGGTGATCAGCCTGCCGCCCAGATCAACGCGCGGCTTGGCGGCATGGGCGGGCGGCAGGGCGGCCTCCTCGCCCACCCAGGCGATCTGCGCGCCGTCAAGCACGACGCAGCCGTCATTGATCAGATCAGCGCCGGGGGTCATCGTGGCCACCTGGGCATTGCCGAGAATCATGTCAGCCCCCGCTTGCAATATGTCTGCGCGTGGGGTTAATATGTCTATACATAACATCCGCTGTCAAGGGGCCGCCATGACCACCACCACGCTCTGGGCCGAAACCGCCCTGCTCGACACCGGCTGGGCCGATGCGGTGCGGGTCGATCTGGCGGGCGGGCGGATAGCCGCGGTGACGGTCGGGGTGGCCCCGGCGGGGCAGCGGCTGGGCTGCCTGCTGCCCGCGCCGACCAACCTGCACAGCCACGCCTTCCAGCGCGCCATGGCGGGCCTGACCGAGCAGCGCGGCGTGGGCGGGCACGACAGTTTCTGGACCTGGCGTCAGGTGATGTATCGCTTTCTCGAGCATCTCACGCCCGACGACGTGCAGGCGATTGCCGCTTTCGTGCAGATGGAGATGCTCGAGGCGGGTTACGCCGGGGTGGCCGAGTTCCACTATCTGCACCACCGCCCAGACGGGGTGCCTTACGCCGATCTGGCCGAGATGGCGGGGCGGATCGTGGCGGCGGCCAGCTTGTCCGGCATCGGCCTGACCCTGCTGCCGGTGCTTTACCAGCACGGCGGCTGCGACGGGCGCGCGCTTGGCGCGGGGCAGGTGCGGTTCGGCAATGATCCGGATCGGTTTGCCCGGCTGTGGCAAGGCGCGAGGCGGGCGCTGGCCAACCTGCCACCCGACGCCGTGCTGGGGGTGGCACCGCATTCGCTGCGGGCGGTCAGCCGCGAAGGTCTGGCGCAGGTGGCAGGGCTGGCACCCGACGCCCCGATCCATATCCATCTTGCCGAGCAACAGGCCGAAGTGGCCGAGGTTGAAGCGGCCTACGGCGCGCGCCCGGTGGCCTGGCTGCTGGCCAATGCCGCAGTCGATGCGCGCTGGTGCGCGGTCCATTGCACCCAGATGCAGCCCGCCGAGACCCTGGCGCTGGCCGCCAGCGGGGCGGTGGCGGGGTTGTGCCCGATCACCGAGGCCAATCTGGGCGACGGCATCTTTGACGGTTCGCGCTACCTTGGCGCGGGCGGGCGGTTCGGCATCGGGTCGGACAGCAATCTGCGGATCGCGCTGGCCGAGGAGTTGCGCCTGCTGGAATACAGCCAGCGCCTGCGCGAACGCGGGCGGGCGGTGCTGGCGACGCCCGAACGCTCGACCGGGCGGGTGCTGTTCGAGGGCGCGGTGCAAGGCGGCGCTAGGGCGGCTGGCCGTGACGCCGGGGCGATCCGCACCGGGGCCTGGGCCGATCTGCTGGCGCTTGACATGGGGGCGGTCGATCTGGCCGGGCGGGCGGGTGACGGGGTGCTTGACGCCTGGATTTTCGCCGGTGACGACCGGATGGTGGCCGAGGTCTGGGCGGCCGGGCGACATCTGGTCACCGGCGGGCGGCATATTGCGCGCGACGCCATCACCGCGCGCTACCGCGCTTGCACGGCGCGGCTGCGGGGGCAGTTGTGAGGGCGCGCCCGCAGGGCTGGGAAGCGATCCGGGCCGAGGTGCTGGCCCGCATCCGGGCACGCGAATGGGCGGCGGGCGCGCTGATCCCCAATGAAGAGGTGCTGGCGGCGGAGTTCGGCTGCGCCCGCGCCACGGTCAACCGGGCGCTGCGCGATCTGGCCACCGCCGGGGTGCTGGAGCGCAAGCGCAAGGTCGGCACCAGGGTGGCGTTGCACCCGGTGCGCAAGGCCACGCTCGACATTCCGGTGACCCGGCTCGAGGTCGAAGCGCGCGGCCAGCTTTATGCCTTTCACCTGCTCGAGCAGGCCCTGACACCCGCGCCGGTGCCGGTGGCCTCGCGCCTGGGGCTGGCCACGGCGCCGGCGCTTTTGCACCTGCGCAGCCTGCATCTGGCCGACGGGCGGCCTTATCTTTACGAGGACCGCTGGCTGAACCCCGCCGTGCTGCCCCGACCGTGGCCCGATTTCGCCACTGTCTCGGCCAACGAATGGCTGGTGGCGCATGTCGCCTATACCCTGGGCGACATCGCCTTTTGCGCCGAGAACGCCAGTGCGCAAGAGGCCGCGATCCTGGGGCTGGCGCCGGGCACCGCGTTGTTCATCACCGACCGCACCACCTGGAGCGACGCCGGGCCGATCACCTTGGTCAGGCTGGCCTATGCGCCGGGTTATCGGCTGCACACCACGCTGTGACATGGGCAGTGCTTGCGGTAAGGCCGGGCCTTCGGCGAGGATATTTTTGCCAGCAAGAATGGAATCAGCGGCTGGCCAGTTGGCGCTGGACGATGCGCAACAGGCGGCGGTGCAGGCGCGAGGGGCGGTGGCGCAGGTGCATGGCCCCGTAAACCGGCTGGGTGATGGTCGGCACGTCGGCAACAAAACGAAAGCCGCCCGCCTGCACCAGCCGCTCGGCGGTTTGGTCGAGCACGAAACCGGCGCCGCCGAGGGTGGTCAGCATTCCGGCAACAGCGGCGTTCTGACCCGCCGCCAGCGGTGCGGTGGCCAGTTCGGGCAGCAGATCGTGGTGGGTCTGCTCGAACGCCGGGGAATAGTTGGCGCGGATGTAGCGGGCGGGGTCGAGGTCGGTGCGCCGCGTGCCGTCCGAGCTGATCAGGCGGTAGCGCACCTCGCCCAGGGTGGTGAAATGCAGATCGGGCAGCGCGCGCGGGGTGTAGAGCACCGCAAAGTCGAGCAGCCCGAGGCGAAGATCATCGCACATCTGGTTGGAATAATCGGGTTCGAGATAAAAGGCGCAGTCCGGCAGCCGGGCGCGGAACTCGGCCACCCATTCGCCGATCAGCCCGGCGGCAAGATCGTTCTGGATGCCGATGCGCAGCGCCACGGCAGAGTCGCCCGCCGGCAGCACCGCGCGCCGGGCCTCTGCCCAGGCGTGGCGCAGGGCGCGGGCGTGGGGTGCGAACTTCAGCCCCTCGGTGGTCAGATCGGTGCCCGCGCGCGAGCGGGTGAACAGCCGCGCCCCGACCGCCGCCTCGAGAGCTGCCACCCGGCCCGAGACCGTCGATTGCGTCAGCCCCAGCCGGTCGGCGGTGCGGTTGAAGCTGCGGGTCTCGATCAGGTCGAGAAAGGTTTCCAGGTGTTCGATCTGCACTTCGGTCTCTGATCGCTTTTTCCGATCAATAAGAGCGAAACTGGTGAATTGAAAGAGGACGCGCGCGGGGCGATAGTCGGGCGGAGTTTGCAGGGGGCGAGCATGGCTGATTTTCCGACGACGGCGCGGGTGGTGGTGATCGGGGGCGGCGTGGTCGGGGTATCGGCCCTCTACCATCTGGCCAAGGCGGGATGGACGGACGCGGTGCTGCTGGAGCGCAACGAGTTGACGGCGGGTTCGACCTGGCACGCGGCGGGCAATGTGCCGACCTTCAGTGCCAGTTGGTCGATCATGAACATGCAGCGCTATTCGGCCGAGCTTTACCGCGGGCTGGGGGCGGCGGTCGATTACCCGATGA
The DNA here is from genome assembly GCA_964419305.1 of uncultured Rhodobacter sp. Classification (GTDB taxonomy): domain Bacteria; phylum Pseudomonadota; class Alphaproteobacteria; order Rhodobacterales; family Rhodobacteraceae; genus CAYQPD01. The sequence goes on from CAYQPD010000015.1 coordinate 8,081, forward strand.
ATTACCATGTCACCGGCTCGGTCCGGCTGGGGCACACGGCGGACCGATTGGCCGAATTCAAGCGGGTGGTGGGGATGGGGCGCTATCAGGGGCTGGATCTGAACATCCTGGCCCCGGACGAGATTGGCTCGGTCTATCCGTTCCTTGAAACCCATGGTCTGACCGGCGCGCTTTACGACCCCTACGATGGCGACATCGACCCGGCGCAACTGACCCAGGCGCTGGCCAAGGGGGCGCGGGCAATGGGGGCAAAGATCGAACGCTTCTGCCCGGCCACCGCGGTGCGGCGCGAGGCGGGCGAATGGGTGATCACCACCCCGCGCGGCGAGATCCGCTGCGAGGTGGTGGTGAATGCCGCCGGCTACCGCGCCCGCGAGGTGGCGCGCCTGTTCGGGCGCGATCTGCCGATGGTGGTGATGAGCCACCAGTATCTGCTGTTCGACACCATCCCCGAGCTGGCGGTATGGTCGGCCGAAGTGGGCCACAAGCTGCCGCTGTTGCGCGATGTCGATGCCAGCTACTACATGCGGCAGGAAAAGATGGGCCTCAACCTTGGTCCCTACGAGCGCGACTGCCGGGCGCATTGGGTGACGCCCGACGATCCGATGCCGGAAGATTTCAGCTTTCAGTTGTTCCCCGACGATCTTGAGCGCCTCGAGACGCAGATCGCCGACGCCATGGCGCGGGTGCCGATGCTGGCCAAGGCGGGGCTGAGCAAGGTGATCAACGGGCCGATCCCCTACGCGCCCGATGGCAACCCGCTGATCGGGCCGATGCCGGGGCTGCCCAATGCCTACGAGGCCTGCGTCTTCACCTTCGGCATCTGTCAGGCCGGGGGGGCGGGCAAGGTGCTGGCGGAATGGGTGACCGAAGGCACCACCGAATGGGACATGTGGTCGTGCGATCCGCGCCGTTTCACCGGCTTTGAAGACCCGGCCTACTGCCTTGCCAAGGGCCGCGAGGTTTATGCCAACGAATACGCGATCCAGTTTCCCCAGCATTTCTGGCCCGAAGGGCGCGACTGCAAGCTGTCGGCGGTGCATGACCGGACCCGCGCCCTGGGGGCGGTTTATGGCCCGGCCAATGGCTGGGAGCGGGCGCTGTGGTATGCGCGGCCCGGCGATGACACCTCGGACGAGGGCTCGCGGACCTGGGATCGCGAAGGGCCGTGGTTCGGGGCGGTGCGCGAGGAATGTCTGGCGGTGCGCGATAGCGCGGGGATCCTTGATCTGCCGGGGTTCTCGCGCTTCCGGGTCAAGGGGGCGCATGTGGCCGACTGGCTGGCGGCGCAGATCACCGGCAAGGTGCCGTCGGTGGGGCGGCTGGGGCTTGCCTATTTCGCCGACGGCAAGGGGCGGATCGTCACCGAGATGTCGGTGGCGCGGCTGGCCGAGGACGAGGTGATGCTGATCACGGCGGCGGCGGCGCAGGCGCATGACCGGGAATGGCTGACGCGGCATCTGGCGGCGGGGCTAAAGCTCACCGATGAAACCGATCTCTGGTCCACCCAGATTGTCACCGGCCCGGCCAGTCGCGCTGTTCTGGCCAAAGTGACCGAGGCTGATCTTTCGCGGCCCTGGCTCACATGGCAAGTGGCGACGATTGCCGGGGCCGAGGTGATGCTGCTGCGCGTCAGCTTTGCCGGCGAGCTGGGGTGGGAGGTGCACAGCCGTGTCGCCGATACCCCGGCGGTGTGGGATGCGCTGATGGCGGCGGGGCAGGGGCACGGGTTGCGCCCGTTCGGGATGTTCGCGCTGAACAGCCTGCGGCTTGAGAAGGGCTATCGCGCCTGGAAGGGCGATCTTTCCACCGATTACACCGTGTTGCAGGGCGGCCTCGGGCGCTTTGTCGATTTCACCAAGACCCATTTCCGGGGCCGGGCGGCGCTGCTGGCCGAGCAGCAGGCGGGGAGTGCCAAGCGCTTTGTCACCCTGCGGGTAGAGGCCGGGGCCTATGACCCGCCCTACATGTCAACGATCTGGCATGACGGCAAAGTTGTGGGCGAAACCACCTCGGGCGGCTGGGGCCACCGGGTGGATGCCTGCATCGCCCTTGGCATGCTGCGCGCCGATCTGGCGGTGCCGGGCACCGCGCTTGAGGTCGAGATTTTCGGCCAGCGCTGTGCCGCGGTGGTGCAGCCTGATGCGCCGCTGTGGGATCCGGCGAACGCCCGGATCCGGGCATGACGGTGCCGCAGACCATGACGGGGGTGCAACTGGTGGCGCATGGCGGACCCGAGGCGCTGGTCTGGCGCGACGATCTGCCGGTGCCGCGCCCCGGCCCAGGCGAGGTGCTGGTGCGGGTGCTGGCCGCCGGGGTCAACATGACCGACATCAACACAAGGGTCGGCTGGTATGGCGCGGACGAGGCCTCGGGCTGGGCCGGGGCGCTGCGCTTTCCGCGCATTCAGGGCTCGGATCTGTGCGGGCGGGTGGTGGCGCTGGGCGAAGGGGTCGCAAGCCCGGCGATCGGCGCGCGGGTGATCTGCCCGACCAATCAGGCCGAGCCGACAGCGGGAAACCCGCTGAACTTTGTCGCCATCGGCTCGGAATACGACGGCGCGTTTGCCCAGTATTGCGTGGTGCCGGCGCGGCATCTGCATGATGTCTCGGCCTCGCCGCTGTCCGACGTGGAAATCGGTGCCATGCCCTGCGCTTACGGCACGGCGCACAACCTGTTGACCCGGGCGCGGCTGGCGGTGGGCGAGCGGGTGCTGGTCACCGGCGCGTCGGGCGGGGTGGGGCTGGCGGCGGTGCAACTGGCGGGCCTGCGCGGGGCGGAAGTGACGGGGCAGTGCAGCCTTGGCAAGGCGGAGGTGGTGCGCAAGGCCGGCGCGGCGGTGATGGGCCGCGAGACCACGCCCAAGGCGCACAGCTTTGATGTGGTGATCGACGTGGTGGGCGGGTCGGGCTGGCAGGATCGGCTGGCGGCACTGCGCCCTGGCGGGCGCTATGCCACCGCGGGGGCGGTGGCGGGGCCGATGGTGCAGGGCGATCTGCGCACCGTCTATCTCAACGATCTGACGCTTTACGGGGCCACCCATCAGCCGCGCGAGGTCTTTGCCGGGCTGGTGACCATCATCAACACCGCCCGCATCCGCCCGGTGGTGTCGCAGACCTACCCGTTGCGCGACATCGCCCGCGCGCAAGCCGATCTGGCCGCCGGGCGCTACCCCGGCAAACTGGTTCTGATACCGAAGGATACCACGCCATGACCGTTCCCAAGACCGCCCGCGCCGTGATCATCGGCGGCGGCATTTCCGGCTGCTCGGTGGCCTACCATCTGGCCAAGGCGGGCTGGAGCGACATCGTGCTTCTGGAGCGCAAGCAACTGACCTGCGGCACCACCTGGCACGCGGCGGGGCTGATCGGGCAGCTCAGGGGCTCGGCCAACATGACCCGGCTGGCCAAGTATTCGGCCGATCTTTATGTGAAACTCGCGGCTGAAACCGGGGTTGAAACCGGGATGCGGCAGGTCGGCAGCATCTCGGTGGCGCTGACCCACGAGCGCCACGAGGAACTGCTGCGTCAGGCCACGGTGGCGCGGATTTTCGATGTCGAGGTGCACGAAATCTCGCCCGCCGAGGTCAAGGCGATGTATCCGCATCTGAACGTGGCGGATGTGGTGGGGGCGGTGGCGCTGCCGCTGGATGGCCAGTGCGACCCCGGCAATATCGCGCTGGCGCTGGCCAAGGGCGCGCGGATGCGCGGGGCGAAGATCATCGAGGGGGTCAAGGTCACCGGCGTCACCGAGGCCGGGCGGCGGGTGACCGGGGTGGACTATGAGGTGGGCGGTGCGCGCGGCCACATTGCAGCGGACGTGGTGATCAACTGCGGCGGGATGTGGGGGCGGGATCTGGCGGCGCAGAGCGGCGTCACGCTGCCGCTGCACGCCTGCGAGCATTTCTATCTGGTGACCGAACCGATTGACGGCATTGGCCATTTGCCGGTGCTGCGGGTGCCCGATGAATGCGCCTATTACAAATCCGACGCCGGCAAGATGATGCTGGGGGCGTTCGAGCCCAAGGCCAAGCCCTGGGGCATGGCGGGCATAAGCGAGGATTTCTGTTTCGACACCCTGCCCGAGGATTTCGACCACTTCCAGCCGATCCTCGAGGCCGCGATGAACCGCATCCCGCTGTTCAAGACCGCGGGGATTCACACCTTTTTCAACGGGCCGGAAAGTTTCACCCCCGATGATCGCTATTATCTGGGCGAGGCACCGGAACTGGGGGGGTATTGGATCGCGGCGGGGTATAACTCGGTCGGGATCGTGTCATCCGGCGGGGCGGGCATGGCGCTGGCGCACTGGATCACCACCGGCGAGGCGCCGTTCGATCTGTGGGAGGTCGATCTGCGCCGCGCCCAGCCGTTCCAGCGCAACCGGCGCTATTTGCGCGAACGGGTCAGCGAGACGCTGGGGCTTTTGTATGCCGACCACTTCCCCTACCGCCAGCCTGAAACCTCGCGCGGGGTGCGGCGCAGCCCGTTGCACGAGGCGCTCAAGGCGCGCGGCGCGGTGTTTGGCGAGATGGCGGGGTGGGAGCGGGCGAACTGGTTCGCGCGGCCGGGGCAGGAGCGGGAGTATCGCTATTCGTGGAAGCGGCAGAACTGGTTTGACAACAACCGCGCCGAGCACATGGCGGTGCGGGGTGGGGTCGGCCTGTTCGACATGACCTCGTTCGGCAAGATCAGGGTCGAGGGCCGCGACGCTTGTGCGTTCCTGAACCGGGTCTGCGGCAACGAGGTCGATGTGCCGGTGGGGCGGATCGTCTATACCCAGATGCTGAACCCGCGCGGCGGGATTGAATCCGATCTGACGGTGACGCGGCTGAGCGAGACCGCGTATCTGATGGTGGTGCCGGGGGCGACCTTGCAGCGCGATCTGGCGTGGTTGCGCCGTCACGTCGGGGATGCCTTCGCGGTGATCACCGATGTCACGGCAGCCGAGGCGGTGCTGTGCGTGATGGGGCCGAAAAGCCGCGATCTGCTGGCCGCCGTTTCCCCGAATGATTTCAGCAACGCCGCGCATCCCTTTGGCGCCGCGCGCGAAATCGAGATCGGCATGGGGCTGGCGCGGGCGCACCGGGTGACTTACGTCGGCGAGTTGGGTTGGGAGCTTTATGTCAGCACCGATCAGGCCTGCCATGTATTCGAGGCGCTGATCGAGGCCGATCCGGGGTTGACGCTGTGCGGGCTGCATACCCTCGACAGTTGCCGGATCGAGAAGGCCTACCGCCACTGGGGCCATGACATCACCGACGAGGATCATGTGCTGGAAGCGGGGCTGGGTTTTGCGGTGAAAACGGCCAAGGCCGATTTCATCGGGCGCGAGGCGGTGCTGCGCGTCGCCGATGCGGGCCTCGCGCGGCGGCTGGTGCAGTTTCGCCTGACCGACCCCGAACCGCTGATCTTTCACAACGAGGCGGTGGTGCGCGACGGGGTGATCGTCGGGCCGGTGACCTCGGGGTCTTACGGGCATTACCTCGGCGGCGCGGTGGGCATGGGCTATGTGCCGTGCCTGGGGCAAAGCGAGGCCGAGGTGCTGGGGTCACGCTACGAGATCGAGATTGCCGGGCGGCGGCATGCGGCGGTGGCCTCGCTGGTGGCGATGCATGATCCGAAATCGGCGCGGGTGCGGGCGTGATCAATGGAGCGGGGGGCCAGCCCCCCGCACCCCCCGGGGTATTTGGACCAATGAGAAAGGGTTTGCGATGAGCGATATTGGCGAGGTTTGCGAACCGGCACGGGCGCGGCGGTCGGGCGGGCGGGCAAGCCGGGTGGCGCTGCGCTCGGCCCCGTTGGCCGAAAATCTGCGCCCGGTTCATGCCGGGATGCCGGGCGGGCAATACAAACCTTTGACGGCGGCCGGGATGGCCAAGATCAACGACAGCGCGATGGAGGCGCTGGCGGTGATCGGGCTTTCGCAGGCGCCAAAACAGGGGGTCGAGTTGCTGACCGGGGCGGGGGCGATCCTGGGCGATGATGGGCGGATAAGGTTTCCGCGCGCGCTGGTCGAGGACATGCTGGCAAAGGCTGCGCGCGACATCACGCTGTGCGCGCGTGACCCGAAGTATGACCTGCATCTTACCGGCACCAACGTGCATTTTGGCACCGCCGGGGCGGCGGTGCACATCGTTGACCCGATCAACAACAGCTACCGCGAAAGCACGGCGCAGGATCTTTATGATGCGGCGCGGATCACCCATCACCTTGACAACGTGCATTTCTTTCAGCGCGCCATGGTGTGCCGCGATGTGCCCGACAACTATGACATGGACATCAACACGCTTTACGCCTGCCTCAGCGGGACCACGAAACACGTGGGAACATCGTTTTCGGAACCCGCGCATGTGAAGGGCTGTTTTGATCTGCTGCATCAGGTAGCGGGCGGCGAGGCGGCCTGGCGGGCGCGGCCGTTTGTCAGCAATTCCAACTGTTTCGTCGTGCCGCCGATGAAGTTTGCGGAAGAGTCCTGCATCACCATGGAGGCCTGCATCCGGGCCGGGATGCCGATGCTGCTGCTGAGCGCCGGGCAGGCCGGGGCGACGGCACCGGCCCCGATCGCGCTGGCGATCGTGCAGGCGATGGCCGAATGTCTGGCCGGGGTGGTCTATGCCAATGCCATTCGACCGGGCGCGCCCTGCATTTTCGGCACCTGGCCGTTTGTCAGCGATCTGCGCACCGGGGCGATGTCGGGCGGCTCGGCCGAGCAGGCGCTGCTGACTGCGGGTTGTGCCCAGATGCACCAGTTCTACAACCTGCCGGGGGGGGCTGCGGCGGGGATATCCGACAGCAAACTGCCCGACATGCAGGCCGGGTGGGAGCAGGGTATCACCAACGTGCTGGCCGGTCTTTCCGGGCTGAACATGATCTACGAGGCGGTGGGGATGCACGCCAGCCTGCTGGGCTTTTGCATGGAAAGCCTGATCCTGGGCGACGACATTCTGGGTCAGGCGCTGCGCTGCGTGCGCGGGATTGATGTGACCGAGGACAGCACCTCGATCGACGCGATGAAGGCGGTCTGCCTCGGCGGGCCGGGGCATTATCTGGGCTCGGATCAGACCCTCGCCTTGATGCAGACCGAATACATCTATCCCGCGGTGGCCAACCGGATGAGCCCCAAGGAATGGGCCGAGGCGGGAAAACCGCAGTTGCTCGACCGCGCGATTGCGCGCAAGAATGAGATCATGGCGCGCGCCGGATGCCAGATCGACCCTGCGATCGACGCCGCCATCCGCGCCACGCACCATATCTATTTCAGGTGATGAAACAATGATTTCCGACAACAACCTCAAGTTCTACATCAACGGCGCATGGGTCGATCCGCTGGGGGGCGAGCGGACCTACGTCGAGAATCCGGCGACCGAAGAGATCGTGGCGCAGGTGGCGCTTGGCAGCGCGGCTGATGCCGACCGGGCGATTGCGGCGGCGCGCGCGGCGTTTGCCGACTACTCGGTCTGGCCGCTGGCCGAGCGCATCGCCCTGCTGCGCCGGATTCTTGCCGCCTACATCGCCCGCGCCGAGGATTTCGCGGTTGCGGTCAGCCTTGAGATGGGGGCGCCGTTGTCCTTTGCCCGCGAAGCGCAGGTCTTGGCCGGGCAGGTGCATATCGAGGCGACCATCGCGGCGGCCGAGCAGATGCGTTGGGAATATTCGCGCGGCACGTCGCGCATCATTTTCGAGGGCATCGGGGTCTGCAGCCTGATCACGCCGTGGAACTGGCCGATGAACCAGATCGCCTGCAAGGTGGCACCGGCGCTGATTGCGGGCTGCACCGTGGTGCTGAAGCCCTCGGAAATCGCCCCCTTGTCGGGGCTGCTGTTCGCCGAGGTCTGCGATGCGGCGGGGGTGCCTGCCGGGGTGTTCAATCTGGTCAATGGCAGCGGGCCGGTGGTGGGGGCGCGGTTGGCCAGCCACCCGCAGGTCGATATGGTCAGCTTTACCGGATCAACCCGGGCCGGCACGGCGGTGGCGGCGGCGGCGGCACCGACGGTGAAACGGGTGGCGCAAGAGCTGGGCGGCAAGTCGCCCAACATCATTCTGCCAGGTGCCGATCTGGCGGTGGCGGTGGCGGCGGGGGTTGAGGGCTGTTTTGGCAACAGCGGTCAAAGCTGCGACGCACCGACCCGGATGCTGGTGCCCCGCGCCCGCCACGCCGAGGCGCTGGCGCTGGCCAAGGCTGCCGCCGAAGCGATGGTGCCGGGCGATCCGCGCGCGGCCACCACCACCCACGGGCCGGTGGTCAGCAAGGCGCAGTTCGACAAGATTCAGGGCTTGATCCAGCAGGGCATCGACGAAGGGGCAACCTTGGTCACCGGGGGCCTCGGGCGACCCAAGGGGCTGAACCGGGGCTGGTTCGTGCGCCCGACGGTGTTTGGCGATGTGACCAACCAGATGACCATCGCGCGCGAGGAAATCTTTGGCCCGGTGCTGGTGATCATCCCCTACGAGACGGTCGATCAGGCGGTCGAGATCGCCAACGACACCCCTTACGGTCTGGCCGCCCATGTGCAAGGGCCGCGGCCGGAAGCGCGCGCCGTGGCGCGTCGCCTGCGCGCCGGGCAGGTCCACCTCAACACCCCCGACTGGGATACCTTCGCCCCGTTCGGCGGTTACAAGCAGTCCGGCAACGGGCGCGAATATGCCGATTGGGGCATCCACGACTTTTGCGAAGTAAAGGCCGTCGTCGGCTATGGAGAGGCATGATGCATTACGGGTTCATTGGTCTGGGCAATCTGGGCGGGCACCTTGCGGCCAGTCTGCTCCGGGCGGGGTTCAAGCTGACGGTGCATGACATCGACCCGAAGCTGGGCGAGCGCCATGTCGCCATGGGGGCAACCTTTGCGGCCAGCCCGGCCGAACTTGCCGCCGGGGTTGATCATGTCTTCACCTGCCTGCCCTCGCCGGCGGTGTCCGAGGCGGTGCTGGCGCAGATCCTGCCCGCGATGCGGCCGGGGGCCACCTGGATCGAGAACTCGACGCTCGGGCGCGACGACATCCTGCGGCTGGGGGCGCTGGCCGCCGAGCAGGGGGTGCGGCTGATGGAGGCGCCGGTCACCGGCGGCGTCCATCTTGCGGCGCAGGGCAGGATCACCGTGCTGGCGGGCGGCGCGCGCGACCTCTACGATCTGCACCTGCCCGCATTGCAGGCGATCGGTGATCGCATCTTCCACATCGGCCCGCTGGGCTCGGCGGCGGTGATCAAGGTCATCACCAACATGCTGGCCTTCATCCATCTGGTGGCGGATGGCGAGGCCCTGATGCTGGCCAAACGCGGCGGGCTGGACCTTGCGACCGCGTGGCAGGCAATCGCGGCCTCATCGGGCAGCAGTTTCGTGCATGAAACCGAAGGCCAACTGATCCTGAACGGCAGCTATGACATTGCTTTCTCGATGGATCTGGCGCTGAAGGATCTCGGGTTTGCCATGGGCTTCGGACGCGAATTCGGGGTGCCGCTCGATCTGGCCGGAATGACCCAGCAGACCTTCGTCAAGGGCCGCGCCGCCTACGGTGGCAAGGCACAGTCCACCCAGATCGTCAAGCTGCTGGAAGACGTGCTGCACACCGATCTGCGCGCGCCCGGCTTTCCGGCGCGCCTCGAATAACCATACCGCATCTTCTTTGCCGCAATACTCTCGGGGGGTGTGGGGGGCAGACAGCCCCCCACCTGCCGCCGCCTGACCGGCTCAGACCAGCGCCACCAGCCGCGTCGCTTCAAGGCGCGGATCGGTCAGGGGGCTGCGGTCCTCGCCGGGAAAGAACCGCGCACGGGTGGCGGTGGGCATCGGGGCGGGGGTCGCGATCAGCACCCGTGGGCCGGTCTTCACGGTCTCGGCGGCCCAGGAACGCGCCAGTGCGATCTGGCCCGCCTTGGTCGCCCCGTAGGCCCCAAAGAACTTCGCCCCGCCGCGCGGATCGTCGAAGAACAACGCCGTGCCCGTTGCGGCGGCCAGCAGCAAGGGCTCGACATAGCTGATCAGCAGGCCCGTCGCGCGCAGGTTGGTGGCGACCGAGCGGTCCCAGTCCTTGGCATCGGCATGGCCGGCCGGGGTCAGCGGGGCGGCAAAGATCGCCGTGTGGGCCCAGAGGTCCAGCCTGCCCCAGCGGTCGTGAATGCTGCGGCAAAGCTGGCGAAGTGCTGCGTCGTCGCAGATATCCATCGCGGCCAGGGTCAGACTGCCGGGTGCGGCGCGCGCCTTGACCCGATCGTCAAGTTCTTCCAGCCCGCCGCTGGTGCGTGCCACCGCCACCACGTGCCAGCCTTGTGCCGCCAATTCTTCGGCCATGGCCGCCCCCAGCCCGCGCGAGGCGCCGGTGACAAGTGCGATGCGATCTTTCATGCGCGCCGGTCTGGCGGCATTTTGCGTCAAGGTCAATGGTCTGACGGGTTTCGGACCATGGTCGGGCGGGGTGAAAGCACAATTGATTTGTCGACTCCGCGCCGCTAAATGGATCATCGTTTTGATCAGTGGAGGAAGTGATGACCAAGATGCGCAACCCCAAGACCGTGATCGTTGGCTTGTTGCTGTTGGCTGGGGTCGTTTCCGGTTGCACGGCACCCGTGCCTGCGGGCTATGGTGCCGCCTATCAACCGAATGCCTATTACGGCGGTTTCGGGGAAGGCAGCGAAGGCAGCGAAGGCAACGATATGGGCGAGCACGGCGGCTACTGACCTGCCACGGCGGCACCGTCACCCTTCCGGGGCAGGAAGCAGGCCGGGGGTTTCACACCCCCGGACCCCCGTGGGATATTTACGCACAGGTGAATGGGCAAGGGGGCGCTTCAGCGCCCGATGGCGGCGATCTCGGCCAGGCGCAGATCGAGGATCCGGTGCACCAGCGGCACCGGCAACGGGTGGGCCGGGGTGAACAGCACACCGCTTTTCGAGGTTTTCCAGCCTGCCAGTTCGGCGCTCAGGCGCGCAATCACCGAACCGGAATCGGGATAAAGCCCGAGGTGGTGGGTGAAGGCGGCGTAACCCGCCACGATTCTGCCGATGCGAAACCCCGGCATGGCACAAGAGATGCATTCTTCGGCCTGCGGCAGGTCGGCGTCAACCTGATCCGCCCCCGCTCACTCAGCCGCTTTCATCTGAAAGCCTTCGTCGATCTTGTCCGAAGGCGAGACCGGATACTGGCCGGAAAAGCAGGCGTCGCAATACTGCGGCGCTTGCGCATTGCGCCCCATCGCCTCGCCGACGGCGCGGTAAAGCCCGTCCATGCTGACAAAGCGCAGGCTGTCCACCCCGATCCACGCGCGCATCTCGTCTTCCGACATGTTCGCGGCCAAGAGCTTGCTGCGCTCGGGGGTATCGACGCCGTAAAAGCACGGCCAGGCGGTTGGCGGGGACGCGATGCGAAAGTGCACCTCGGCCGCCCCGGCGTCGAGGATCATGTCCTTGATCTTGCGCGAGGTGGTGCCGCGCACCACCGAATCATCGACCAGGATCACCCGCTTGCCCTTGATCAGGGCGCGGTTGACGTTGAGCTTGAGCCGCACCCCCATGTTGCGGATGCTTTCGGTCGGCTCGATGAAGGTGCGGCCCATGTATTGGTTGCGGATGATCCCCATGGCGTAGGGGATGCCGCTTTCCTGGCTGTAGCCGATCGCTGCCGGGGTGCCGCTATCGGGCACCGGGCACACCAGATCGGCGTCAACCGGGGCTTCGCGCGCCAGTTCCACCCCGATCTGGCGGCGGTTCTCGTAAACCGAACGGCCACCAAGGATGCTGTCGGGGCGCGAGAAATAGACATGCTCGAAGATGCAGAACCGGGGCTTGGCGGGGGCGAAGGGGCGGGTGCTTTGAATGCCGCGCGCGTCGATCACCACCATCTCGCCGGGCTCGATCTCGCGGATGAACTCGGCCCCGATGATATCCAGCCCGCAGGTTTCCGACGACAGCGCCCAGCCCTCGCCCAGACGGCCCAGCACCAGCGGGCGCACCCCAAGCGCATCGCGCACCCCGATCAGCTTGCTCGAGGTCATCGCGACGATGGAAAACGCGCCTTCGACCCGGCGCAGCGCGTCCTTGATGCGCTCGGACAGGTTCTGCTGGATCGAGCGTGCCATCAGGTGGATGATGCATTCGCTGTCGGACGAGGATTGAAAGATCGAGCCGCGCTCGATCAGCTCGCGGCGCAGGGCGCTGGCGTTGGTCAGGTTGCCGTTATGGGCAATCGCCGCCCCGCCCATCGAGAACTCGCCGAAAAACGGCTGCACGTCGCGGATCTGGGTGGCCCCCTTGGACCCGGTGGTGGAATAGCGCACGTGCCCGATCGCCAGTTGCCCCGGCAGGGTTTCCATCAGGCTGGCCTTGGTGAAATTGTCGCGCACATAGCCAAAGCGCCGGGCCGAGTTGAAGCCGCTGGTCGCGTCATAGCTGACGATCCCGCCCGCCTCCTGGCCGCGATGTTGCAGCGCGTGCAGGCCAAGGGCCACGAAATTGGCGGCATCGGTCAGGCCGAACACGCCGAAGATGCCGCATTCTTCCTTGAGCTTGTCATCGTCGAAGGGATTGCTCAGGAATGGGCGCATCAGGGGGCTCCGAATCCGAATAGAGGGCGTGGCACCGCTCTAAGGCCTTGGCCGCCGGGTGTCACGCCCTGATCGCGTGGCGCAGGCCCGGTTCACTTGGTCGGGGCGGGCGCACCGCAGGTGCCGACCAGGTGTTCGTATTTCTGCACGATCCAGCCCGGCGCATCCGAGGGGATGGTCTGGTCGATATTGGCCTGGAACGAGGTGAAGATCCTGGCCGAGCGCGAATTGTCCACCATCGGCACGGTATTGGCCGCCACCGCGCGGTCGTAAACGATGAAGGCCACCGCCACCAGCAGCACACCGCGCGCCACCCCGAACAGAAAGCCCAGGCCCTGATCAATGCCGCCAAGTGCCGAGCGCTGCACCACGGATGAAAACAGTGGCGTGAACAGCGCGGCCAGCACCAGCCCCACGGCAAACACCGCGGCAAAGGCCGCGATGATGGAGAGCTCGCAACTGTCGGCCAGGAACTTGCCGACTACCGGCAGCTCCTTGATCAGCGGCTGCACCTGTCCGGCGAAGAGATAGGCCAGCACTGCCGCCCCGACCCAGCCCGCAATCGCCATCACCTCGCGCACCAGGCCGCGCGAATAGGCCAGCACCGCCGACAGCACGATGACCACCGCCACGACCCCGTCGACAAGGGTAAAGCCGTCCATTCACACACTCCCCGCGCGCTATCCCGCGCCGAATATTTCACCCACAAACGCCGTCAGATCCGGCATCTGGCGCACCTTCATCCCCGCCACCAGCCCAAGTTTCGAGCCGGTCGGGGCGATCGCCTGCTTGAAACCAAGTTTTGCCGCCTCTTTCAACCGGTTTTCCGCCTGCCCCACCGGGCGCAGCGCCCCCGACAGGCTGATTTCGCCGAATAGCACCATATCTGGCGGAATTGCCACATCCTCGCGCGCCGACAAGAGCGCCGCCGCGATCGCCAGATCGGCGGCGGGCTCAACGACCCGCATCCCGCCCGCGACGTTGAGAAAGACGTCAAGCCCGCTGAACGGGATCGCGCAGCGCGCTTCCAGCACCGCCAGAATGGTCGCGACCCGGCCCGCGTCCAGCCCCACCACGGTGCGCCGCGCGGTGCCGAAGGCGGTAGGGGCGACCAGCGCCTGTATTTCGGTCAGCAGGGGCCTGGAGCCCTCGATGCCCGCGAACACCGCCGCACCGGGGGCGGGCTGGTCACGGTCGGAAAGGAACAGCGCCGAGGGGTTGGCGACCTGCACCAGCCCGTCGCCGGTCATCTCGAACACCCCGATCTCGCCCGAGGCACCAAAGCGGTTCTTGACCGCGCGCAGGATGCGAAACTGGTGGCCGCGCTCGCCCTCGAAGTAAAGCACGCAATCGACCATGTGCTCGACCACCCGGGGGCCGGCGATCTGGCCGTCCTTGGTGACGTGCCCCACCAGCACCACCGCCACCCCGCGCCGCTTGGCGAATGTGACCAGCTCTTGCGCGCTGGCCCGCACCTGCGCCACCGAACCCGGCGCGGCGTCGATGGTATCAAGCCACATGGTCTGGATGCTGTCGATGATCACCAGGCCCGGTCGCCGGGCGTCGAGCGTGGTCAGGATGTCGCGCAGGTTGGTCTCGGTCGCAAGCTGCACCGGGGCATCCGCCAGCCCCAGGCGCAGCGCCCGCATCCGCACCTGCGCCGGGGCCTCTTCGCCCGAGACGTAAAGGCAGCTCACGCCGCCACGCGCAAAACTGGCCGCCGCCTGCAACAGCAGGGTCGATTTGCCGATGCCGGGATCGCCGCCCACCAGAATCGCCGAGGCCGCCACCAGCCCGCCACCCAGCACCCGGTCAAGCTCGTCCAGCCCCGAGCGCACCCGCGCCGGCGGGGGTTCGGTGCTGGCAAGCGTGGTAAGCGGGATCGCCCGACCCTTGGGGCCAAGCGCGCGCGGGCCCGAGGCCAGCGCGGCTTCCTCGACCACGGTATTCCAGGCACCGCAGGATTCGCAGCGCCCGGCCCATTTGCCGTGGGCGGCACCGCAGGCGGTGCAGGTGAATTGGGCGGGTGCCTTGGCCATGGTGCTTGATGCCCTGAAAGGGCGCGCTCATCAAGCGAAGAGGCACGTCAGGGCCGATGAGCGTCCGGTTCGGTCAGCAGCGAAATCACCAGCGACGCCAGGATGCAGCCGGTGAAGAGGTAAAGCCCCCAGGCCACCTCGACCGTGGCCAGCCCCACACCCTTGACGATCACGATGTAAAGCGCCACCAGAAACACGTCGGCCATGGCCAGCTTGCCCAAAACATGCAGCGCGGGCAGGGTGCGCGGCGACATCAGGCCGAAGTGCAAGAGCGCCAGCCCGATGGTCTTTGCAAGCGGCGCGAAGATCGCGAACAGCGTCACCACCAGCGCCAGCCCGACGTCGCTGGCCCACAGTGATTGCAGGCCGGTGATCACCGAAATCTCGTTCATCCCGAAGATCGGCAGCAGCGCCGCGCGCATCAGCGGGGCAAACCAGGCGATCGGAAACAGCACCAGCAGCGCCAGATTGGCCAGCCGCAGGATGATCGGCAACGCCCCCAAGTGCCGCCCCATTCAGCGCACCGCCTCGATCGGCCCGGTCGCCCGGCCATGGATGAACTGTTGCAGGTAAGGGTCTGGGGCGGTGTCCATTTCCGCAATCGGGCCGGTCCACTGGATGACCCCGTCATGCAGCATCGCCACCCGGTCGGCGATGGCGCGCACCGAGCTCATGTCGTGGGTGATGGTCATCGCGGTCGCCCCCATTTCGACCACGATCTCGCGGATCAACTCGTTGATCACCCCCGCCATGATCGGGTCAAGCCCGGTGGTGGGTTCGTCAAAGAAGATGATCTCGGGCTCGGCGGCGATGGCGCGGGCCAGACCCACGCGCTTTTGCATCCCGCCCGACAGCTCGGCGGGGTAAAGGTCGGCGACCTGCGCGCGCAGGCCGACCCGGCGCAGTTTCTCGATCGCGATGGCGCGGGCCTCGGCCTTGGGGCGGGCCTTGAGGCCGCGCAGCAGGCGGAAGGCGACGTTTTCCCACACCCGCAGGCTGTCAAACAGTGCGCCACCCTGAAACAGCATGCCAAAGCGCGCCAGGAACGCGTCGCGCTCGGCCTGGGCCGCATCCTCGCCGTCGAGCAGGATCTGGCCCGCGTCGGGGTGGACCAGGCCAAGGATGCACTTCAGCAGCACCGACTTGCCGGTGCCCGAGCCGCCGATGATCACCATGCTCTGGCCACCCGTGATCGTCAGGTTGACCCCGCGCAACACCCGGTTGGCCCCGAACGCCTTGTGCACATCCTTGAGCTCGATCATGAGGTGAAAAAGACCTCGGTCAGCAGGTAGTTGGCGGCCAGAATCAGCACCGAAGCCGCGACCACCGCCGATTTGGTGGCGCGCCCCACGCCTTGCGCCCCGCGCTGCGAGTTCATGCCGTGATAGCAGCCAAGCGTCGCCACGATAAAGCCGAAGGCCGCGCCCTTGAACAGGCCCGAGCCGATATCCCAGCCTTCCAGAAAATCGACGGTGTTCTTGAGATAGCCCGCCGAGTTGAAGCCCAGCCGGTTGACCCCCACCAGCCAGCCCCCGGCTATACCGATCGAATCGCCCACCGCCACCAGCACCGGCATCGCCAGGGTGGCGGCAAGAACGCGGGGGACGGCCAGATATTTCAGCGGATGGGTGGAAAGGGTCACCAGCGCGTCGATCTGCTCGGTCACTTTCATGGTGCCGATCTCGGCGGCGATGGAACTGGCAACCCGTGCCGCCACCATCAGCCCGCCCAGCACCGGCCCCAGCTCGCGCACCATGCCGATTGCCACGATCGAGGGCACCACCGCCTCGGCACTGAACCGTGCGCCGCCGGAATAGATCTGCAACGCCAGCGCGCCGCCGGTGAAGAGCGCGGTCAAGCCCACCACCGGCAGGCTGAGCCAGCCGATCTGGATCAGCGCCAGCCCGAACTCGCGCAAGTAGAACGGCGGGCGGGCAATGTGGCCCACCACCGATGCGGCAAACAGCACCAGCCGACCAAGGCTGGCCAGCGCCGCCAGCACCACCCGGCCCAGGGCGGCAACCGGCGCAAGCGGCGAGGTCAGCGCGATCATGCGGCCCCCCCGCGGTAATCGCGCCGGTAGCGCGCGCCCAGGCTGGTCAGAATCTCGTAGCCGATGGTGCCTGCAACATCGGCCAGGTCATCGACCGACTGGGCCGGCCCGATGATGTCAAGCCGATCCGGCTCGCGCGGAAGGTGGCTGATATCGACCGTGATCAGATCCATCGACACCCGCCCGACCAGCGGGCAGGGCACGTCGCCATCCCACAGCACGGCGCGGTTGGAAAGGCTGCGCAGCAAGCCGTCGGCATAGCCGCCCGCGACCGTGGCGATCACCGCAGGCGCTTCGGCGGTCCAGCCACCACCATAGCCCACGGTCTCGCCGGCGGCAACCTCGCGGCACTGGATCACCGGCAGGGCCAGCGCCACCACCGGCAGGGCGGCATCGAACGGACGCCCGCCGTAAAGGCCGATGCCGGGGCGGGTCAGATCGAAGTGATACTCCGGGCCCAGCACGATGCCCGCCGTCGCCGCCAGCGAGCGCGGCACCGCAATGCCATCGGTCAGGTAATGAAATTGTGCCAGTTGGTCCGCGTTCAGCGGGTGGCCGGGGTCGTCGCCACAGGCCAGGTGGCTCATCACCAGCTCGGGGGTGGCGGCCAGAACGTGGCCCGCAACCGCCGCCCATTCCGCCGCCTCGAGCCCAAGCCGGTTCATCCCGGTATCAAGCTGAATGCCGAACGGATGACCCGGCAGCGACTCGAAGTGACGGGTGATCTGATCGACCGAATTCAGCATCGGGGTCAGATCAAGGTCATGGATCAGTGCGCTGTCGCCTGCCATGTGACCCGCGAGAACGCTGATCTGCGGCCCCGGCCCAAGCGCCTGACGCAGTACGACCGCCTCTTGCGCCAGCGCCACGAAAAACCGCCGCGCCCCGGCCTCGGCCAGCGCGCGCACCACCCGCCCGGCCCCCAGCCCGTAGGCATCGGCCTTGACCACCGCCGCCGTCTGGGTGCCGTTGGCACTCAGCCGATCCAGCGCGCGCCAGTTGGCGGCTATGGCGTCGAGGTCGATCATCAGGGTTGCGCTGGCCATGGCGGTGTTTTGACCGGCCTATCGGCAAGGTCAAGCTAATTCCGGCACACCGCGACCCGATGGTGGCGCGAGCGCGGAAGCGTGAGTATTTAGGCAAAGAAGATGCGCGCGCCTTCTTCTTTGGTCAAATACTCATCCGGCACCGGGGCCGGGTGCAGCGCGCAGGGATCAAAACCCGACGTCACTGTCGCCTTGCTGCCAGGGTTGGGCGAGGTTGCCGAAGCGGGTGAAGCGGTCCTCGAAGCTGAGATTGACCGAGCCGATCGGGCCGTGGCGCTGTTTGCCGATCACCACCTCGGCCTTGCCGTGCACGTGCTCCATCAGGGTCTGCCACTTGGCCATGGCGTCAAGTTCATGGTCGCCGGGTTTTTCACGCTCGCGGTAGTATTCTTCGCGAAACACGAACATCACCACGTCGGCGTCCTGCTCGATCGAGCCGGATTCACGCAGGTCGGAAAGCTGCGGGCGCTTGTCGTCGCGCGATTCCACGGCGCGCGACAACTGGCTGAGGGCGATCACCGGGATGTTCAGTTCCTTGGCGATGGCTTTCAGCCCCTGGGTGATTTCGGACACTTCGGTGACGCGGTTCTCGACCCGGCCGGTGCCTTTCACCAGTTGCAGGTAATCCACGATCAGCAGGTCCAGCCCGTGGGTGCGCTTGAGGCGGCGGGCGCGGGCGGCGATCTGGCTGATCGGCAGGGCCGGGGTGTCATCGATGTAAAGCGGGCAGGACTCAAGCGCCTTGGCGGCTTCGACGAAGCGGCGGAATTCGTCCTCGGTCATGGCGCCGCGGCGGATCTGATCCGAGGGCACTTCCGAGGCTTCCGACAGAATCCGCGCGGCCAGTTGCTCGGCGCTCATCTCGAGGCTGAAAAAACCGACCACGCCGCCCTCGACCGTGCCATCGCTGCCATCGGGCAGGCGACCGTGGCGGTAGGCCTTGGCGATGTTGAAGGCGATGTTGGTGGCCAGCGCGGTCTTGCCCATCGACGGGCGACCGGCCAGGATCAGCAGATCCGAGGTATGCAAGCCGCCCAGCTTGCGGTCGAGATCGACCAGCCCGGTGGCAATTCCGGCCAGCTTGCCGTCGCGCTGGTAGGCCGCGTTGGCGACATTGACTGCGTCGTTGACCGCCCGCAGAAAGCTTTGAAAGCCGCGCTCGGCGTGGCCCTGCTCGGCCAGTTGATAAAGCCGCTGCTCGGCCTCGACGATCTGTTCGCGCGGTTCCGAGGCGACCTCGACCTTGGCGGCCTTGGCCGAGATGTCGCGGCCAAGGGCGATCAGCTCGCGCCGCACCGCGAGGTCATAGATCATCTGGGCATAGTCGCGCGCGGCAAAGGCCGAGATCGCCGCGCCTGCCAGCCGCGCCAGATAGGCCGGGCCGCCAAGTTCGCGCAGGCCCGCGTCGTCTTCGAGAAACGCTTTCAGGGTCACCGGCGAGGCGAGGGCATTCTTCTGGATCCGGGCGGCGGCAATCTCGAAGATGCGCTGGTGGACAGGATCGAAGAAATGGTCGGGCTTCACCAGCGCGGCAATCCGGTCATAGACCTCGTTGTTGGTCAGGATCGCGCCAAGAAGCTGTTGTTCGGCCTCGATGTTGTGCGGCAGGGCGTCGGTCTCGGGCAGCAGGGCGGGCGGCAGCGGTCTGAGAGTCGTGATTTCCATGCCGTCTGCCCCTTTGCTGCCCTTGGGTCTGATGCCCGAATCAAGGTGCCGGACGCAAGTTCTGATAACCTGGTGGAAAACTTGTCCCAGACCCTGAGTATAACCCAAAAGAGCCGCTTTCACCACACCATCTGGTGCTGAAAGCCGCCGGTTCCACAAGGGCTGTCGATTCGCAGCAGGGCAGCATTGCGCCCGGGCGGGCCGGGCCGAAGTGCCATCGGCAGAAATCTGCCGGTGGCGCAAGGCTCAGCCGTGGTGCGCCGCCTGCCAGCCGCGCGGGTCGGCCAGGAAGGCTTCGACTTCGGTCAGGGTGGCGCTGTCGAACGACCCTTGTGCCCGCGCCTCGGCCAGCACGTCGTGCCAGGTGCAAAGGTGGTGCAGGCTGACGCCGTGGTCGGACAGGCGTTGGCGGGTGTCGGGGAAGATGTCGTAAAAGAAGATCACGGCGGTGTGGCCGCACAGCGCGCCGGTGTCGCGGATGGCATCGACGAAGCTCAGTTTCGAGCCGCCGTCGGTGGTCAGATCCTCGACCAGCAGCACGCGCTGGCCGGGCGTCATCTCGCCTTCGATGCGGGCATTGCGGCCGTAGCCCTTGGGTTTCTTGCGCACGTAGGTCATCGGCAACGCCAGCCGTTCGGCCACCAGCGCGGCAAAGGGGATGCCTGCGGTTTCGCCGCCCGCGATGTTGTCGAACGCCTCGAACCCCGCGCCGCGCAGCACCGTGACGGCGAGAAAATCCATCAGGACAGATCGAATGCGGGGATAGCTGATCAGCTTGCGGCAGTCGATGTAGGTTGGCGAGGGCAAGCCACTGGCCAGCGTGAAGGGCGTTGCGGAATTGAAATGCACTGCCTTGATTTCCAGCAGCATCCGCGCCGTCAGGCGGGCGATCTCGGCGGCGGGGGGGAAGGACGAGGGGATCATGGCGTTGCTCCGGGGTGGTGGGGGGCGCGCTCATCCCGCCCTGCCGGGCGGTCTTCGCCGCGGCCAGCGAAGACGCCCGGCAGGGCGGATGAGCGGCGCGGGTCAGGCTTCCACATGCCAGTGCACCGGAAAGCCGGGGTTGAAGACGGTCACCGGACCGGCCTCGGTGAAGATTTTTGCGGGCCAGACGGCGGCACCGCCCCTGACCAGCGTCAGGTGCGCGTCAGTGACCGGCAGGTGGTAGAAACCCGCACCATGGCCGCTGGTGAAGGCTTCCAGTCGGTCGAGCGCCCCGGCGTCCTCGAACACCTGGGCCAGGATCGGCAGCGCGTTGGTGGCGGTGAAGCAGCCGGCGCAGCCGCAGGCGGCCTCTTTGGCGGCATCGACGTGTGGCGCGGAATCGGTGCCGAGAAAGAACCCAGGCTCGCCCGAAGTGGCGGCCTCGACCAGTGCGCGGCGGTGGACCTCGCGCTTGGCCACCGGCAGGCAGTAGTTGTGCGGCCGGATGCCACCCGCGAGGATGTGGTTGCGATTGATGACCAGGTGGTGGGCGGTGATACTGGCGGCAAGGGTGTCGCCACCGGCGCGCACGTAGGCCACCCCTTCGGCGGTGGTGACATGTTCCAGCACCAGCCGCAGCCCCGGTGTGGCGCGGCGCAGCGGATCAAGCACGGTGTCGATGAACACCGCCTCGCGGTCGAAGATATCGACCTCGGGCGTGGTCACTTCGCCATGGACGCAAAGCGGCAGGCCAAGCCCGGCCATGGTTTCCAGCACCGCGCGGACCTTGCCGAAGTCGCGCACCCCGCTTTGGGAATTGGTGGTGGCTCCGGCGGGGTAGAGCTTGACGGCCGTGATCAGCCCCATGGCGGCCGCCGCGGCGACATCGGCGGGGTCGGTGGTCTCGGTCAGGTAAAGGGTCATCAGCGGCGTGAAGGCCGCCCCCGCGGGCAGGGCCGCCATGATCCGGTCGCGGTAGGCGCTGGCCTGCGCGCCGGTCACCACCGGCGGCACCAGATTGGGCATGATCAGGGCGCGGGCGAAATGGCGCGCCGACTCGGGCAGCACGCCGTGCAGCAGCGCCCCGTCGCGCAGGTGCAGGTGCAGATCGTCGGGGCGGCGGATCGTCAGGCTTTGCATCATGCCCTTCGCCTAGCGCATCGCACTCGCGGATTCCAGAGCCCACTGGCGCGATCCGATGGGATCGTGTCTATCATGGGCTCGGGTTGGCACCAGGAGGTTTGATGATGTCATTGCGCTTGGCCGTGGCGGCGGCGGTTGCCGCCTGGGGGATCACGGTGCCGCTGGCGCTGCTGGCGCAGCAGTTCGACTGCGCGCAGGCGGGCAGCCAGAACGCGCTGACCTATTGCGCCGAGCAGGACTGGATCGCAGCGGACTCCGACCTCAACCGGGTCTATCGCCGGGTCCGCGCCCTGATGCAGCAGATCGACGCTGACCTGCCGGTGGCCGAGCGCGGGGCCGAGGTCCAGTTGCGCGACGCACAGCGCGGCTGGATCACCTACCGCGATGCCGCCTGCGCGGTCGAGGGTTACATGTTCCACGGCGGCACGGCCGAGCCGATGATCGTTTACGGCTGCCTGGCCCGCCTGACCGCAGCACGCACCGAGGATCTGCGCGCCTTGCTGGCGATGTAGGCGCGCGGCAGGAGCGTCAGGTTTCCTCCGGCGCGGGCGGTGCCGATTCGGCCGTGGCCGCCTCGAGGACGACCAGCCTGCGGCGAAAGAATTTCGCGCCGGTGCGTTGCGCCACATTGCGGCAGATCATCACGGCGCGCTGGCGGTGCCCGCCGAGTTCGGCCTCGGCCAACAAGGCGCGCAGGTAGGGGCCGTAGCTGCGGCGCTGGCGCAGCGCGGTGGCGAACCGGGCCGATGTCAGGCTGCCGTCGGCGGCGGCGGCAATCAGATCCGGCAGCAGTTTCATCTGCTCCAGCGCAAGATCAACGCGTTTGCCAAGGCGCGGGCAGCGCAGCATCGTGACATAGGGCCGGGTGAACAGGGCGGCATGCATCGCATCCAGCGCCTGGGTATGGTCGAACACCACGAACACCTGCCCGGTGCCCTCGATCATGTCGGGGGCATAGCCGTAGCGGTCGGTGAAGTTCAGCCGCCGGTGGCGGGTATCGCGGGTATCCCAGACCGCCACCTGTGGGTCGAGTGTCGCGCGCGGCTGCACCGCCAGCACGGTGGCCCCAGGGGCGGCCACCGAATAGGCGCAGGCGGCGTAGCCCGCCATGCCCGCGCCATAAAAGGCGACATGGTCGAAATCCTCAAAGAAGGCATCATCCACCAGGCGGTCGAAATAGCGGTAAACCGCCTCGTCGCGATACCAGGTTTCGCCATCGGCAATCAGGCACAGATGCGACCAGCCGTGCGCCGCGGCGATGGCATGGCCTTGCGGCAACTGATCCGGGGTCGCCCTGATCGCGTCAACCGTCTCGAAGGTCACCAGCAGGGTCGGGCTTTCATCGGCAAAAAATGCCCAGTGCCGCGCCCCGACGGTCTGGAAATAACCGGCCTCTTCCCCGACAGCGTCGATCCGGGCCAGCCATTCGGCGCGACTGGCGGGCGGCGCGGCAGCCGCCGGGGCTTCGCTGTCGGGCAGGGTTTCAGTTGTCATGTCAGGGCCTTCGCTTTCACTCGCACATAGGGCTTACCGAGCGGTGATGCCAGTGTCGCGTGGCGAATTCGGGCGGACAAGGGGGCAGCCCTGCGGCAAAACCGGCGGTCGCCGAAACAATCGGCAGGGATTGTTGCGGGGTGGCACCGGCTGGGCCGGTGGCGCGGTTTCAGTCGGTCTGGGGGGGCGAAGTCAGCGCCGGGCCGGGGGGCTGGGCGGCAACGCTGGCAGGCACCCCCGGCGCATGGCGCCACACCAGCCAGGCCTGCTGCGCCGAAAGCGCCCGCGCCGGGGGCGTCATCAGCAGCCGCCCGAACAGTGCGCGCCACGGCTCGTCTTCCATCAGCGCGCTAAAGCGCGCCTGCCGCCAGGCCACCCCGTGGCGGTGCAGCGGCCCCAGCACCGGGTCGGCCAGCAGGTCTGACCGCCGCGCGCCCGCAGGCCCAGCCAGCGCCAGGATCGAGGCGTCCTCGACAGCGCTGAAGTTGCGCTCGACCCAATAGCTCATGTCAAAGGTCGCGGCGTCGCGGTTGGCGCGGCCACGGTCGCATTTCACCAGATAGCTTTCCATCGCCCCCAGGGCATAATGGTTAAGCTGCACCAGGCGGTAATTGTCGCGCCCGAGGCCCGAGAACAGCCGCCCGGTGTGAAACGCCACCGGCAGCTCGCGCCCCGCGCCGTCGAACCAGTGCTGCGCCGCCAGACGCGCCTTGTCGGGTTGGCGCGGGCGATGCACCCCAAGCTTGCCATAGCTGCCGTCGTTGCGAAACAGGGTCTTGAACTGCACCGCCTGCCAGGGCCATTGCAACACCGCCGGGGCGGCGCGCACAAAGGTCTCGGTCACCGGCGTGTCGCGGTAACTGATCACCCCGGCATTGCCGAACATCCGCCAGGTCAGGGTGATCGCGGTGGCCCCAGGCAGGGCGGTCAGCAGATCGGGCAGGGTCCGGCTGCCGGTATGGATGTTGACGAATTCGTCGATGTCGAGAAACAGCACCCAGTCGGCGGCGGCCTTCAGCGGATGGCGGTCGGCCGCCTTCAGCGCCGCCCACTGCGGCCCCTGCTTGTGCGGCCCCGGATTGCGCACATGGGTGAGCCACCCCATCGCCTGCAACCGATCGAGCATAAGGTCGGTGCCATCGTCGCAATCGTTCGAGAACACCAGAAAATCGGTAAATCCGCAGGCGCGGTGATGGGCCAGCCACTCGAGCAGGAACGAGGCCTCGTTGCGCACCGTCAGAATCGCCAGAAACCGCATGTCCGCTGCCTTCCGGGCGGTCTGCGGCGCCCTCTGCCCGCGACGCTAGCACATCACCCCGACCCCGGCAAATCGCCCCAGATGCTGGGTTCGGCACCCGCCTGACCAACATCACCCGTCAGATGCGCCAGCGCGATGTCGATGCGGTGCCGGGTGCTGGGGCAGGGCGCGGTGGTGGTGCTGATCAGCGACGGGCTGGAACGTGACGACGCCGGGCTGCCGGCGCAAGAGATGGTGCGGCGGCACCGCTCGGCCCGCCGCCTGCTGCGGATGCTGGCGGACTCCGGCGTGAGTCCGCCGCAATCGTCTGCCGGTCGCGCGATAGCTGCCCCATGTTATCGCATGACGCCGCAAGACCTGTTCTGGTGGTGCCGTAGCCCGCCCCTGCGCCGCCCGCAACGGCACCGCGCAGGAGCGGGGCGATTCTCTTGAAAGGACCACCCCTGATGAAACGGCTTTTGACAACCACAACCGCGCTCTCGATGATGCTCAGCCCGCTGGCACCGCTGCCGCTGCTGGCGCAGATCGAAGTGACGGTTGGGGATCGCGTGGTAATATGCCTGCCCGACGCCGCCACCGCCTGCCCCGAGGGGGCCAGTTGCGTGATTGCCCCCGAAACGCCCTGCGAGCTGGGTGCCGACAGACCCGCCGTCACAGATCAAGCGGCCGACAAAGCGGCACGGGTGGCGGCAAAGAAAGCCGCTGCCGCCGAGCGGGCCGCAAAAAAGGCGAAGGCTGCCGCCGCCAAGGCGGCCGTAAAGGCGGCTGAACAGGCTGCCGCCGCCGAACAGGCCGCCGCCGCGCAAGCTGCTGGTGATGCTGCTGGTGCAGACGTTGCCGCCGCCGCCGAACAGGCTGCCATTGCCGCTGCTGCTGCCGGGCAGGCCGCTGCGGACGCTGCCGTCGCCGAACAGGCCGCTGCTG
>CAYQPD010000016.1:0-32996 GCA_964419305.1 uncultured Rhodobacter sp.
CCCGGAGCGATTCGAACGCCCGGCCCTCAGATTCGTAGTCTGATGCTCTATCCAGCTGAGCTACGGGTGCACTGCTGGCGGGCTTTAGCGACCGCCGCCGGGGTTTGCAAGGCCGAATTCGCGGAATTCGCGGGCCATCGCCGCCCCCGCGTCAGGGTTCATCGGCCAACCCCGGCCCCTTGGGCAGACGGATCATGAATTCGGTGCCGCCATCGTCCGAGCGCACAAGTTCCAGCCGCCCGCCATGGCCCTGCACCAGTTCGGCGGCAATCGCGAGGCCCAGCCCGGTCCCGCCCTTGCGCACCCCGCCCTGGAAGGCCGTGAACAGGTGCTCGCGCGCCTTGGCGGGCAGGCCGGGGCCGGTGTCGCCGACCATGATCCACCACGCCGTGTCATCCTCGCCCGCCGATATCTCGATGGTGGCCGGGCGGTCGGCCACGTCCGCCATCGCATCCAGCGCCTGCCGGGCATTGCGCACCAGGTTCGCCAGCACCCGGTTGAGCTGCTCGGCGTCGGCCCGGATCATCAGGCCGGGCGCGATGTCGATCACCGAGGCCGGGTGGCTGGTGGCACTCAGCCCCTCGCCTTCGACCACCTCGCAGACCAGCTTGCGCAGCGCAAAGCGCGCCAGTTGCGGCGCGCGTTCCTCGGCCCGCCCAAAGGCCAGGGTGGTCTCGCACAAGGATACCGCCCGGCTGATCGACCCCACCAGCTTCGGGGCCGCACGCGCCACCGTCGGATCGGCGCTGTCGCCGATACGGTCGGCAAAAAGCTGCGCCGTGGTCAGGATGTTGCGCAGATCATGGCTGATCTTGGCCACCGCGCCGCCCAGTTGCGCCAGCCGCTCCTTCTGGCGCAGGGCCCCGGTCAACTGGGTCTGCAGCGAGTGCAGCGCATCCTCGGCGGCGCGCAGTTCCACCACGCGCGCGGTTGGCACGATCACCCGGCGCACGTCCTCGGGGGCCTCGGCATAGACCTGCATGTGGCGCACCACCCGGCGGATCGGCAGCACCATCAGCCGCTGCACAGCCAGAAACAACAGCACCGCCGTCACCGCCGAGATCAACGCCGACAGCGCCAGAATCCGCAGGCCATATGCCAGCATCGCGCGCCGCAGCGGGGCAGTGCGCAGGGTGATCTCGATCAGAAGGCCGGCCTGCTGCACCGGATTGCCGATCACCCGCACCACCCGGTCGGCCGGATCCAGCAGCGCCGCCGTCGCGTCACGGATCAGCACCCATGGCCCGGCGCTGCGCAGATCATGGGTCGCACTGATCGAGTCGGGAATTGGTGACGACAGCACCAGTTGCCGCACCTCGTCGCGCCGCAGCACCACGTTGAACACCCCGGCGTTGGCCAGCAGCTCGGCCTCGAGTTCCGACGTGATCATGCCGTCATTGGTCAGCAACGCCAGCGAGGCGATCTGCGCCTTTTCCAGCCGCAGCGACAGGTAATCCAGCCGGAACCGGGCAATCGAGGGCACAAAGATCAGCACCTCGGCCAGCATCACGAAGGCCACGGTCAACAGCAGGAACCGCCCGGAAAGCGTGTTCAGAAACCGGCCTCCCATCTGCTGTCCTTTCGCCTTTGCCCAAATATCCGCCGGGGTGACACGCGCCCGGAAAACCTTCCAGTGGAAGGTTTGCAGCGGGGCACGCGTCGCCCGTGGCGACGCTGGGGGGGCAGCCAGCCCCCCGGCGCGCCTCGGATCACCTTACGGCAACACCCGCTGCACCAGCCTCACCACCCACTTGACTACAGAGCTATCAAAAAGTTTCGGTGAAAAATAGGCTCCTGCGGCACGTTTCGACACTTCGCCCAGAGTCGGATAGGGCAGCACCATCCCGGCGATGCTGCCGATCTTCAGCCGCGCCGCGATCGCCAGCGCCCAAAGCCCGATCAGTTCGCCCGCCTGCGCCCCGGCGATGCTCACCCCTATCGGGCGTCCGCGCACCACCATCACCTTGATCAGGCCCTTGGTCGCGCCCTCGGCCCGGGCGCGGTCGTTGTCGGCAAAGGCGTGGCGCAGCACCGTCAGCGCCGCCCCATGCGCCGCCCGCGCCTCGGCCTCGGTCAGGCCCACCTGCGCCAGTTCGGGGTCACTGTAGGTAACCCAGGGAATATGGCGGGTGACAGCCTTCGAGGGCAGGCCAAGCAGCATGGATCGCACCACCACCCCGGCATGATAGCTGGCGACATGGGTGAATTGCAGCCCGCCCGCGGCATCGCCCACGGCATAGACCCGGCGATTGCTCGAGCGCAGATCGGCCCCGACCGTCACCCCGCGCCGGCTGAAGGCTACCCCTGCCGCATCCAGGTTCAGCCGCTCCAGCGCCACCACCCGCCCGACCGCCATCAAGAGATGCGAGCCGGTGATGGTGCGCCCGTCGCCCAGCACCACCTCGATCGCGCCCGGCCCACCCGCCAGCCGCACCACCGGCGCGCCCTCGATGATCGCCACCCCTTCGGCGCGCAGCGCATCAAGCACCACCGCCGCCAGTTCGGGGTCGTCGCGCCCCAGCGCCTTGGCACCCTCGATCACCGTCACCTCGCACCCCAGCCGACGATGCGCCTGCGCCATCTCGATCCCGATCGGCCCGCCGCCGATCACGATCAGGTGGCGGGGTTGCTCGCGCAGCGCGAAGATGGTCTCGTTGGTGAAGTAGGGAACCGCGTCCACCCCCGGAATCGGCGGCACAAACGGGCGCGAGCCGGTAGCCACGACAAAGCGCCGCGCCCGGATGGTGAAACCGCCCGCCTCCAGCTCGGTCGGCGATATGAACTTGCCATAATCCCGGATCACCCGCACCCCAAGGCCCTCGAAGCGCTGCTGGCTGTCCGTCGGCGCAATGCTGGCGATCACCCGCGCCACGTGATCCTTGACCGCCCCGAAATCGACCTCAGGCTTGACCGGGGTCACCCCGAACGGCCCGCCGGTGGTCATGGCATGGGCGTGTTTGGCGGCGGCGATCAGCGCTTTTGATGGGACGCAGCCCGCGTTCAGGCAATCGCCGCCCATCTCGCCGCCTTCGACCAGCACCACCCGCGCGCCCATCTGGGCCGCCGCCGCGGCAATCGACAAGCCACCGGAACCTGCGCCGATGATGCAGATGTCAGTTTCAATATGTGTCATGTCAGATGTCTTTCCTGTGCAACGCCTTGAGCACGATCGGCAGCGCCGACAGGGCCGCAAGGCCGAGAATCGGCCCCAGAACTTGCGGGGCAAAGATGATGCCGAGATCGGGTGACTCGCCGCGCGCAAAAACCTCGCCCAGACCCGCGCCGACCGAGGTATAGACCAGCCCGCCCGGAATGATCCCAAGGAACGTGGTGATGACAAAGCGGTGCAGGCGCACCCCGATGAAGGCGGGAATCAGGTTGGCCAGAAAGAACGGCACCACCGGCACCAGCCGCATCAGGAACAGCACTGACCATTCATTGGCGCGCAGCGCCTCGTGGAGCCGCGCCACCGTGCCACCCTGGGCGTCAAGGCGGTCGGCAAAGCGGGCACCGAACCCCGAGCGCGCCGCCAGAAAGATCGCAACCGCCCCCGCCGTGGCTCCGGTGACGTTGTAAAGCACGCCCGGAAACAGCCCGAACAGAAATCCCCCCGTCAGGGTGGCCACCGTCGCCCCCGGCAGGCTGAAGCCCACGATCAGGGCATAGGCCGCCACAAACCCCAGCGCCGTCGCCCCGTAATGGGCGTCGCGCAGCGCCAGCAGCGCGGTGCGGTTCTCGGCCAGCGCGGCAAAGTTCAGATGATCCCGCAGCGCGAAGGTGCCGATTGCCGCCACGGCGATGATCAGCAAGAACGGCAGTTTGCGCCTCAGTCCTGCGATCGGGCCGGGCTGCGGCGGGGCATTGGTCATTTCGGTCACCGTGGTCTCCTGCTTGGGTTGCCTCAGCATGACCGATTTCACCCGCCGTGCGATAGCGTGATCACGCGGCCTTGATCCGGGGTGAACACGGCGTCAGGCGAACCGGGCCAAAGCCTGCGGGTTTGAAACAATCGCCATGGCCGCGGCGCGCAGCGACCCCGCGCAGGCGGCAAAATGTTGCAACAACTGAAGCGGGGCGAATTGACAGCGGCCCGCCGCCCCCGTAAAGGACGGGCTCAATTGAAGTGGTGCCGACCGGGGGACGAATTCGCCTGCTCTGGTGCCGACGCAGATGGAGACCCGCGATGAAGCGCACATTTCAACCCTCGAACCTGGTTCGCGCCCGCCGTCACGGGTTCCGCGCCCGGATGGCCACCAAAGGCGGTCGTCTGGTGCTGGCCGCTCGCCGCGCCAAGGGCCGCAAGAAACTCTCGGCCTGAGTTCCGCGCCCGGTTCAGATGGGCTTCGTGACATGACACCGCCGAAGGCACAGGAAACGGGCATCACCGCCGGGGTTTCCTTGCCTGCGGCGGTTTTGCCATGCCCGCCCTCGCCGCAACTGCAAGTGCTGCGCCACCGCGCTGACTTTCTGCGCGCCGCCTCGGCCCGCAGGCAGGGGACGGCGGGGTTCCTGTTGCAGGCGCGGGCGCGCGGTGACGACAGCCAAGGCCTGCGGGTCGGGTTCACCTGCTCGAAGAAAATTGGCAACGCGGTGGCACGCAACCGCGCCAAGCGCCGGTTGCGCGAAGTGGCGCGGGCGGTGCTGCCACGACTGGCGCGCCCCGGCTGGGACTACGTGCTGGTCGGCCGACCCGGAATCACTATAAGCCGCGATTTTGCCGCCCTGAAGGGCGATCTCGAATCGGCCCTGCGCCAGATCCACAACGACCGGCCACGGCGATGACCCCGCTGGCGCATCTGGTGGCGCTGCCGGTGCGGGCCTACCGTCTGCTGCTCAGCCCCTGGCTGGGCCATGGCTGCCGGTTTCAGCCGACCTGCAGCGCCTATGCCCTTGAGGCGCTGGAGCGCCACGGCGGCCTGAAGGGCGGCTATCTGGCGGCGCACCGCATCTGCCGCTGTCACCCCTGGGGCGGGCAGGGCTATGACCCGGTGCCGGGGGCCGACCCCGAGCATGACCATCCGCAATCAAAGAGCTGACCAGTGCCCCGGCGGCACGGCCGGAACCGACGGAAAGGAAACTGGCACAGCCATGGAAAGGCCGCCGATGCCCGACGTTCCCGACGACATCCACCCGCTGTTTCACGGTGCGCCGGACTCGCTGTCGTTTCGCAAGCTGCGCAAGCGCCTGGTGCGCGAGGTGCGCGAGGCAATCGAGACCTACGGCATGATCCAGCCGGGTGCGCGCTGGCTGGTATGCCTGTCGGGCGGCAAGGACAGCTACACCCTGCTGGCGGTGCTGCACGAGCTGAAATGGCGCGGCCTGCTGCCGGTTGATCTGCTGGCCTGCAACCTTGATCAGGGCCAGCCCGGCTTTCCCGCCACCGTCTTGCCGGCGTTTCTGGCCCGGATGGGGGTGGCGCATCGAATCGAGTATCAGGACACCTATTCGGTCGTGACCGCCAAGATCGCGCCCGGCGGCACGATGTGCAGCCTGTGCTCGCGGCTGCGGCGCGGTAATCTTTACCGCATCGCGCGCGAGCAAGGGTGCAGCGCCGTGGTGCTGGGGCATCACCGCGACGATATTCTGGAAACCTTTTTCATGAACCTGTTTCACGGCGGGCGGCTGGCCACCATGCCGCCCAAGCTGGTCAACGAAGAAGGCGATCTTTTCCTTTACCGACCGCTGGCATTCGTTGCTGAAGCCGACTGCGCGAAATTCGCCAAGGCCATGAAATATCCGATAATTCCCTGCGACCTTTGCGGTTCGCAGGACGGTTTGCAGCGCCAGCAGGTCAAGGCGCTGCTGGATGGCTGGGAGGCGCGCTCGCCGGGGCGGCGGCAGGTGATGTTTCGTGCCCTGATGAATGTGCGGCCCTCGCATCTGCTGGACCCGCAGCTTTTCGACTTCGCCAATCTGGCGACGGAAATGAGAACAATTGTAGAAACTTTGCCGCAACCGGGACGCGAAAATTAACGAAGAGGTCAACCTCGGCCCCTAATCTCGGCTCGATGGGCAGGCATGCCCCTGTGCAAGGCGAGGCGAGAACCATGCAGCATTGGATCGGAACGCGGGTTTCAGACCGGTTCATCTGGCTGGCGGCGCAGATGCGACGGCCCGAGCTGATGGTGTTCGTGCCCGCCGTCACCCTGGCCGCGTTCTGGCTGGGTGGCGAACGGGTTCTGATTCTGGTGGCGCTTGGCCTGCCGCTCGGATTTGCGATTGCCGGGGCTTTCCGGTTTCACGATACCGCCCCCGGGCCGCTGCCCGACGGGCTGAGCGGGCTGGCACTCCGGCCGCAGATCATCTCGGCGCTTGATTCGGTGCTGCGCGACAGCGCAATCACCGGCCAGACCACCGCCTGTCTGGTGGTGCAGTTCGACGATGCCGACGTGCTGCTTGATCGTCACGGTCGCGCGGCGCAGACCGAAGTGCTGGCCCGCAGCGCCGAGCGGATCTGTGCGGCGCTGCGTGATGGCGACACCGTGGCGCGGCTGGAAGGCGGCGGCTTTGCCCTGGCGCTGGCGGCGCAGCGGCGGCTTGATCTCGAAACCCTGGTGCAACTGGCCGCGCGCCTGCAGGCGGCGGTGGCCCCCCCGATCAGCATCGACGCGGCCCGGCTTTACGTGACCTGCTCGGTCGGCTTCTGTCTGGGCGTGCGCGCCCCAGCGCCCTCGGGGCGCGCCCTGCTGGATGCCGCACAGGTAGCCGCCGACGAGGCGCTGCGCAACGGCCCCGGTGCGATCCGCGCCTTCGCCCCCGACATGGCGCGCAAACATGCCGACCGCGATGCCTTCCGCGCGGTGCTTGAGCGGGCGCTGGACGAGGGCGAGATCAGGCCGCATTTCCAGCCCCAGGTTTCCACCGATACCGGCGCGATTTCCGGCTTCGAGGCGCTGGCGCGCTGGCACCATCCCGACCGCGGTCTGGTCTCGCCCGCCGAATTTCTGCCCGCCATCGAAGATGCCGGGCTGTCGGAACGGCTGGGCGAGGTGATGCTTTATGGAGCCCTGACCGCGTTGGTGCGGTGGGACAAGGCCGGGCTGCGGGTGCCCACCGTCGGGGTCAATTTCTCGGCCGCCGAATTGCGCAACCCGCGGCTGGCCGACAAGCTGAAATGGGAACTCGACCGCTTCGATCTGACCCCCGACCGGCTGTCGGTGGAAATTCTGGAAACCGTGGTGGCCGAAACCGACAATGATGTGGTCGTCCATAATATCGCGGCGCTGGCCAAGTTGGGCTGTGGCATCGACCTCGATGATTTCGGCACTGGTCATGCCTCGATCACCAACATCCGGCGCTTCACGGTGCGGCGGCTGAAGATCGACCGCAGTTTCGTGACGCGCGTCGATGAAGATCGTGAACAGCAGAAAATGGTGTCGGCGATCCTGTCGCTGGCCGAGCAACTGGGGCTTGAAACCCTGGCCGAAGGGGTGGAGACCCCGGGCGAGCACGCCATGTTGGCACAACTCGGCTGCCGCCATGTGCAGGGCTTCGGCATCGGTCGCCCGATGCCCTATGAGGTTACCTGCGACTGGATCAGCCAGCATCGTGCAAGGCTTGGCACCACACCAAAGATCGGCCAAAGGGCACAGTGAGGACGGCAAGATGGCTGGTCGGGATCAAAGGTCACGCGCCGCCCGACGTTGTCGCCTCTCCCGATCATTTTCAGGCCTGCCCGCCCCGGTCGCCGACCAAAGCTGCAGAAACACCGATTCAACCCGTGCAAAGCCGCCCGAACCCACCGTAACCGGGAAAACCGCTTGACCTTTCGTGCCCCTTACCGTTGAACCACGCCAAACCCTGAACAGGAACGGCGGCGGTTTCGATGGACGATCAGAACAAGAACCTCATCCTTGCAACGGCTCTCAGTTTCCTGGTGATCCTGGTGTGGTTCGTGCTGTTCCCGCCGCAAGATCCGGTGGTCAATCCCACCGCCCCCACCGCCGTGACCACGCTTGAGGCGGTGGTGCCCCCGGCAGCCAGCGATGTGGCGGCCGCGACCGAAGCTGCCGCAGCGGTGCCCGAAGCACCGCGCCTGATGATCGACACCGCCGAACTGCAAGGCTCGATATCGCTTCTGGGCGGGCGGATCGACGATCTGTCGCTGAAAAGCTATCGCGAAACGCTGGCCGCCGACTCGCCGATCGTGCGCCTTTTGTCACCCGTCGGTCAGCCCAATGCCTATTATGCGCTTTACGGCTGGGCCCCTGGTGGCGATCTGACCTTCGAGGACGTGCCGGGGGCCAATACCGAATGGACTCTGGCTGCGGGCGCGACCCTGACCACTGGCCAGCCGGTGGCGCTGCACTGGGACAACGGCAAGGGGCTGATCTTCACGCGCCAGATCGCGGTCGATGATCACTTCATGTTCACGGTGACCGAATCGGTTGAAAATACCGGCACGGGTGAGGCGCGGCTGGCACCCTACGGCATCATCGCCCACCACGGCAAACCGACCGATCTGCAGAATTTCTTCGTTCTGCACGAAGGCGTGGTCGGGCGTGCCGATGGCACCCTGACCGAGACCAAATACAAGAAGGTGGCCGATCTGCCGCTGGTCGAGCGCGAGGCCAGCCAGGCCGAAGTGGTGAATGCCACCACCGACGGCTGGATCGGCTTCACCGGCCACTACTGGATGACCACCCTGATCCCGACCCAGGGCCAGCCCTTCACCAGCGTCACCAAATACGTGGCCGGCGCGGATATCTACCAGACCGAGATCCGCCAGCCGGTGCTGGTGGTGGCACCCGGCGCCACCGCCACCAGCACCTCGCGGCTGTTCGCCGGGGCCAAGGAATGGGAAACCATCCGCCACTACCAGAACGACGAAGGTATCCCCGGTTTTGTCGATTCGATCGACTGGGGTTGGTTTTTCTTCCTGACCAAACCGATTTTCGCGGTGCTGCACTGGCTGCACGGCATGATCGGCAACATGGGGCTGGCGATCATCGCGCTGACCCTGGTGCTGAAGGCGATCGTGTTGCCGCTGGCCTACAAATCCTACGTCTCGATGGCGCGGATGAAGGAACTTCAGCCCGAGATCGAGGCGATGAAGGAACGCGTCGGCGACGACAAGGCCAAGATGCAGAAGGAGATGATGCAGCTTTACAAGGACAAGAAGGTCAACCCGGCGGCGGGGTGCCTGCCGATCCTGATCCAGATCCCGATCTTCTTTTCGCTTTACAAGGTGATCTTCGTCACCCTCGAGCTGCGCCATGCCCCGTTCTTCGGCTGGCTGAACGACCTTTCGGCCCCCGACAAATCCTCGCTTTACAACCTGTTCGGGCTGCTGCCCTGGAGCGTGCCCGAACCGGGCTCGTTCATGGCACTGATCTTCATTGGAATTCTTCCGATCCTGCTGGGGATTTCGATGTGGTTGCAGCAAAAGCTGAACCCCGCCCCGGCCGATCCGACCCAGCAGATGATCTTTGCCTGGATGCCCTGGGTGTTCATGTTCATGCTGGGCAGCTTTGCCAGCGGTCTGGTGATCTACTGGATCACCAACAACACCATCACCTTCGTGCAGCAATATCTGATCATGCGCAGCCACGGCCACCCCCCCGACATCTTCGGCAACATCAAGTCCGGTTTCAAGAAAAAGCCCGCCGCAGCCAAGGCTGCGAACGACCCGAAGCCGCCTGCGAAAAAGGCCCCCGGCAAGAAATGATCCCGCGCCCCGCCACGCCATCGCCCAAGGCGGCACCCCGGTGACGCTGCCGTTCCCGCTTGCCGCCGACCCAGAAACCAACGCGCGCGAGGCCGGTCGGCTGTTGTTCGCGGGCCCGGTGGGGTTCGTCAAGGGCGTGGTGGCAATGCCCGGCCTGCCCCCGGCCGACCGGCTTGAGGTCTGCTTTGCCGGCCGCTCGAATGTCGGCAAATCAAGCCTTATCAACGCGCTGACCGGGCGCAAGGCGCTGGCGCGGGCCTCCAACACGCCGGGGCGGACGCAGGAAATCAACTATTTCGCCTTGGGCCAAAGCCGCTATCTGGTCGATCTGCCAGGCTACGGCTACGCCGAGGCCCCGGTTGCGGCGGTGGCGAAATGGCAGCGCCTGCTGAAATCCTATCTTGCCGGTCGCCAGACCCTGCGCCGGGCGTTTGTGCTGATCGACACCAGGCACGGGGTCAAGGCGGTCGATGACGAGATTCTGACCATGCTCGACCGCGCCGCCGTCACCTTCCAGGCGGTGCTGACCAAGGCCGACAAGGTCAGCCGGGCCGAACGCGACGCGACAATCGAGCAGGTCCGCGCGGCCTTGGCGCGGCATCCCGCCGCCTACCCCGAACTGGTGCTGACCAGCGCCGAAAAGGGCGACGGCATCGCGACCCTGCGCGCCATCATCGCCACGCTGGAGTAACCGCGCCCATCAGACGTGCTGCGCCCCGTTGACCTCGATCTCGGTCCCCGAGACGTAGCTCGACTGATCCGAACACAGAAACCAGATCACATCTGCCACCTCTTTCGGCTGCCCCAGCCGCCGCAGCGGCAGCTTTTCCACGATCTTGTCGGTGCCCGGCGACAGGATCGCGGTTTCCACCTCGCCCGGCGCAATGGCATTGACCCGCACCCCCAAGGGTCCGAAATCATAGGCCATTTCGCGCGTCAGCGCGGCCAGCGCCGCTTTCGACGTGGCATAGGCAGCGCCGGCAAAGGGGTGCACCCGACTGCCAGCGATCGAGGTCACGTTGACCACCGCGCCCTGGGCCGCCGCCAGTTCATCCTTCAACCCGCGCGCCAGCACGACGCAGGAAAAGAAATTGACGTGAAAGACATGCCCCCAGGTGCGCAGGTCGGTCTCAAACGTGTTCAGCCGCGCCCCGCCCGGCCCTTTGGGCGAAATGCCCGCGTTGTTGACCAGCGCGTGCAACCGCCCGTTGATCTTGGCCTTGATGGTGGCAATCGCCTCGATGGTCTTGTTGGGGTCGGCCAGATCAAGCTGGATATGGTTTTCCTCGCCTCCCGGCCAGGGGCAACGCGGATCGAACGGTTGGCGCGAGCAGGTCAGCACCCGCCAGCCCTCGGCCCCGAAGCGCTTGACGGTGGCGTGCCCGATGCCGCGGCTTGCCCCGGTCAGCACCAGCGTCTTCTGTTCGGCCATCGCGTTCTCCCTGTTCGCGCGGACCCTAGCCCCACGCCGGGAAATTGCAAGGCGGCTGCCCTTGGCAGGGGGCGGCAAAGCGGCTACCAAAGTGGCACCCCCGGTGAGGCCCCTGATGAAAAAGCAGCTTGCCATGATGCGTGATTCGATTGCCACCGCCCGCACCTTGTCCGAGGCCCTGCCCTATCTGCAACGCTATGCCGGGGCGGTGGTGGTGGTGAAATTCGGCGGCAACGCCATGGGCGACGAGGCCGCGATGGCCGAATTTGCGCGCGACATCGTGCTGATGCGCCAGGTCGGCGTCAACCCGGTGGTGGTGCACGGCGGCGGGCCGATGATCAATGATCTGCTGGCGCGGCTGGGGATCGAATCGCGCTTTGTGCGCGGCAAGCGGGTCACCGACAAGGCCACCGTCGAGGTGGTGGAAATGGTTCTGACCGGGCTTGTCAACAAGCGCATCGTGCAGGCCATCATGGATGAAGGCGGTCGCGCCGTCGGCCTGTCGGGCAAGGACGACGACATGATGGTCTGCGTCGCCGATGACCCCGAGCTGGGTTTCGTCGGTCGCCCGGTCGAGATGAACGTGCAGGTGCTGCGCGACCTGTTCGGGGCGGGGATCATTCCGGTGGTGGCGCCGGTGGCGACCGGCATGGGGCCGAACGAGACCTTCAACGTCAATGGCGATACCGCTGCCGGGGCGATTGCCGGGGCGCTCAAGGCTGACCGGCTGTTGCTGCTGACCGATGTGTCGGGGGTCAAGGACGAATCGGGCGAGGTGGTGACCCAGCTTTCACCCGAGCAGGTGCGCGATCTGACCGCGCGCGGGGTGATCGCGGGCGGCATGATCCCCAAGACCGAAACCGCGCTGCTGGCGTTGGAACAGGGCGTGCGCGCGGTGGTGATCCTGGATGGTCGCATTGCCAACGCCTGCCTCTTGGAGCTGTTCACCGACCACGGCGCGGGCAGCCTGATCCGCTCGACCGAGCCGCGGGTGAAGCCGCGCGACGAATGATCACCCTGGCGCAGATCAACCGGCTTGCCGCGCCGCATTTCCTGACCGCGTTCGGTGCCTTCGCCGCCCGACCCGATGACGCCCTGCCCCCCGGCACCGGCACCCTGGTGCTGCTTGGCCCGGCCGAGCCCGGCTTCTGGCCCCACCTTACCGCCCAGCCGGAATGGCAGGGCGGCGCGCCCGACCCGGTGGATCGCTGGTCGCGCCGGGTGATCGGGCATATCGCGGCCGATCTTGGGGCGACGGCGCTGTTTCCCTTTGGCGGGCCGCCACATCACCCGTTCTACAACTGGGCACTGCGCTCGGGGCGCGCCTGGGCCAGCCCGGTGCGTCTGCTGGTGCATGATACCGCCGGGTTGTTCGTCTCCTATCGCGGGGCGCTGGCGTTGCCCGAAACCCTCGATCTGCCGCCACCGCCCGAAAGCCCGTGCCGAAGCTGCCCGACCCAGCCCTGCCGCACCGCCTGCCCGGTGGCCGCCCTGACCGATACCGGCTACGATCTGCCCGCTTGCCACAGCTTTCTTGACACCAGGGGCGGCAAAGACTGCCTCACCCGCGGATGCGCGGTGCGCCGCTCTTGCCCCGCCTCCCAAGCCTATGCAAGGATGCCGCAGCAGTCGAGCTATCACATGGGGCAATTTCACCGATGACCAAGCGCCTGATCCTGACCCGCCACGCGAAATCCAACTGGGACGATCCCAAGGTCGCCGACCACGACCGCCCGCTGAACCAGCGCGGCAAGGTAGCGGCGGCTGATCTGGGGGAATGGCTGGCCTCGCGCGGCTACATCCCCGACGAGGTGCTGTGCTCGGATGCCCTGCGCACCCGCAAGACCTGGTCCGGCATTGCCCCCGCCCTGCCCGGCACGGTGATCGTGCAGCTCAAACCGACGCTTTACCACGCCAGCGCGGATGTCATGCTGGCGGTGCTGCGCCATGCCGGCGCCGACACCGTGATGATCATCGGCCACAACCCCGGCATCGCCGAGTTTGCCGCGCGCCTTGTCACCCGCGCCCCGCTCAACCCCGAGTTTCCGCGCTACCCCACCGGGGCCACCCTGGTAGCCGACTTCGCCATCGACTCCTGGGCCGATGCCGCCTACGACACCGCCGCTCCGCTCGATTTCATCGTGCCGCGCGAACTGGTGGCCTGATCAACCGCTTCTTCTTTGCCAAAATACTCTCAGGGGGTGCGGGGGGCAGACAGCCCCCCGCTGCCTGCGGCAAAGCCGCCCTCAGTGCCCCAGAATCTGGCTCAGGAACAGCTTGGTGCGCTCGGACTTGGGGTTGTTGAAAAACTCGCGCGGCTCGTTCTGCTCGACGATCTGACCCTGATCCATGAAGATCACCCGGTTCGCCACCGCTTGGGCAAAGCCCATCTCGTGGGTCACGACCAGCATGGTCATGCCCTCTTGGGCCAGCTCGATCATGGTATCCAGCACTTCCTTGATCATCTCGGGGTCCAGCGCCGAGGTTGGCTCGTCGAACAGCATGATGCGCGGGCGCATGCACAGGCTGCGCGCGATTGCCACCCGCTGCTGCTGCCCACCCGACAACTGACCGGGAAACTTGTGCGCCTGCTCGGGGATCCTGACCTTTTCCAGATACTGCATCGCGATCGCCTCGGCCTCTTTCTTCGGCGTCTTGCGCACCCAGATCGGGGCCAGCGTGCAGTTTTCCAGAATCGTGAGATGCGGGAACAGGTTGAAGTGCTGGAACACCATGCCCACTTCCGAGCGCACCTTGTCGATGTTTTTCAGATCCGAGGTCAGCTCGGTGCCATCGACCACGATGCGGCCGGTCTGATGCTCTTCCAGCCGGTTGATGCAGCGGATCAGGGTCGATTTGCCCGAACCCGAGGGCCCCGCGATGACAATGCGCTCGCCGCGCTGCACCACCAGATCAATGTCGCGCAGCACGTGGAAGGTGCCAAACCACTTGTTCATCCCGGTGATCTCGATCGCGATCTCGTCGGAAACCTGCATCTGGCTGCGGTCGATCGTGCGGTCAATGGCGGTGTTGGGCATGTTGGTTTCCTCAGCTATGGTCGGTTTTCAGCTTGCGCTCGAGATACATCGAGTAGCGCGACATGCTGAAGTTGAAGATGAAAAATATCGCCCCGACAAACAGGTAGGGCTCCCAATAGACGCCCTTCCAGTCGGGGGAGGCGCGTACCGCGTCGGTGATGCCCTTCAGGGGGTCCAAAAGGCCCACGAACACCACCAGCGTGGTGTCCTTGAACAGGCCGATGAAGGTCGAGACGATGCCGGGGATCGAGATTTTCAGCGCCTGCGGCAGCACGATCAGGCGCTGCGCCTGCCAGTAATCCATCCCCAGCGCGTCGGCCGCCTCGAACTGGCCGCGCGGCAGGGCCGCCAGCCCGCCCCGCACCACCTCGGCGATATAGGCGGCGGCAAACAGGGTGACCATGATCACCACCCGCAGGATGATGTCGAAGTTGGTGCCCGGCGGCAGGAAGTAGTTCAGCAGCAGTGACGCCGTGAACAACAGCGCGATCAGCGGCACCCCGCGGATGAACTCGATGAAGCCGACCGACAGGGTTTTCACCAGAAACATGTCCGAGCGCCGCCCCAGCGCCAGCAGGATGCCCAGCGGCAGCGACATCGCGATGCCGGAAATTCCGATCGTCAGTGACAGCACAAACCCGCCGAACTTGTCGGACCGCACCGCCTCGATCGCGAAGGGCAATGATGCGTCGAGCCACGCATAGACCGGCCCGGCCACAAACAGCCACCAGATCAGCGGTGTCACGATTGCCGCCACGATTGCCACCAGCCCGCCGAAGCCAAGCGTCGCGCGCAGCGCCAGCCAGCCCACGCCAAGCCCGGCCAGCGCCACCAGCGGCAGCCAGATCGAGCCCCCCCACATCAGCCAGAACGCCAGAAACGGATAGAGCACGGCAAACCACAGCATCCGTGACGGGGTTTTCCACATCACCCACAGCGCCGCCAGCAGCGCCGCCAGCAGCGCAAGGTCGCTTGCCACCGAGCCGGTGCCAAGCTGCACCAGTGCCGCCACCAGCAGCACCGTCACCACGCCCAGCACCGCCATCCGGATCCGGACGGTTTCGCCAAACAGCAGCGGGGCCAGGGCAAAGAACAACAGCCCCAGCGCCAACACCGGGCGCCAGTAAAGGTGGCTCGGGTAAAAGCCGTAGATGAACTGGGTCCAGCGCTCGTTGATGATCGCCCAGCACGCGCCCGACGCCCCCTCGCCCCAGCTTGCGGCGATGATGGCGCGGCACTCGCCCAGCGACGAGGCGGTCCACACCGAGTGGCGCAGCCATGGATAGGCCGCCTGCACCCCCCACAGCACCACCAGCACCCCAAGCACCGTCAGGGCCGAATTCAGCGGCCCCGCGAACAGGTTTTCGCGCGCCCATTTCAACGGCCCGGCGGCAAGGATCGGTGGCGCCTTTTCCGCCAGCATCTGGTCGCGCACGTAAGGTTGCCCGGCACCGGGACGCGTGTTCATCTCAGCGCTCCTTCAGTTTGACCGAGGCGTTATAGACGTTCATCACCGCTGAAATGGCCAGGCTGATCGCCAGATAGATCAGCATCATCAACAGCATGGCTTCCAGCTCTCGGCCGGTCTGGTTCAGCGTGATGCCGCCCAGCGTGCCGCGCAGATCAAGGTAGCCCACCGCGATCGCCAGCGACGAATTCTTGGTGATGTTGAGATAGGTCGAGATCATCGGCGGGATGATGACCCGCAGCGCCTGCGGCAGGATCACCAGGCTCATGGTGCGCCCCGGCCGCAACCCCAGGGCATAGGCCGCTTCGGTCTGGCCCTGTGAGACCGACAGAATCCCGGCGCGCACGAATTCGGCGATGAAGGCCCCGGTGTAGATCGCAAGCGCCGCCGCCAGTGTCATCAGCGAGTTCGACACATTGATGCCGCCGACGAAATTGAAGCCCTTGAGTTCGGGGTATCCCAGATGAAAGCCCAAGCCCGCCAGCACCCCGAGCGTCGGCCCGAACAGCAGCGCCAGCGACTGCCACCAGGTGGTCGGGCGCGCTCCGGTGGCTTCCTGAATCCGGGTGGCGCGGCGCAGCAGGGCGCGATTGGCCAGCACCCCGCCGACGACCGCCGCAATCAGCAGCACAAGGTTGATGTTGAGCGAAACATAGCCCAGCTCAAGGCTGCCCAGCGAGCGCGAAAACAGCAGGTCGGGCACGGCGGTGTAGCGGTTGGTGATTGCCACCGAATCGAACAGGATCATCGAGGACGCTGCGTCGTCGCCGCGAAAGGCATTCGGGGGCGGCATGGCTTCGGTGACCACCGCGTAGAACAGCAGAATCCACATCAACAGCGGGATGTTGCGGAACACCTCGACATAAAGGGTCATCAGTCGTGCCACGATCCAGCTTTTCGAAAGCCGCAGCACCCCGGCAATGACCCCGATCACGGTGGCGACCACGCAGCCGATGGCCGACACCAGAAAGGTGTTCAGCAGACCCACCAGCATCGCCCGCCCGTGGGTGCTGTCGGACGAATATTCGATCAGGCGCTGGCTGATATCGTAGCCCGAGCGCTGCCACAGAAAGCCGTAGTTGAAATCCTTGCCCAGCGCCGCAAGGTTGCGCACGGTGTTGTCCACCAGCCAGGCCACGCCCGCCATGAACAGCATCAGCACCACAACCTGAATCGTCAGCGAGCGATACCTGGTGTCGTAAAGCAGCATGCTTGGCCGGAAACCGGCTTTCGGCATGTCGGATGCCAGCGCCATGAAATACCCCCTGTGGCAGGTCGCGTGGTCGGTCAATGCCGACAGTCTGGCGTCGTTGCGCCCGTCGCGGCCCGGTTGTCGTGAGTGGTCGGTTTGGTCGGGGGCACCCCGGCATGGC
The DNA here is from genome assembly GCA_964419305.1 of uncultured Rhodobacter sp. Lineage (GTDB taxonomy): Bacteria > Pseudomonadota > Alphaproteobacteria > Rhodobacterales > Rhodobacteraceae > CAYQPD01. The sequence goes on from CAYQPD010000016.1 coordinate 16,979, forward strand.
GTGCCCCCGACCGGGTCAGATCAACGGAACGGCGGCGAGTAAAGCAGCCCGCCCTGGGTCCATTGCGCGTTCAGGCCACGGGCCAGGCCGATCGGGGTGGCTTCGCCGATGGTGGCGGCGAAGATCTCGCCGTAGTTGCCGCTGGCGGCAATGGCGCGACGTGCCCATTCCTTGTCAAGCCCAAGCATCGCCCCCAGATCATCGGTGCTGGTGCCCAGCAGGCGCTGCACTTCGGGGTTTGTCGAGCTGGCGACCTGTTCCTCGAGATTGGCCGAGGTCACGCCGAATTCTTCGGCCGTGATCAGCGCGTTCAGGGTCCAGCGCACGATGTCGCCCCACTGGTTGTCGCCGTGGCGAACCAGCGGCCCCAGCGGCTCTTTCGAGATGATTTCGGGCAGGATGATGTGCTCGTCCGGGGCGGCGAAGGAGGCACGGGTCGAGGCCAGACCCGAGGCGTCGGTGGTGTAGGCGTCGCAGGCCCCGGCCAGATACTGCTGGATACCTTCGGCGTTGCTTTCGATCGCGACCGGCGTGTAGGTCATGTTGTTCGACTTGAAGAAGTCGGCCAGGTTCAGCTCGGTGGTGGTGCCGGTCTGGATGCAGACGGTGGCCCCGTTCAGTTCCTTGGCCGACGACACGCCCAGCGCCTTGGGCACCATGAAGCCCTGGCCGTCGTAGTAGTTGACCCCGACGAAATCGAGCTTGAGATCGACATCGCGCGAGAAGGTCCAGGTGGTGTTGCGCACCAGCACGTCGATCTCGCCCGAGGCCAGCGCGGTCAGCCGGGTCTGGCCGCTGGTGGGCACGAATTTCACCTTGGTCGGATCGCCCAGCACCGCCGCCGCGATGGCGCGGCACACCGCCACGTCAAAGCCGACCCAGGTGCCGTTTGCGTCGGGCAGGCCAAATCCGGCCAGCCCGGTGTTCGAGCCGCAGTTCAGCTCGCCGCGGGCTTTCACGTCGTCAAGCGTGGTCGCCGCCGCCATGCCGGCCACCAGGCCGGTTGCGGCTAGCGTGCCAAGAAATAGGGATTTCTTCATGTGGACCTCTTCCTGTGTATCCACCCGGTTCCGGGCGGTTGTTATTGATGCCCCCAGTGATGGGGCCAGACTGACGGAGGGGAAAACCTCTCAGTGTCCGGTAGTGTCGGCCAAAGGGGTTTGATAGGTCAAGCGAAACGAGGTGGCGCCGGAAATTTACTGCAAATCTGCTGATTTGCCCGGGATTTCGCACCAGATGTTACGCCTGAATCGGTGGCGCACGAAAGATTGTTACCGGCACAAATGATGGAATCGCTCGGCATGGATCAGGGCGGCGCGGCGCAGGGCGGCAGATTCGCCCGCCTCGTGGTCCTGCCCCCACTGCTCGATCTGCCAATCCTCGTCGATGCGCGACAATTGCCAGATGGTCCGGGCGTCGGCGTGGCCGTGGGTCACCGCCAGCCCCAGCACCAGCGAGCCGGAAATCATCACCAGATCGTGCAGGGCTGCAAGCTCGACCGGGGTGCAGGCGTGAACCTTTGCCGTCAGCCGCGCCAGGCTGGCGGCGGGCTGGGTGATGGGGGTGACGCCGGCCGTCACGGCCAGAGGGGCCGCCAGCGCCTCGGCCGCCCAGGCCAGCATCGGATCCCACGCCGCGGCCTGCCGGGCCACCAATCCGGCCGGGCCGGTGGCGCGGTAGCACAGCAGGTCTGACGCCCCGTAAGCCGCGATCAGCCCCGCCACCTCGGCAAACTGCGGCGCGATCTTGTCGAGCGCGGCATTGGCCGAGCGGGTGACGGGCATGGTTTCGGGTTTGATCGTGCCCTGCTGCGCCTGCCATTCGGCGGCAATGGCGCTGGCCATGGTCAGCGAGGGCACCACCAGCGCGGCTTTGGCGGGGGTTCGGACCGGGCGCGCATCAAGCCGCACCGTAAAGCCGCCGTCGCAGGGCTCAACCCTGGCGTTCTGCCAGAACCGCTTCGGAGCCCAAGCGCTCATTGCGGGTCCGCGAACGGGTCGGCGGGCACATCGTTTTCATGCCAGTCGAAGGTCTTCCAGGTGCGCGCCATATGATCCGGCAACGGCGCGGTGAAAGTGACCATCGCCTTGGTGATCGGATGCTCGATCGTCAGGCTGCGGGCGTGCAGATGCAGCTTGCGGCTAAGATCGCCGCCCACCCCCGCGCCCCAGCCGTCGCCCATGTTTTCCTGCGTCGAGCCACCATATTTGCCATCACCCAGAATGGGATAGCCGAACTCGGCCATGTGGGCGCGCAACTGATGGGTGCGCCCGGTGATCGGTGCCATCGCCACCCATGCCAGCCTTGTGCCAAGCGCCGACAGCACCGCGTAATCAGTTTGGGCGCGCTTGGCGTCGGGATAGTCGGTCATCTTGGCGGGATGGATGCAGATCATCTTTTCGCCCTCGCCACCGCGGCCGTGACCGGGGGCTTTCAGCAGGCCATATTTGATGCTGCCCATCCGGGGTTGCGGCACGCCCGCCACCACCGCCCAGTAGATCTTGCGGGTGTTGCGGTGACGAAACGATTCCGACAGCGCCCGCGCCACCCGGTCGGTGCGGGCCAGGATCAGCACCCCCGAGGTGTCCTTGTCGAGCCGGTGCACCAGCTTGGGGCGGTCCTTGTAGCCGAATTTCAGCGCCTCGGTCAGGCCATCGACGTGGTGGTCGCCCTGCCCCGAGCCGCCCTGCGACGGCAGCCCCGGTGGCTTGTTCAGCACGATCAGGTGCTCGTCCCTGAACAGCACGCAGCTTTCGATCATTTTCGCATCAGCCGCCGAGACCCCGCCTTCGCGCGGGCGCGAGGGCGCGGCGTTTTCGGGCAGCGGCGGCACCCTGATCTCCATCCCCGGCACGACATGATCCGACGCCTTGGCGCGCGCGCCGCCGACCCGAACCTGCCCGGTGCGGCACAGCTTTTCCACCGCGCCTTGCGTCAGTTGTGGAAACCGGCGCTTGAACCAGCGATCGAGCCGCTGCTCACCCTCGTCGGCGGATACCGTCAGCAGCTTGACTTGCCTCATGCCAATATCCCCCGCGTGACCAGAATTCCCAGCATGATCGCGGTCAGCGACAGGATCACCGAGCCCAGCACATAAACCATTGCCAGCCCCGGCTCGCCACGCTCCCAGATCGTGTAGGTATCCAGAGAGAAGGCGGAAAAGGTGGTGAAACCACCCAGCACGCCGGTCATCAGAAAGGGCGCAAACCGCATCCCGCCCTTGTGCGCCAGCACCACCACCAGCACCCCCATCGCAAACGAGCCTGCGATGTTCACCGCCATCGTGGCCCAAGGGAAGCCGGGGCCAAAGGTCCGCATCGCGGCCACATTGGTCAGATAGCGCAACGACGCGCCAACGGCGCCGCCAAGCGCCACATGAAAAAAGGACGTGATCATCGCGCCTTCCTGTGCTGCACCGGCGATTTTGTCAACCACCGTGGCGCTTGGCGCGCAGCTTGGCGAAATAGTCGATGCGCTTTTTCAACTCGCGCTCGAAGCCGCGCTCGGGGGGCAGGTAATAGGCCGGGCGCTTCATGGTTTCGGGAAAGTAATCCTGCCCGGAAAAACCATCCTCGGCATCGTGATCGTAGGCATAGCCCGCGCCATAGCCGATATCCTTCATCAGCCGGGTCGGGGCGTTCAGGATGTGCTTCGGCGGCGGCTCGGATCCGGTGGCGCGGGCGGCGGCACGGGCGGCGTTGTAGGCGGTATAGACCGCGTTCGATTTGGGCGCGAGGGCAAGGTAAACCACTGCCTGCGCCAGTGCCAGTTCGCCCTCGGGGCTGCCAAGGCGTTCATAGGTCTGCCAGCCTTGCAGGCAAACCTCAACCGCCTGCGGGTCGGCCAAACCGATGTCCTCGACCGCCATGCGGGTGATGCGGCGGGCCAGAAAGCGCGGGTCTTCGCCGCCTTCCAGCATCCGCGCCAGCCAGTAAAGCGCGGCATCCGGGTCTGACCCGCGCACCGATTTGTGCAGCGCCGAGATCAGGTTGTAATGTTCCTCGCCGGATTTGTCATACTTGGCCGCGCGGCGCATCAGCCGGGTGGCCAGCGCGTCACGGTCAAGCGGGGCCTTCAGCTTCCACGCCATCACCTGCTCGATCAGGTTCAGCGCCGCGCGCCCGTCGCCGTCGGCCATTTCCAGCAGCGCCTCGCGCGCCGCCCCGGTCAGCGGCAGGGCGCGCCCGATATCCTGCTCGGCGCGCTGCGCCAGCAGTTCGAGATCGGTCAGGGTCAGCCGTTCCAGCACGACCACTTGCGCCCGCGACATCAGCGCCGCGTTCATCTCGAAACTCGGGTTCTCGGTGGTGGCGCCCACCAGCACGACCGTGCCATCCTCCATCCAGGGCAGAAAGCCGTCCTGCTGCGCCTTGTTGAAGCGGTGAATTTCATCAACGAACAGCAAGGTGCCCTGGCCGTTGGCGCGGCGGATCCTGGCCTGCTCGAACACCTTGCGCAGGTCCGCCACGCCGGTAAAAATCGCGCTGATCTGCACGAAAGCCAGATCGGATTCGGCGGCCAGCAGCCGCGCGATGGTGGTCTTGCCCACCCCCGGCGGCCCCCACAGGATCAGCGACGACAGGCTGTGCGCCGCCAGCATCGCGCCAAGCGGCCCCTCGGGTGACAGCACCTTGCCCTGCCCGATCACCTGCGCCAGCGACTGCGGCCGCAGCCGGTCGGCCAGCGGGCGCGGGGTCTCGGAATCCGGGCGGGCAGCGGTGTCAAAAAGATCGGCCATGGCCGCAGACTACGCGCTTGGACAGCCGGGGAAAAGGACTCCTGTGCCACCACCGCACGGCGGCACAGGAAGCCCGGTGCGGCAAGGTCAGTGCAGGGTTCCGGTCACCGGAATCGAGACGCACTGCGATTCGTAGCCGTCGAAATCCAGCACCCGGCCTGCGGCCGCCATGGTCAGGCCGCAACGCGGTGCCCAGCGCGGCCAGTTGGCCGGGATGATCCCCAGCACCCGAATTGCCCCGACCGAGTGCGCGGCCTTTATCATTTCGGTGATCAGATGAGCGTGCACCAGTCGGCGGATTTTCATCGGCGTATCGTGTGACACGAAAACCCGGCTCGATTCCCAGATATTCTGATCGACCGGGGCCTCGAAATCCAGCAGGTCAGCGGGGATTGCGTCCAGCAGACCGCGCTGCGCGTCGCGGATCATGTAGCTGTAGATGCCGCAGCGCGCGGTGGTCGGGGTCAGGCGGATACCCGCCAGAATCTGCTCGCCTTCGTGCACCGCAACCCAGCGACTGGCCGGGGTGTCATACTGGTCGAACTCCATCCCCATGGCTTCGGGCAGATCCCAGTGGTTCTGCACGATGAAGGATTGCCTTCTGGCGCGAAAGAGGTTCGCAAAAAGCTCGCCGTGGTTGTGGATGTTGGCAAAGGAAAGCGTCGTGGTCTGCATGGTCGTGGCCTCCTGCTTGGTTAAGGTAATGCCAAGCCCCGGACGACGCGTGGAGACCTGTCAAATCAGCCGGTAATCCTTGGCGCGCTGAATGGCCTCGGCTGTGGTGCGCGCCATGAGCCGCAGGCGCCCGGAATTGAGCCGCGCCTTCAGCGCGCTTTCCGAGATGCCAAGCTTGGCGGCCGCAGCCGTGTGACGGTCTCCTGCCGCAATCAGCCGCAGGGCTTCGATTTGCGCCGTGGTCAAGCTGTCCGGCGGCGTCGTGGTGGTGTGCAGCCGGTTGATGATCGCGTCGACTTTGGTGATCTCGGGATCGGTGAACTCACGGTCGGCGCGGGCGGCACCGGCGATGGTGCGCGACGACACCGGGCCACAGGCAACCGCGACCCCGTAGACCAACCCGTAGCTTGCGGCTTGCTTGAGGATACCGAAAGTGTCCGGCACACCCATCTTGCTCCAGCGGGTGGAGCCGACGGTCGAAAATCCCCAGGCAACCATCGGATCGCGCATCGCATAACCCTGCTCTGTATAGCGATCGGTCCAGGCCTGATCGTAAGTCTGAAACGTCATCAGCGGCGAGGTGAAACGGATATGAAGACCAACGAAGTAGCCGGACGGGGCTAACAGCGAGAGCTCGTGAAGTTCCAACTCGATACCTTTGTGACTGGGCATATCTTTTTCGACCGGGTGTGATTCCATGACAACCTTAAGGTGATAAAGCCAATCCCGCCACAAGCAAGTTTTCAGCACAATAAAATGTTCGTATCTAGCCGCAGACCCAAAGCAAAAGGCCCGCCCCAGGGCGGGCCCGGTGCAGAAAGTCACCCGTCGATCAGGCCTCGGCGGCAGCCACGCGCGCCTTGTCGGCGGCACCTTTGGCATTCGGATCACGGTCGACGAATTCGATGATCGCCATCGGGGCCATGTCGCCATAGCGGAAACCGGCCTTCATCACCCGCACATAGCCGCCTTGACGGCTGGCGTAGCGCGGCCCGAGAATGGCGAACAGGCGTTCGACATACTGGTCCTGCTTCAATTGGCTGGCGGCCTGGCGGCGGGCGTGCAGATCGCCGCGCTTGGCCAGGGTGATCAGCTTTTCGATGATCGGGCGCAGTTCCTTGGCTTTCGGCAGGGTGGTCTTGATCTGCTCGTGCTCGATCAACGACCCGGCCATGTTGGCAAACAGCGCCTTGCGGTGTTCGTGGGTGCGGTTCAGGCGGCGGTAGCCGGCTCCGTGGTTCATCTTACTCTCCTAGGTTCGTTTTGCTTTGTCCGGCCACCCTCGCATGGGCGGCTCACCTTGGGGCATCATGCCCATGTTTTCCCCGGCATTCCGGGCATTTGGCGGACGGCGTCGCCGCCCCCCATTTCTCAGAACTGGTCTTCGAAACGCTTGGCCAGGTCTTCGATGTTTTCCGGTGGCCAGTCTTCCACTTCCATCCCCAGATGCAGTTGCATCCCCGACAGCACTTCCTTGATTTCATTCAGGGATTTGCGGCCAAAGTTGGGGGTGCGCAGCATCTCGGCTTCGGTTTTCTGGATCAGATCGCCGATGTAGACGATGTTGTCGTTCTTCAGGCAGTTGGCCGAACGCACCGAAAGCTCCAGCTCATCAACCTTCTTCAGCAGCAGCGGGTTGAATTCCAGCCCGTCGTCGGCATCGTGGCGCATCGCCGACTCGGGTTCTTCGAAGTTGACGAAGATCGAAAGCTGGTCCTTCAGGATGCGGGCGGCGTAGGCCAGGGCATCATCCGGGGTCAGGCTGCCGTCAGTTTCGATCTTGATCGTCAGCTTGTCGTAATCCAGCACCATACCCTCGCGGGTGGGCTGCACTTCGTAAGAGACCTTCTTGATCGGCGAAAAGATCGCGTCGATGGCAATCAGCCCGATCGGCGCATCTTCCGGCTTGTTCTTGTCGGCGGAAACGTAACCTTTGCCGTTGTTCACGGTCAGTTCCATGAACACATCGGCACCATCATCGAGGTGGCAAATCACGTGATCCTTGTTCAGAACCTCGATCCCGCCGATTTCCGAAATATCGCCCGCCGTCACCACGCCCGGACCCTTGGCCGAAATCGACAGCCGCTTCGGGCCTTCGATGCTCATCCGCAGGGCCACGCCCTTGAGGTTCAGCACGATGTCGGTCACGTCTTCACGCACCCCGGCCACGCTTGAGAATTCATGCAGCACGTTGTCGATCTGCACGCTGGTGATGGCCGCGCCTTGCAGCGAAGACATCAGCACGCGGCGCAGCGCGTTGCCCAGGGTCAGGCCGAAGCCGCGCTCCAGCGGCTCGGCGATCACCGTTGCGGTGCGTGTGGCGTCTGGCCCCGGCTTTACCACCAGTTGCGACGGCTTTATCAATTCGGCCCAGTTCTTGTGGATCATGCTCACGCCTCCATACCTGTCTTCTGCCCATGTCCCTAAGCAGATGACGCCCGAGGATCAGAAATGACGAAACCGGGCCGCGCGAAACCGCACGGCCCGACCCTGAATAATTGCCTCAGACGCGACGGCGTTTGGGCGGACGGCAGCCGTTGTGCGCCATCGGCGTCACGTCGCGGATCGAGGTCACGTTCAGCCCGGCAGCCGCCAGGGCCCGCAGCGCCGACTCACGGCCCGAACCGGGGCCCTGCACTTCGACCTCGACGGTTTTCATGCCATGTTCCTGCGCCTTGCGCGCCGCGTCTTCGGCCGCCAGTTGCGCGGCATAGGGGGTCGATTTGCGCGAGCCCTTGAAGCCCATGGTGCCCGAGGACGACCACGAGATCGCATTGCCCTGCACATCCGAGATCAGGATCTTGGTGTTGTTGAACGACGAGTTCACATGCACAACGCCGGCGGCGATGTTCTTGCGTTCCTTGCGCTTCAGACGGGTCTTGTCACGTGCCATGCTCAGCGCCCCTTATTTCTTCTTGCCGGCGATAGCCTTCGCCGGACCTTTGCGCGTGCGCGCGTTGGTGTGGGTGCGCTGACCGCGAACCGGCAGATTGCGGCGGTGCCGCAGGCCACGGTAGCAGCCAAGGTCCATCAGGCGCTTGATGTTCATCGAGGTCTCGCGGCGCAGATCGCCCTCGACCGTCAGATTGGCGTCGATGTATTCACGGATTTGCAGAACTTCGGCGTCCGTCAGGTCGTTGACGCGGCGCGAAAGGTCAATGCCAACCGAGGCGCAGATCTGTTGCGCAACATGGTTGCCGATTCCGGTGATGTAGGTCAATGCGATGGGGACGCGTTTCCCCGTCGGAATGTTGACGCCAGCAATACGTGCCAAACGTTTCTTCCTTCTGGTTGCGGTTCCGTAGTGCCAGAACCTTTTTTCACAACTGGTGTCGGGCCAGACCCGGCCGCACCGACGATTCCCATGCGGGACGCCGTGATCTATGGGGTTTAGCGCTGCCCGTCAAGGCGCGGCCCGGCTTTAGTTGGGGCTGTCAAGAACTTTTTCGATCATAGCCGAAACCGCGTCCATTTCGGCCAGCCCATCCACCACCGCCAGCTTGCCCTTGGCGTAGTAATAACCGATCAGCGGCGAGGTCTTCTTGTAGTATTCCATCAACCGCTGCTTCAGCGCCGCTTCGGTATCGTCGGCGCGACGGCTGAAACGGGTCGAGCCGCAGGCATCGCAGACCCCGGCCACCCGCGGCGGGTGCAGCGTGTCGTGATAGACCGCCCCGCATGCGGCACAGGTAAAACGCCCGGTGACGCGCGCCACCAGTGCCGCGTCATCGACCTGCATCGCGATCACCGCATCGAGCCGTTGCCCGGCCTTGTCCAGAAGCTGCCCTAGCGCATCGGCCTGCGCCAGGGTGCGGGGGAAACCGTCGAAGATGAATCCGCCGCCCGCCGTGCCCGTAATCTTTTCCTCGATCAGCCCGATCACGATCTCGTCGGTCACCAGATCGCCCCGCGCCATGACCTCGGCCACCCGTCGCCCCATCGCCGAGCCCGAGGTCTTGGCCTCGCGCAACATGTCGCCGGTGGAAAGCTGCACCATGCCGCGGGTCTCGACCAGATGCTTGGCCTGGGTGCCCTTGCCCGCGCCGGGCGGCCCCAGCAGGATGAGGTTGACCATCAGCCGCCCTCAGCGCCGGGTGGGGGGCGTGCGTGCGCCGGTGCGCTTCTTGCCGCGCAGTTGCGATTTCTCGATCAGCCCCTCGTATTGGTGGGCCAGCAGATGCGACTGAATCTGGTTGATCGTATCCATCGTCACCGACACCACGATCAGCACCGAAGTGCCGCCGAAGTAGAACGGCACCGCCAGCTCGCTGCGCAGAATCTCGGGCAGCAGGCAGACCGCCGCCAGATAGCCCGACCCCAGCACCAGCACCCGCATCACCACGTAATCGAGATGCGCCTGCGTCGCCTTGCCGGGGCGGATACCGGGAATGAAACCGTTCTGGTTCTTCAGGTTCTCGGCCACGTCATCGGTCTTGAACGACACGTTGGCGGTATAGAAATAGGTGAAGAAAACGATCATCGCGGTGTAGAACAGCAGATAAAGCGGCTGGCCGGGGCCGAAATAGGCCAGCACGGTTGACATGATCGGTCCGGTCTGCTGGCCCGAAAACGCGGAAATCGTGATCGGCAACAACAGCAGCGAGGAGGCAAAGATCGCCGGAATCACCCCCGCCGGGTTGACCTTGATCGGCAGGTGCGACGAACCGCCGTCGTAAACCTTCATCCCGACCTGACGCCTTGGATACTGGATGTGGATCTTGCGCTGCGCCCGCTCCATGAAGACAATGAAGCCGATCACCACCACCACCATCACCAGCACGCCGATGATCACTGCGGGCGACAGCGCCCCCGAGCGGCCTTGGCTAAAGAATTGCGCCAGCGCGGCCGGCACCTCGGCCACGATGCCGACAAAGATGATCAGCGAAATGCCGTTACCGATGCCGCGCGCGGTGATCTGCTCGCCCAGCCACATCAGGAACATGGTGCCGCCGACCAGGGTCACCACACAGGACAGCCGGAAGAACATCCCCGGATCCTGTGCCAGATCGCCCGCTTCCAGCGACAGCGCGATGCCCCAGCCCTGAAAGGTGGCCAGCAGCACGGTGCCGTAGCGGGTGTACTGGTTGATCTTCTTGCGGCCCTGCTCGCCTTCCTTCTTCAACTGCTCCAGCCGCGGCACCATCGAGGACAGCAACTGGATGATGATCGAGGCCGAGATGTAGGGCATGATGCCAAGCGCGAACACCCCCATCCGGCTGATCGCGCCGCCGGTGAACATGTTCAGGATGCCGCCGATGCCGGTGCTGACCGTCGCCATGAACTCGCGCAGGGCGGTGCCGTCGATGCCGGGGACCGGGATGTAGGTGCCCAGACGGTAAACCATCAGCAGCCCGACGGTGAAGAGGATGCGTTGGCGCAGGTCGGTCGCCTTGCCCAAAGCGCCCCAACTCAGGTTCGCCGCCATTTGCTCTGCTGCAGATGCCATGCCGTGCTCTTTCATGACGGCACCGCCGAACCGTTTTCCGGTCGGCGGCGCGGGAAAACATCAGGCTCATGTAAGCGGTCTTGCGACCGCTCACAACCGTTAAACTGATTTGCGCACCGACTTGCCGTGCGGCGCAAGCGCCGGGGTCACCGTCAGCGTGCCGCCCGCTTTCGCCACCGCTTCAACCGCCGAAGCCGAGGCCCCGGTGACGTTCAGGGTGACCGCCGCAGTGATTTCGCCCTTGGCCAGCACCCGGATACCGTCGAGCTTGCTTTTGGTCAGACCGGCGGCGATCAGCGCGTCTTCGCTGATGGCGGCGGTCACGTCGAGCTTGCCGGCGGTGATGAATTTCTGGATCAGGCCGAGATTGATCACGGCATAGTGTTTGGCGTTCGGCTTGGTGAAGCCACGCTTCGGCAGACGCCGGTAAAGCGGCATCTGGCCGCCCTCGTAGCCACCGATCGCCACACCCGAGCGGGACTTCTGCCCCTTGATGCCGCGGCCGGCGGTCTTGCCCGAGCCCGAGCCCGGCCCCCGCGCCACGCGCTTGTGGCTTTTGGTGGCACCGGCGTTGTCGTGAAGTTCATGCAGTTTCATGTCGCTTCTCCTGTTCCCGGAACTGCCCCGGAAAGCGACTTCCGGGGCAAACACGGTTCATGTTGAAGGCGCGCGATGCCCGCGCCCCTACGGGTGTTACCCGCGCTCTTCGACGATCCGCACCAGGTGCGAGATCTTGGCGACCATGCCGCGCACGGAAGGCGTGTCTTCCAGCTCGCGGGTGCGGCGCAGCTTGTTCAGGCCAAGGCCCTTGAGGGTCGCAGTCTGAATGGCGGGGCGGCGGGCGGCCGAGGCCACCTGCTGCACCACAATCGTTTTCTTGCCAGTCATGCTCAGGCCTCCACGGTTTCGGCTTCAGGCTTGTGCAGGATGTCGGCCACCTTCTTGCCGCGACGCTGCGCGATCTGGCGGGGGCTGGCTTCGTGACGCAAACCGTCGATGGTGGCGCGGATCATGTTGTAGGGGTTCGAGGAACCGATGGATTTCGCCACCACGTCCTGCAACCCCAGCATCTCGAACACCGCGCGCATCGGACCACCGGCGATGATGCCGGTCCCGGCCACGGCGGTGCGCATCACCACCTTGCCCGCGCCATGACGGCCTTCCATGTCGTGGTGCAGGGTGCGGCCATCGCGCAGCGCCACCCGGATCAACTGGCGCTTGGCCTGTTCGGTGGCCTTGCGGATCGCCTCGGGCACTTCCTTGGCCTTGCCCTTGCCGTAGCCCACGCGACCGCGTTGATCGCCGACCACCACCAGCGCGGCAAAGCCGAAGCGCTTGCCGCCCTTCACGGTCTTCGACACGCGGTTGATCGCCACCAGACGATCGGCGAATTCCGGGTTTTCGTCGCGCGGCGCGCGATGGTCGCGGCGGGTTTCTTCTCTTGCCATCATCGTCTCCTTAGAACTTCAGGCCGCCTTCACGGGCAGCCTCGGCCAAAGCCTTGATCTTGCCGTGAAAGAGGAAACCACCGCGATCGAAATAGCAGGTCTCGACCCCCGCCGCCTTCGCGCGCTCGGCAATCGTCGCCCCGACCTTGGTCGCGGCTTCGACGTTGCACTTGCCGAAGTGGCCCAGATCCTTTTCCAGGGTCGAGGCCGCCGCCAGCGTGACGCCACGCACATCGTCGATCAGTTGCACGCTGATGTTCTTGTTCGACCGATGCACCGACAGGCGCATGCGCCCATTGGCCATCGCCTTGATCTTGTTCCGCACGCGCAGGCGGCGCCGAAGGAACAGCTCTCTTTTCGTGTTCGCCATCTCTCTCGCCCCTTACTTCTTCTTGCCTTCCTTGCGGAATACGAACTCACCCTTGTAGCGGATGCCCTTGCCCTTGTAGGGCTCGGGTTTCTTCCACTCGCGGATGTTCGCGGCAACCTGGCCAACAAGCTGTTGGTCGATGCCTTCCACCGTGATTTCGGTTTGCTTCGGAGTGGTGACGGTAACCCCCGCCGGCACTTCAAAAATGACGTCGTGGCTGAAGCCAAGCGACAGCTTCAGGGTCGTGCCGGTCATCGCGGCGCGATAGCCAACGCCCTGAATTTCCATCTCCTTGCGAAAGCCCGTGGTCACGCCGGTGACCAGGTTTTCGACCTGACTGCGCACCATGCCCCATTGCTGGCGCGCCCGTTTGGACGTGCCGCGCGGGGTGACTTTCACCGCGCCATCTTCGAGGCTCAGCGTCACATCGTCGGTCGCGTGAAAGCTGCGGGTGCCTTTCGGCCCCTTCACTTCGACCGACTGACCGGTGATCTGGGCCGACACGCCTTGCGGCAGCGGGACGGGTTTCTTGCCGATACGAGACATTATCCCCTCCTCAGAACACGGTGCAGAGCACTTCGCCGCCAACGTTGGCGGACCGTGCTGCTGCATCTGACATGACACCTTTCGGCGTCGAGACAATCGAGACACCCAGGCCGTTGCGGACGATCGGAATATCCTTCACGCCCATATAGACCCGGCGGCCCGGCTTCGAGACCCGCTTCAGGTCACGGATCACCGAAGCGCCTTCAAAGTATTTCAGGCTGATCGTCAGTTCGCCCTGACCGTTATCGGTCTTGGCACTTTCATAGCCCCGGATGTAGCCTTCGGCGGCCAGCACATCCAGCACCCATGCCCGCAGCTTTGACGCCGGGGTCTTGACGGTCGATTTGCCACGCATCTGCGCATTGCGGATGCGGGTCAGCATATCGCCGAGGGGATCGTTCATCGACATCGTGCGACCTCCTTACCAGCTTGACTTGACCATGCCCGGGATCTGGCCGAACTGGGCCAGGTCACGCAGCATGATGCGCGAGAGTTTGAGCTTGCGATAATACGCATGCGGGCGGCCGGTCAGTTGGCAGCGGTTGTGCAGCCGTGACGGGGCCGAGTTGCGCGGCAGTGCGGCCAGTTTGAGCTGCGCGGCAAAGCGTTGCTCCATCGGCAGTTCCTGGTTGCGCGCGACCGTCTTCAGCGCGGCACGCTTGGCGGCATGAACCTTGACAAGGTGCTGACGCTTGGTTTCGCGCTCGATCATCGATTTCTTCGCCATATCTTCTTTCCTCCCGCGATCAGCTGGTGAAGGGCATGTTGAATTGCTTCAACAGTGCCTTCGCTTCCGCGTCAGTCTTCGCGGTGGTGCAGATGATGATGTCCATGCCAAGCACTTCATCGACCTTGTCGAATTCGATCTCGGGGAACACGATCTGTTCCTTCAGGCCCATGGCGTAGTTGCCACGGCCGTCGAACGAGGAACCCTTGACGCCGCGAAAGTCGCGCACCCGCGGCAAGGCCACCGTGATCAGGCGGTCAAGGAATTCATACATGCGGTCGCCGCGCAGCGTGACCTTGCAGCCCAGCGGCATGTCCTCGCGCACCCGGAACCCGGCGATCGAGTTCTTGGCGTGGGTGATGACCGCCTTCTGGCCCGCGATCAGGGTCAGCTCGTCGGCTGCGGTTTTCACCTTCTTGGTGTCCTTCACGGCCTCGCCAACACCCATGTTCAGGCAGATCTTGGTCAGACGCGGGATCTGCATGTCGTTGGTGTAATTGAATTCCTCTTTCAACGCGGCGCGGATGCGGCTGTTGAAATCGGCCTTGAGGCGCGGGGTATAGGTTGCCTGGTCAAGCATCAGATTGCCTCCCCGGTGGTTTTGGCAAAGCGCACCTTCTTGTCGCCCTCGATACGAAAGCCGACGCGGGTGGCCTTGCCGTTCTTGTCCAGCAGCGCAAGATTTGACAGATTGATCGGCATCGCCTTGGCGATCCGGCCGCCCTGCTGGGACTGGCTTTGCTTGGTGTGACGAATGGCGATGTTCACGCCTTCAACCACGGCCTTGTTGGCCTTGGGATCGACCGACTGGATCTCGCCCTGCCGGGTCTTGTCCTTGCCGGTCAAGACCACGACCTTGTCGCCCTTTTTCAGCTTGGCGGCCATCACAGCACCTCCGGCGCAAGCGAAATGATTTTCATGAAGTTCTTGGCCCGCAGCTCGCGCACCACCGGCCCGAAAATCCGGGTGCCCAGCGGTTCATTCTGGTTGGTCAGAATGACGGCCGCGTTGGTGTCAAAACGAATGGCGGTGCCGTCTTCACGGCGCACTTCCTTGGCGGTGCGCACGACAACGGCCTTGCGGACATCGCCTTTCTTGACGCGACCGCGCGGAATCGCCTCCTTGACCGACACCACGATGATGTCGCCCACAGAAGCATAGCGGCGATGCGAGCCGCCCAGAACCTTGATGCACTGCACCCGGCGAGCGCCGGAGTTGTCAGCTACATCCAGATTGGTCTGCATCTGGATCATTTGGTTTCTCCCGACCTTTGGGGCCCAGCCCCAGGGTTTCGATCAAACCGGAAGGGGGACTCAAGCCGAGGCTTCAGCGACCACCGTCCAGCGTTTGGTTTTTGAAATCGGCGCACATTCCTCGATGCGGACGGTGTCACCGGTCTTGAATTTGTTTTCGGCGTCGTGGGCCCGGTATTTCTTGGACTTGCGGACGGTTTTTTGCAGCAGCGGGTGCTTGAAGCGGCGCTCGACCAGAACCGTGATGGTCTGTTCGTTCTTGTCCGAGGTCACGACACCTTGCAGGATACGTTTGGGCATCTCGTGCTCCTCAGTTTGCCGCCGCAGCGGCGGCTTTCTGGTTCAGGACCGTCTTGATGCGGGCAGCGTCGCGGCGGACATTGCGCATGCGGGCGGTGTTCTCAAGCTGACCGGTGGCTTGCTGGAAGCGCAGGTTGAACGCCTCTTTCTTCAGCGCAACCAACTGCTCGCGCAGTTGATCGGGCGTCCTGGTCTTCAGTTCCGTGGCGTTCATGCGCCGTTTCCTTTTTTCATCACCAGAAGGCCCCGCAACAGCGGTCAGGGTTACCTTGAACCTGGTGGATCAATGATGAACCACGTTTCCGAGTCGCCCCGGAACCGTGGATGGCGTCGTGTAGCGGAAGGGGGGAGCGAGGGCAAGGGAAAGATTCCCGAAGGTGGTGGTTGGTCGCAAAACACCGGTGACAATTGCGCAGCAGCCGTCGATCTCGAACATGATCCGGCCTGCCCCCTCCCCCATCCCCTCCCACAAGGGGAGGGGCGCGCCAGCACGGCGACCGGGTGCTGCGCGGCCC
>CAYQPD010000017.1:0-30685 GCA_964419305.1 uncultured Rhodobacter sp.
TCGCGGGCCTCGATGCTGCTGGCCTCGTCGATCACCGCGCGCGCCTCTTGCAGCGCCAGCACCGCGTTGCGGCGGCGGAACACATCGCGCGGCAGGGTGCCAGCCTTGAGCTTGGCCCCCAGCGTGGCGCGCGCCCCCTTCCAGTCGGCGTGACCGGCCTGCAGGCGTAGCAGGATGTCCTGGGTCTCGGCGTGGCGCGGCTTCATGGCAAAGGCCTTTTCGGCCAGCTTCAACGCGGTATCGCTATCGCCTTCGGCAATCTTTTGCAGCATCAGGCCGCGCACCCCGACAAAGCGGGTCTTGTCATCGCCAAGCAGGGCCTTGTAAGCCTCGGACGCGGCTTTGCCGTCGCCCGCCAGTTCGGCGGCCTGCGCCGTCAGCAGGGTGGTCAGCGCGGGAGCGGCAAGATATTTCTCGGCGCGCCGGGCGCGCGACAGCGCCACCCGGGCCTCGCCCGAAGCCAGCGCGATCATGCCTTCGGCCAGCGCCTGATAGCCCTTGCGCTCGCGGTTGCGGTCGAAATAGCGCGAAATCGCGGTCTCGTCGCCGTTCAGAAAGCGCAGCACCGCCACCACCAGCCCGACCAGCTTCATCACCAGCCAGATCGCGACCACCAGCAGCAGCGCCGCGATCAGCGCCTGCAACGGGCCAAGGCTGAACTCGTAGCCCGCCACTGCCACCCGCATGCCGCCGCCGGTGTCGGACAGCATCCCGGCCCCGAAGGTCAGCCCGGCGATGATGGCGACAAACAGCACAACCTTGAGCAAAGACCAGATCATCGCGCCCCCCTATGGTTTGGCCATGGCCGCGACCAGCGCGGCGAGGGCATCGGTTGCGGCGAGACGGCGTTCGGCCAGCGCCTGCCAGTCGGCCATCGCAGCTTGGGCTTCAGGCGGCAAAGCCCCGATCTCAGCTTGCGCCCCGGCCAGATCACCGCCGAGCAGCGCTGCTTCGGCGCGCGACAGCACGGCATCCGGGTCAGTGCCTTCGCGCGGCGTCAGCGATCGCGCCCCGGTCTGGGTGCGCAGAAAGGCCGTCATCCGATCGGTCAGCGATGTGCCCATGTCGGCGCGTAGTGCGGCATCCAGCGCGGCGCGCGCGGCTTCGGGAAAGCCTGCTTGCAGCGCCGCCAAAGTCGGCAACCCATCCGCCGCCGCACTCAGGGCGGGCGGAATTTCCTGCCCGGCGTCTTGCAGCGCGGTCAGCGCCTCGGCAAAGGGTGCGCCGCTTGTCACCGCCGCCTGCACCTGCGCCAGCGCGGCGGTGGCGGCGGCTTCGGCCTTGAGCGCCGCCGCCTGGGCCGCGACGGCCTGCGATGCCGCAGCCTCGACCCCCTTCCGCGCGTCAAGCTCGGCGTGCAACGCAGCCAGATCGTTGGCAAAGCCGGCAAGCGCGGCAGATACGCCGGCCGCGACGGTGGGCTGCGCCTCCAGCCTGGCAAGCGCGGCTTCCAGAGCGGCCAGACGCGGCTCGATCGTATCGGCCCCCGGCGCGGCCCGGTCGGCATCCAGCCGGGCGTTGGCTTCGACCACCGCCGCCTCCAGAGCGATCACGCGATCTTCGCTCGGGCGGGTGGCAAGGTCGGCCTTGACCGAGTCGAGCGCGCCGGTCAGCGCGGCCAGTGCATCGCCCTGTTCGGTCAGGCGCGCCTCCAGCGGGCCGGTGGCAGCCAGCGGCCAGCCATCGGGAACCGCGAAACGTGCAGCGCCAAACCCCAGCACGGCGGCAATCGCCCCCCCGGCCAGCAGCGCGATCACACCGCCCGCCCGCCGCTGGTGGGGCGCGGTGGTTGCCGGCGCGACGGGCTGCGAATCGACCGGCGCGGGCGATTCGGGCATGTCTCTTTCGGCAGCATTTGGGGTTTCGGCAACGGGCGGCTCGGGCAGAATCACGGCATCGGTCGCCTCAGGTTGGCTGGCCTTGGCCCCTTTTCGAGCGCGCGGTTCGGTCATCGGCGTGCCTTTCCGGTTTGTGGTCAATCATGGCGGTCCTCATGTTACCTAATAGCTAGCGCCGCAGGTCTCAAGCCTGCGCGGCTGCGTCAATCAGCCCTGCCAGCGATGTGATCATCGCTGCCGCATCCGGACGGGCGGCAATGACATGGCCCGCACAGGGCAAATCCGCAGTGGCGGCGGCGACGGCGGGCGACAGGCTGGCCAGCCACAGCCGGGCGCGAAGGTCGATCTGGCGGGTTGCGGCGGCAAACAGCGCCGCCGTCCGGGGCGAGAACAGCGGCACCAACAGCGCCACATCAGTTTGCAACGCGGCCATGGCTGGAGCCGTCAGCGGTTGCGGAGCCTGGGCATAAACGATGACGGAATAGGTCTCTATTCCAGCGGATTCGAGACTTGCTGCCAGATCACCCCGCACCTCTTGGCCGCGCAGATGCAGCAGCGGGCCGGGCGGGCGGGCGCTGGCAATCGCCTGCGCAAGCGCCGCCGCGTCGCCCTGCGCCGACAGCGTTGCCAGCCCGGCTTCGCGCGCGGCGGCGGCGGTGCGGTCGCCCACGCACCAGGCTTGCCGCACCCCGACCAGCGCCGGATCGGCCGCGATCCGCCGATAGGCCTCGACCCCGGTCTGCGAGGTGAAGATCAGCGCCTGAAAGCGGCGCGCGGGCAGCGCGGGCGTCAGGAACCGCGGCGCAAGCAGCGGTGAGTCGATAATTTCGATCCCCGCCCCGAACCGCGCCCGCAGTGCGCGCGCAAAGCGGTCGCCCTGCGCGGCAGGGCGGGTCAGCAGAAACGGCGGAAGGCGGGATTGTCTGGCCATGGCTGCGGTGTTACCTGCGAGTGATCCTGGTGGCAACGGAAAGCCCATGCAAAGCCTGACCTTCCTTGGCATCGAGAGCAGTTGCGACGATACCGCTGCGGCGGTGGTGCGCGCCGTGCCGGGGCAGCGGGCGCAAATTCTGGCATCGGTCGTGGTCGGGCAGGTGGCGCTGCACGCAGCGTTTGGCGGGGTGGTGCCGGAACTGGCGGCGCGCGCCCATGCCGAGCGGCTGGATCACTGTATCGAAGCCGCGCTGGCCGAGGCCGGGCTGGATCTCGCGGCGCTGGATGGCATTGCCGTCACCGCCGGGCCGGGGCTGATCGGCGGGGTGCTGGCCGGGGTGATGCTGGCCAAGGGCATCGCCGCCGGCACCGGCCTGCCGCTGGTGGGCGTGAACCATCTGGCCGGTCATGCCTTGACCCCGCGCCTGACCGACGGGCTGGCGTTTCCCTATCTGATGCTGCTGGTCTCGGGCGGGCACTGCCAGTTTCTGCGGGTGGCGGGGGCGGACGATTTCACCCGGCTGGGCGGGTCGATCGACGACGCGCCGGGCGAGGCCTTCGACAAGGTGGCCAAACTGCTGGGCCTGCCGCAACCGGGGGGGCCTGCGGTCGAGGAGCAGGCGCGCAGCGGCGATCCGCGCCGCTTTGCCCTGCCGCGACCGCTGCTGGACCGGCCCGGCTGCGACATGTCGTTTTCCGGGCTGAAAACCGCCGTGCTGCGGACGCGCGACGGGCTGGTGGCGGCGCAGGGCGGGATCACCATGCAGGACCGCGCCGACCTTTGCGCCGGGTTTCAGGCGGCGGTGGTGGCGGTGCTGGGCGAAAAGACCCGCCGCGCGCTCGCGCAGGCGCAGGTGCCCGCCTGTGCCGTGGCCGGTGGGGTGGCGGCAAATACCGCTATTCGGGCGATGTTGGAGACGGTTTGTGCCAGCGCAGGGGTGCGCTTTCTGGCCCCGCCGCTGGCGCTGTGCACCGACAACGCCGCGATGATCGCCTGGGCCGGGATCGAGCGTTTTCGTGCCGGGGGCCGCGACGGGATGGCGCTTGCCGCCCGCCCGCGCTGGCCACTTGATACCACCAGCCCGGCCCTGATCGGGTCGGGCAAGAAGGGGGCCAAGGCATGAAACCACCTGCGGTATCGGTTCTGGGAGCCGGGGCATTTGGCACCGCCCTGGCGATTGCGCTGGCCCCAAACGGGCGGCGGCGGGTGACGCTGTGGGGGCGCGACCCTGCGGCGCTGGCGCAGATCGCCGCCAGCCGCTGCAATGCCCGCTATCTGCCCGACGTGCGCCTGCCGCCTGATCTCGCGGTAAGCGCCGAGCTGGCTCAGGCGCTGGAAGCCGACATCGTGCTGCTGGCGGTGCCGATGCAGCAGCTTGCGGGCTTTCTGGATCGCCATGCCGCGGTGCTGGCGGGCAAGACCCTGATCGCCTGCTGCAAGGGGGTGGACCGCAACCTTGGCCTTGGCCCGGTGGCGGTGGTGGCGCGGGCCTGCCCGACAGCACGCGTGGCGCTGCTGACCGGCCCCAGCTTTGCCGCCGACATTGCGCGCGGCCTGCCGACGGCGCTGACCCTGGCTTGCGCCGATCCGGACGTGGGCGAGCGTTTGCAGCACCTGCTGGCCAACCCGACGATCCGGCTTTACCGCAGCACCGATGTGACCGGGGCCGAACTGGGCGGGGCGCTGAAGAACGTGATCGCCATTGCCGCCGGTCTGGTGATCGGGGCGGGGCTGGGTGACAGCGCGCGCGCCGCGCTGATGACCCGTGGCTATGCCGAGATGCTGCGCTTTGCCGTGGCGCGGGGGGCGCAGCCGCAGACCCTGGCCGGGCTGTCGGGCCTTGGCGATCTGGTGCTGACCTGCACCTCGCCGCAATCGCGCAATTTCTCGTATGGCGTGGCGCTGGCACAGAACAAGGCATTCGATCCGCGCACCACTGTTGAAGGCGTGGCCACCGCGCAGGCGATCGACGCGCTGGCAAGAACTGATCGCCCGGATATGCCGATTACCGAAATGGTGGCGCTGGTCACCGGCTATATCCTGACCATCGCCGAGGCGATTTCCCGCCTGATGTCGCGCCCCCTGAAAGAGGAATGACCATGCCGCTTTATGCCCTGATCTGCACCGACAAGCCCGGTGCGCTGCCCACCCGCCTTGCCAACCGCGAGGCGCACCTTGCCTATATCAAGGCCACCGGCGCGGTGCTGCAAGCCGGGCCGTTTCTTGATGGTGCCGGACAGATGGCCGGATCGCTGCTGATCCTTGATCTGCCCGACCTCGCCGCTGCCCAGGCTTGGGCGGCTGGCGACCCCTATGCCAAGGCCGGGCTGTTCAGCGCGGTGCGGCTTGAGGCGTGGAAAAAGGTGATCGGCTGATGCGCACCTGGCTGTTCAAATCCGAGCCCGCCACCTGGAGCTGGGATCAGCAGGTGGCGCGCGGCGCGGCGGGCGAGGAATGGCACGGGGTGCGCAACTATCAGGCCCGCAACAACATGCGCCTGATGCAGCTTGGCGATCTGGGGTTCTACTACCATTCCAATGTCGGCAAGGAAATCGTCGGCATTGTCGAGGTCAGCGCCACCAGCGCGCCCGACAGCACCACCGACGATCCGCGTTGGGATTGCGTGCATATCCGCACGGTAAAGGCGCTGGTCTGCCCGGTAACGCTGGAAACCTGCAAGGCGCATCCGGGTCTTGCGGGCATGGTTCTGGTCAACAATTCGCGGCTGTCGGTGCAGCCGGTCACGCCTGAAGAATGGCGGATCATCTGCGATCTGGGCGGGGTTTCTGCCTGATAAGATTTGGCGCAGACGCGGCTTTCTGGCATGATCCGGGACACCGGCAATGCTCGGGGCGACCGTTCACCCTGACCCTGATCGACGGCGGCCATGCCGTGTTCGGCTGCGCCATCATCGGCGCGGTGCTGACGCTGTTCTGAAAAAAATGGAGGGCCCCGACCCCATCGAGACCCTCCATCCACCCCACGTGCTCCCTTAGCACCACACGTGTTCTGAAAAGGTCTCGGGCGTGCTGCCCTATGGCCAAAGATATACAATGGGCGCGCCCCGCTGGCAAATTCCAACTAGGCAGAAATTGAGCCAATGCGGCAGGGTTTTGCTAAGCAAGATGCCCGCGACTGGCGCGGGCATCGGGGTTCAGAGCAAGGCTCGCGCTACTTGTAAACCGCTTCCTTGCCGAAATGCCTGACCAGCAGGTAATAGACCACGGCGCGGTATTTGTTGCGTTCGGAGCGGCCGTAGGCCTCAATAACGGCGTCGATCGCTTCCATCAGCGCGGGGCTGTCAGCCAGACCCAGCTTCTTGATCAGGAAATTCTTCTTGACGGTCTCCAGTTCCGACGGATCGCTGCCCGCCACGGTGGCACTGTCGGCATTGTAGATCGCCGGACCGCAGCCGATGGTTACCTTGGTCAGCAGCACCAGATCGGGCTGCACCTTGCACTTGTTGCGCAGATCATCGGCATATCTGGCGATAAGATCGTCCCGCTTGCTCATTCCCGCTTGCTCCTCGTTCCAAAACCGTCCGGGCCACCCGCCGATGTTCGGTCTGGTGGTGCCCATGCAGCTTAGGGGATGTATCGGCATGCGCCAAGGAAATTGTCAGGCAGGATCGGCCCCGGGCCCCGCGACCCGGGGACGCGCCCTCAGTAGCGGTAATGATCGGCCTTGAACGGCCCTGCCACCGCCACGCCGATGTAATCGGCCTGCTCGGGGCGCAGTTCGGTCAGTTTCGCGCCGACCTTGGCCAGATGCAGGCGGGCCACCTTTTCATCCAGCGCCTTGGGCAGGATATAGACGCCGGGCTGGTATTCGCCGCCCTTGGTGAACAGCTCGATCTGGGCCAGCACCTGATTGGTGAAAGAAGCGCTCATCACGAAACTGGGGTGGCCGGTGGCATTGCCAAGGTTCAACAGACGGCCTTCGCTGAGCAGGATGATCCGATGCCCGTTCGGCATCTCGATCATGTCCACCTGATCCTTGATGTTGGTCCATTTGTGGTTGCGAAGGCTCGCCACCTGAATCTCGTTGTCAAAGTGGCCGATATTGCCGACGATCGCCATGTCCTTCATTTCGCGCATATGCTCGATGCGGATCACGTCGCGGTTGCCGGTGGTGGTGACGAAGATATCGGCGCTGTCCACCACGTCTTCCAGCAACACCACCTCGAACCCGTCCATCGCGGCTTGCAGCGCGCAGATCGGATCGACCTCGGTCACCTTCACCCGCGCCCCGGCCCCTTGAAGGCTGGCGGAACAGCCCTTGCCGACATCGCCGTAACCGCAGACCACGGCCACCTTGCCGGCCATCATGGTGTCGGTGGCGCGGCGGATGCCATCGACCAGGCTTTCCTTGCAGCCATACTTGTTGTCGAATTTCGACTTGGTGACCGAATCGTTGACGTTGATCGCCGGGAACGGCAGTTGGCCCTTCTTGTGCAGATCGTAAAGCCGGTGCACGCCGGTGGTGGTTTCTTCCGACACCCCCTTGATCGCGGCGCGCTGCGTGGTGAACCAGCCGGGGCTGGCGGCAAGGCGCTTTCTGATCTGGTTGAACAGGCAAACTTCTTCGTCACTGGTTGGCACCGCGATCAGATCGGTTTCGCCCGCCTCGACCCGCGCCCCCAGCAGGATGTAAAGCGTGGCGTCGCCGCCATCGTCGAGGATCATGTTGCAGGTGCCTTGCGGGAAATTGAAAATCCGGTCGGTATAGGCCCAGTAGTCCTCAAGGCTTTCGCCCTTTATCGCGAACACCGGCGTGCCGCCTGCGGCAATCGCCGCCGCTGCGTGATCCTGGGTCGAGAAGATGTTGCAGCTTGCCCAGCGCACATCCGCCCCCAGCGCCACCAGGGTCTCGATCAGCGCCGCAGTCTGGATCGTCATGTGCAGGCTGCCCGCAATGCGCGCGCCTTTCAGCGGCTTGGTGGTGCCATATTCCGCGCGCAGCGCCATCAGGCCGGGCATTTCGGTTTCGGCAATGGTCAGTTCCTTGCGCCCGAAATCGGCCAGTCCGATGTTCCTGACGATGTAGTCGGCGGCGGTATGCTTTGTCATTGGTTGAAAATCCTAAATGGTCGCACATTTGCGCGACCATTTAGCACCGATGACAGCCGACGGCAATCGCGCCGGGATCAGCTTCCGACCCCGGGCGGCAGCGGCGTGAAGATGTGCTGCGTCCAGTTGGTGCCGCTGGCCACCACGCAGCTTATCCCGTCGGGATGGGTGATCAGCACCGTCCAGGTGCCGGTCTTGGGCGAGGACCAGATTTCCATGACCTGCGCCCCGGTCTGATAGCCCAGCGCCGAAAGTTCTTCCGAGTGGCGCCCCATCAGTTGCTCGATCAGGGCGCTGCGGTTGGTGCAGGCAGCCTGGGCGTGAAGGGGCAGCGCAGCACCTGCGGCACCGAACAGAGCCGCCAGCGTCAACAAACGTTTGAACATTGGGTTCTCCTTTGGCTTCGGGCGGAGGCACCGGTCGATCCGGCCCACCACTGACACCAAGTGTCGCGCCGCCCGGCGGCTTTGGCAAACCACTTCGGCGCACGATGCCGTTGTCCTTGGATCGGAGTTCAACACATTGAACAAATTGTTTTTTCGCCATATTGCCGGATCCCGCGATCGGCGTTACAGATCTGGTCCGCACCTGTCGGTGAGCGATTGAAAGAATTGCCATGGTCCCGCCTCCCCGCGCCTGGCAGCGCATGTTGTCGGGCCGCAGGCTCGATCTGCTGGATCCGACCCCGGTCGATATCGAGATCGAGGATATTGCCCACGGGTTGGCGTTCGTGGCGCGCTGGAACGGCCAGACCGCCGGGGACTGGCCCTATTCGGTGGCCGAGCATTCGCTGCTGGTCGAGGAAATCTTTGGCCGGATGAACCCGGCGCAACCGGCCCGCTGGCGGCTGGCCGCCTTGCTGCATGACGCGCCGGAATATGTCATCGGCGACATGATCAGCCCGGTAAAGGCGGCGGTGGGTCCGGGTTACGCTGAACTCGACGCCCGCCTGGCTGCGGCGGTGCATATCCGATTTGGCTTGCCAGCGGTTCTGCCGCCACCAATCAAGAAGGCGATCAAGGTGGCCGATCGCATTTCTGCCTGGCTGGAAGCGGTGAAGATCGCGGGCTTTGCCCATGCCGAGGCTGACCGACTGTTTGGCCGACCGGCCGCCGCCGTGATGGTTGGGTTGGAAATCCATCTGCGCCCGCCGATTCTGGTGCGGGCGGATTTCACCGCCCGCCACAAGGCTTTGCTGGCCCGGTTTGACGCGAATTAGCGGTCAAAGACGATTCTGCGCGCCGCGCCGGGAACTGCACCCGACCTTGGCACTACCTTCGCCCCGGAGCCGGAATATCGCGACAATTGGATCGGTTAAGCCCGCGTTGACGGAGATGCGCTATCCCTGAACCTGGGTGTTAGGAATGGGTGTGTGAATGGCCGGGCAATCAAATGCCGCGCCAGTCATCATCAAACGCAAGAAGATCATCTCGGGTGGCGGCCACCACGGTGGGGCGTGGAAAGTTGCCTACGCCGATTTCGTGACCGCGATGATGGCTTTCTTCCTGTTGATGTGGCTGCTGGGCGCGACCGACGAAAAACAACGCAAGGGAATCGCCGATTTCTTTTCGCCAACCATCCCGATCAGCCGCACCTCAAGCGGGGCCGATGGTGCCTTTGGCGGCGACAGCATCTTTTCCGAGGATACCCTCGCCCGCAGTGGCACCGGAGCGTCGAACCGGAATCCGACCGCGGGCAACAAGGCCACCGGCCTGAACGACGCCGCCAAGGCCGAGCTTGCGGCCCAACAGGCGGCCGTCGAGAAGGCGCTGACGGCCCTTGGTGGCGAGAGCATGACGATGCAGGCGGTCCGGCGCCATGTCGTGACCAAAGTCACCGACGAGGGGCTGGTGATCGAAGTTTTCGATCTGCCCGACGCCACGCTGTTTGTCGATAGCACGGCCGAGCCGCAACCGATCATGCGCGACGTGGCCCGGATGTTGGCCGAGGTTCTGGCCCTTGCGACCAACGACCTGGCGGTGAACGGCCATGTCAAATCCTATCCGATCACCCTGATCGACAACCCGGTGTGGGATCTGTCGGCGGCCCGGGCGCAAGCCACGCGCGACCTGCTGCAAACGGCGGGTCTGCCCGGCAAGCGGGTGCAGCGCGTCACCGGCTACGCCGACCGCAAGCCGGTGACCGCCGATGCGACGGCGGTGCGCAACAACCGGATCGAGGTCATCCTGCTGCGCCGCGACCGCTGAATATGTCGCATTTTATCTGTTAGGCCGATCTTAAGCCGCCGCCTCCAGTTTCGATCACGAAGTCGAAGCAGCAGAAAGGCGGCAACCGATGACGATTTCCTCCGCGCTCAATGCCGGGGTGGCCGGGCTCAACGCCAATGCCACCCAGCTTGCAGCCATCTCCGACAATATCGCGAATTCCGGCACCTTCGGCTACAAGCGGGTGGCCACCGATTTCGAAAGCATGGTCATCACGTCCGCGCCGGGATCGGGCAGCTATTCGGCAGGTGGGGTGCGCGCCTCGACGGTGCGCCTGATCGACGAGCGCGGCGCGTTGATGTCCACCTCGAACGCGCTCGACCTTGCGGTGTCGGGGCGGGGCATGATTCCGGTCACCGACGCCACTGCACTTGATGGCAGTGGCGGCAACGGATCCATGATGATGACGACGACCGGGTCTTTTTATCCTGACGCCAACGGGGTCTTGCGCACCAGTTCGGGGCTGGTGCTGCTGGGCTGGCCCGCCAATGCCGATGGCTCGATTCCGGTGCTGCCGCGCGATACCATCGCGGGGCTTGAGCCGGTGGTCATCAATACCAATCAGCAGGCCGGTGATCCGACCACCGCGATGCGGCTGGGCGTCAATCTGCCCGCCACCCACACTGCGGCGGGTGCCGACGGCACCGCGCTGCCACTGTCGGTTGAATACTTCGGCAACCTCGGCACATCTTCAACCCTCGACATCACTTTCACCCCGACGATCCCGGCCAGCGGATCTTCCAACGAGTGGACGATGGTGATCCGCGATTCCGCCCAGGAAGGCGCGGTGATCGGCGAATATACCCTGGTGTTCGACGATACCCGCGAAAGCGGTGGCACCCTGGCCTCGGTCACGACAGTATCCGGCGGAGCCTATGATCCGGTTACCGGCAGCCTCGCGCTCACGGTGGCTGGCGGCCCTCTGAGCATGACCATCGGCAAACCCGGCGATCCCAATGGTCTGACCCAACTTTCCGACAGCTTCGCGCCCACCGCGATCACCAAGGACGGCTCGCCGGTCGGCAATCTGGTGATGGTCGAGGTTAACGAGCACGGCTACCTTACCGCCACCTATGACACCGGCTTTACCCGCACCCTCTATCAGATTCCCCTGGTTGACGTGGCCAATCAGAACGGGCTGATCGCACTCGACAACCAGACCTATCAGATCTCGCCCCAATCGGGGTCGTTCTTCCTGTGGGATGCAGGTGATGGCCCGACCGGCGCGATCGAGGGCTACACAAGGGAAGGTTCGACCACCGATGTCGCGGCCGAACTGACCCACCTGATCCAGACCCAGCGCGCCTATTCCTCGAACGCCAAGGTGATTCAGACGGTCGATGAGATGTTGCAGGAAACCACCAATATCAAGCGGTAAGGCGGGGTCCTGGCCATGAGCATCGCGATCGCCCTGTCCAACGCCCTGTCCGGCCTGACCGCTTCGGCCCGCGCGGCGGAACTGGTCTCGGCCAATGTCGCCAATGTCATGACCGAAGGCTACGCCCGGCGCGAGCTGGTTCTGGCAACGCAGTCGGTCGGTGGCGCGGGACGTGGGGTTTCGGTCACCGGGATCACCCGGGTGGTCGATCAGGTGCTGCTGTCGGATCGCCGGGTGGCCGACGCGGCGGTTGGTGATCGCGCGACGCGGGCGGATTTTTTCACCCGACTCGAGGCAGCTCTGGGCACTCCCGACAGTGCAACTTCGCTTGGCGCCCGCATCGCGGACCTTGATGCCGCCCTGATCGAGGCTGCCAGCCGTCCCGACTCAGAGGCACGACTGGCCAATGTGCTGGGGGCCGCCCAGGCGATCGTGACCCAGATCGGGTCGGTAGCGAGCGATATCCAGGCCGCCCGCGCTACGGCCGACAACCGGATCGCGGCCGAGGTCGCGCAACTCAATGATGCCTTGGCCCAGGTGGCCGATCTCAACACCGCCATTCTGACGCAGAATAGCGCCGGGCGCGATGGCTCGGCCCTGATGGACCAGCGCCAGCAACTGATCGATCAGATTGCCGCCATCGTGCCGCTGCGCGAGGTTGCGCGCGACCATGGCCAGATTGCCCTCTATACCACCGGCGGGGCGCAACTGCTTGATGGCCACCCGGCGGTGTTCGCCTTCACCCCGGTCGGCCTGATCACCGCCGACATGAGCCTGGCCGCAGGCAGCCTCTCGGGCCTGACGCTGAACGGCCAGCCCACCGCCACCGCGGGTGCCGCCAGCATGATCGGCGGCGGTGCTCTGGCGGCGCAGTTTGCGGTGCGCGACGATCTGGCCCCCGAAGCGCAGGCCCGGCTCGACGCGGTGGCGCGCGATCTGGTCGGGCGTTTTGCCGATCCCGCCCTGGATGCGACGCGCGCACCGGGCGATCCCGGCCTGTTCACCGACGTCGGCGCGGCCTTCGATCCGGCCAACGAGGTTGGCCTTGCCCAGCGCCTGATGGTCAGTTCCCTGGTCGATCCGGCTCAGGGTGGCGCGCTGTGGCGCTTGCGCGACGGGCTGGGGGCGGCAGCGGTTGGCCCGCCCGGCAATTCGACCCTGCTGACGGCCCTGCAATCGGCCCTGATCGCCCCGCGCCAGCCGGTGTCGGGCGGTTTCATGGCCGGTGCACGCAGCTTTTCCGCCCTGGCGACGGATCTGCTGTCAGGCGTGGCCTCAGCCCGGCTTGGCGCTGAGGCCGAAGCCAGCTTTGCCTCTGCCAAGGCCGACACGCTGAAACAGCAGGAGCTCGAGAACGGGGTCGATACCGATCAGGAAATGCAGAAGCTTCTGCTGATCGAACAGGCTTATTCGGCCAGCGCCAAGGTGGTGCAGACCGTGGATGACATGATCAAGATCTTGCTGGGGATGTGACATGACTCTGATCTCGATTGGCGATCTGGCGCAATCGCTCATGCTGCGGCGGCAGAACGCGGCCCTGAAGGGCGATCTGCAGACCCTGACAGCCGAGATGACCACCGGCCACGCCGCCGACACCGCCCGTCGGGTGGGCGGTGATTTTGCCGCGCTTGGCGCGCTCGACGGGTCGCTGGCCCGTTTGCGCGCCTATGACGGTGCCACGACCGAGGCGGCGCTGCGCGCGGCGGCGATGCAGACCGCGCTGACCACGATCGACGGGCTGGCCTCGGATCTTGCCCCGGCCCTGCTGCAACCCCTGGCGTCCGGTCAGGAAGCGCAGGTTGCGATTCTGGGCGCGGATGCCCGGCAGAAGTTCGAGACCGTGGTGTCGGCGCTGAACACCCGGGTCGGTGAGCGCACGCTGTTTGCCGGGCAAGCCACCGATCGCCCGGCGCTGACCGACTCCGAAACCATTCTTGCCGCGCTCGAGACCGCGATGCTCGGGGCAGTATCCGCCGCCGACGTGGAGGCGGCGGTATCGGCCTGGTTCGATGATCCGGGCGGTTTTGCCGCCACGGCCTACCTCGGCGCGAACCCGCTGGACAGCGTACCGATCGCCCCGAACGAGGCCGCAGCCCTTGCCATCACGGCGCTGGATCCGGCGCTTCGCGACACCATGAAGGGCCTTGCCATGGCGGCGCTGCTGGATCGTGGCGCGCTGGCCGGTGCCCCGGTGGCGCGAACCGATCTGGCCCGGCGCGCCGGTCAAAGCCTGATCGCCAGCCAGACCGGTCGGACCGACCTCGCGGCGGGTCTGGGTATGGTCGAAGCGCAGATCGAGGCGGCAACTGCACGCAACGCCGCCGAAAGTTCCACACTGCAGATTGCCCGAGCCGCCATGGTCGAGGTTGACCCCTACGAGTCTGCCACCAGGCTGGAAGCGACCCAGACCCAGCTCGAGACGCTTTATGCGATCACCGCGCGCCTGTCGCGCCTGAACCTGATGGATTTCCTCAGATGATCCGCCTTGTCCTGCTGTTTTTCTGTTTCGCCCTGCCCGCGACCGCAAGTCCGATCCGGATCAAGGATCTGGTCGAGTTCGACGGGGTGCGCGGCAACGATCTGGTCGGTTACGGTCTGGTCGTGGGGCTGAACGGCACCGGCGACGGCATCCGCAACGCGCCCTTCACCGAAGAGATCATGTCGAACCTGCTGGAACGGCTGGGAGTGAATGTCGCGGGCGAGTCCTATCGACCCAAGAACGTGGCGGCCGTTTTCGTGACCGCAACCCTGCCGCCGTTTGCCCGCGCCGGCAGCCAGATCGATGTCACGGTTTCCGCCATCGGTGACGCCAAAAGCCTGCTTGGCGGCACCCTGGTGATGACCCCGCTGAATGGCGCCGATGGCCAGATCTACGCGGTGTCGCAAGGCACCATCATTGCCGGTGGCGTTTCGGCCGAGGGGGCTGCGGCGCGGGTAGTGCAGGGTGTGCCCACCGCAGGCACGATTCCCGCCGGGGCGCGGGTGGAACGCGAAGTCGAGTTCGATTTCAGCGGCCTGACCTCGCTGCGGCTGGCGCTGCGTACCCCCGATTTCACCACCGCAGGACGGATCGAAGCCGTGATCAACCGGGAATTCGGCCGTCCCATCGCGCTGATGATGGATTCGGGAACCGTGGCGCTCGATCTTGCCGCCGCCCATATGGCGTCACCCGCGCATGTCATCGGGCGGATCGAAAATCTGGGCGTCGAGCCGGAAACCCGGGCGCGGGTGGTGGTGGATCAACGTTCGGGCACCATCGTGATGGGCGCGGACGTGCGCATCAGCCGGGTGGCGGTAGCGCAGGGCAACCTGACGCTCAGAATCGAGGAATCGCCCATCGTGGTGCAGCCCAATCCATTCACGATTGGCGACAGCATCGTGGTGCCACGCACCACGGCGCAGATCGACAACGCCAACGGCACCGGGCTGGCCGAAATCGCCGATGGCACCAACCTGTCGGAAGTCGTCGCCGGGCTGAATGCTCTGGGCGTGGCCCCGCATGACATGATCGACATCCTGAAAAGCATCAACGCCGCCGGGGCGCTGCACGCCGAATTCATGGTGCGGTAGGGTTCGATCACCGCCGGTTGGCCCGCGTCGCTGGCGTGCCATGGGCCGGGGCGGGCACCGGAGTCAGACGGCGCAGCACGCAGGGATGGGCTGCCCTCGGGCGGCGACAGCGGCCAATTTGCGAATTTCCGGGGGCCACGGCGCAAGATGGCGAAGCCCCCTGCGCGGGCGTCGCGAAAGCCGGTCAGAAATAGCTTCGCACCAGCGCGCCGGAAATCAGGCTCCAGCCGTCGGCCACCACGAAGAATGCCAGCTTGAACGGCAAGGATACGATCGCCGGGGGCACCATCATCATCCCCATCGACATCAGAACCGCCGCCACCACCAGATCAATGATCAGGAACGGCAGGAAGATCAGGAACCCGATCTCGAAGGCGCGTTGAATTTCGCTGAGCAGAAATGATGGCACCAGCAACGACAGCGGCGCATCGGCGATGGCCGACACCTCGCCCGGGCGCAGCGCTTGCAGGGCCGCGAAGGTGTCGCCGTCCATCCGCGCCGCCATGAAGGTGCGGAACGGCGCCAGGGTTGCCGGAATCGCGGTTTGCAGATCGATGGTCCCGCGCGACAGCGGGTCGAGCCCTTTCACCCAGGCCTCGGTGAAGACCGGATCCATCACATACCAGGTCAGGAACAGCGCCAGGCTGACGATCAGCATGTTGGGCGGCGATTGTTGCAGCCCGATCGCCTGGCGCAGGATCGACAGCACCGTCACGATGAAGGGAAAGCAGGTCACCATCACCGCGAGGCCCGGCACCAGGCTGAGCACGGTGATCAGTGCCAGCAACTGGATGCTGGTCGCGCTCAGCGAGCCGCCGCCCAGATCGAGCGACAGGTTCTGCGCCGCCAGCGGCCCCGCAAGGATGATCAGCAGGCCGGAAAGAAGGGCAAGACGGCTCACAACCCACCGCGCAGATTGGCAACCTCGGTCAGGCGCACCGCCAGTTGCCCGGCCTGATCGCCCTCGAGTTCCTGCAGTTCGCCGCGCGCGATCAGGCGATCGCCGACGTAAAGCTCGACCGGATCATCAACCCGCCGATCAAGGGTCAGCACCGCGTCGCGTTGCAGGCGCAACAGCTCGCGCACCTGCGGGCGGGCCTTGCCGACCGAGATCGTGATCTCGATCGGCACTTGCGAAAACGGGTTGGCGTCAACGCTGTCATCCATCAGAGGCATCCTTTTCGGAAAGACCGAAGAAGCCGCGCACGGCGGCGGTGATTTCGGCAGTGGCGCGGTCAAGGTCGATGCGGGTTTCGCAGTCGCCCAGCCGCAGATAAACCTGACCCTCGCCCAGGGTTGGCTCTTCCGTCAGGTGCAACGGCAGGCCGGTGGCCTGTTCCAGCAGGGCCTCGACCGCGGGCCGCGCGGCGGGGTTCAGCACCAGCGACACCGGGGCGTCGGCCATCTGCTCGGCCAGCGGCATCAGGGTTTCCAGCACCACCGGGGCCAGCGCCTCGCGCGCCATTTCGGGCAACAGGCGGCCCACCATTTCCAGCAGCAAAGGCTCGATCGCGCGCAGCACGTGCATGCGGGCTTCGTGATAGGTAAAGCTCAGGGTCTGAAGATTGCGCGCAAGATCGGCACGGACCCGGCTCTGGTCATCGGCGCGCGACGCGCTGGCGTCATCCCAGCCTGCGGTATAGCCCTGCTCATAGGATGCCAGCCGCGCCTCTTCCATCGCGCCAAGGTCGGTGACCACGGTGGACGACGATACCCGGCCAGCGGTCTCGAACACTTCCAGCTTGAGCATCGACATCAGGCCCGCTCCTCTTCGGTTTCCATCCAGCCGCGCAGAATTTCCACCGATTCGGCCTGCCGCGCCTCGATCAGACGGCGCAGCCGGGTCATCGGATCGGGGGCGTCGTCGCCTTCGGCGGGTGAGACCACGGCAAGATCAGACAAAGCGGTGCCATCGTCGATTTCGCCGGTCAGCACCCGGCTGCCATTGGCCGCGCCCGCCGGGCCGTCATTGGCAATCGCCAGTTGGCCTGGCGGCGCGGGCAGGGCGGGCGGATGCCTGGCCGAACTGGTCAGCACCGGCCTGATCACGAACAGGCCCAGCACCAGGATCACCAGCGCCAGCGCGGCAATCTGGATCACCGCCATCACATCAACCACACCAAAGCCCGCAAACATTCCGGCCTGGGCCAGGGTGCCGACCTCGGACAGGGGCTCGAACGCCAGCGATTTGAGGGTCAGCACATCGCCACGCCCTTCGTCCAGCCCCACCGTCGAGGCCACCAGCTCGCGCAGCACGGCCAGTTCG
The DNA here is from genome assembly GCA_964419305.1 of uncultured Rhodobacter sp. Taxonomy (GTDB): domain Bacteria; phylum Pseudomonadota; class Alphaproteobacteria; order Rhodobacterales; family Rhodobacteraceae; genus CAYQPD01. The sequence goes on from CAYQPD010000017.1 coordinate 17,281, forward strand.
GCATCGGGGCGCGGCTGCCAGGTGGTGGTGCCGTCGGCGGCGGTGACCTGCAAGCCATCGACCAGCACCGCCACCCCCAGCTTGCGAATCGAGCCGGGCACCCGCAGCACGTCGCGCTGGGTTTCCGAGACCTCGAAATTGGTGCGCTCGGTGGTCTCGGTGGCCTGGCTCTGGCCACCGCCACCGGCCCCGGCATTGCCCTGCGGCAAGTTCGACGCCACCGTGACATCGCTGGCGGGATCAGTTGCCGAGCTGGTTTTTTCCGCCGTATCGACCGAAATTGCCACCCGGCCTTGCGGATCAAAGCGCCGCTCGGTGATCGTTTCGCGCTCGGTCACCAGTTCGACATTGACCTCGACCACCGCCTTGCCGGGGCCCACCCTGGCGGCCAGCAGGCGCTCGATATTGCGCTTCAGTTCGGCGGCGCGATCCTGCCCCGCCGCCGTGGTGGCGGGATTGTCTTCGGTCGCCACGATCAGCCCGGCCACGGTGTCGATGATCGCCACATCCTCGGGCAGCATTCCGGCAACGGCGGCGGCCACCAGATGCTTGAGCGCCCTGGCCTGAACGATCGGCAGCGACCCGGTGGCGGTCGTGACGGTCACCGAGGCCGAGGCCCGCTGGTCGCGCCGGAAGGGCTGCGACGGGGCTTGGGCGATATGCACCCGCGCCGCCCGGATCTGCGGATTGGCCAGAATGGTGCGCGCCAGCTCGCCCTCCCTGGCGCGCCAATAGGCGGCATCGAACATCTGCGAGGTGGTGCCAAAGCCCGAGAGGCCATCGAGCAACTCGTAACCCGCAGCCCCGGTGGCCGGCAGGCCCTCGGCGGCCAGGGTCATGCGCAGGGCATCGCGCTGGCTGGCATCGACGTGAATCGAATCACCCCGCACCTCGTAGGCCACCCCGCGTTGCTCCAGCGCGGCCACCACCTGACCCGCAGCGCTGCTGTCCATCCCGGCATAGAGCAGGGCCATGCTCGGCGTCGCTGCCATGCGCGAAAGGCCCAGAATCGCCAGAAACATGGCAATTGTGGCCCCGATCACGATGGTGCGGCGGCGGCCATCAAGCGCGGTCCAGAGCGCGACGAGGTTTTGCAAGGGCGGTCTCCGACATGGGGGCTTCTGCCCCCGTTCGCGCCCAGCTTTGCCGAACGGGTTTAACAATCGGTTAGTGACCTTGGTTGTATAGCTGAACCCGTCAGCAAAGCCGGAGGTAGCCATGGCCGTTGCCGAAGAAGCACCCGAAGCGGCCCCAAGGAAGCGGTCGAAACTGCCGCTGCTGATCGGGGCGGTGCTGGCGCTGGTGCTGGGTGCCGGGGGTTTCTTCGCCACCTATACCGGTCTGGTGTTCGGCCCGGCATCTGACGCGCAGGCGGCCCGGCCCGAGGTTGCGGCGCTGCCGGATATTGCCTTTGTGCCGATTCCGCCGGTGGTGATTTCGCTTGGGGCTGCGGCGCAGAATGCGCATCTGCGCATGATCGCCCAGCTTGAGGTCAACAAATCCCACGCCGACGAGGTGACGCTGCTGATGCCGCGCATTCAGGACGTGCTGAACGGCTATCTGCGCGCGGTCGAGGTGGCGCAACTGGAAGACCCGACGGCGCTGGTGCGGTTGCGCGCGCAGATGCTGCGGCGGTTGCAGATCGTGACCGGTGAAGGTCGGGTGCGCGATCTGCTGATCACCGAATTTGTCCTGAACTGAAGGAGGGCGGGATGGCACTTGTGGCTGATATCCTGATGGTTGCCGGCACTTTTGGCGCGGCAATCTACTGCTATGTGCTGGCGCAGCGGCTGAAGCGGTTCGCGACCCTGGAAAGCGGCATGGGCGGCGCGATCGCGGTTCTGTCGGCCCAGGTTGACGACATGACCAAGGCGCTGGACCGGGCGCGCGGGGCGGCCACCGGCTCGGCAACGGCGCTGGAAGGGCTGACCGGACGGGCCGAGGCGGTGGCGGCGCGCCTCGAGCTGCTGCTCGCTTCGATGCACGATCTGCCCGAGCCGAAACCCGAACCAGACCCGCCCGACATGGCCGAGCGCAAGCTGCGCTTCGTGCGCCGTCGGGCGCTGCGCGATGATCTCGAGGCGGCCGAATGAGACGGGCGCGCAAGCGCGCGGGGCGCGGCGTGCTGATGATTCTGGCGCTGTTGCTGGCGTCTTCGGGGGCGCTGCGGCTGGGGTCGGATATCGGCCAGGCGCTGGCGCTGGCGCCCGATCCCGCCGGGGCGGCGGCCCCTGACGCGCCGCTCGACTGCCCACTGCCGCCGCTGGCGCTGGCCCAGGCATTGAGTGCGCGCGAGGCGCAAGTGGCGGCGCAAGAGGCCGCTCTGGCCGACCGGCTGGCGGCGCTGGCGCTGGCGGACCAGGCGACCCAGCAGCGGATGACGGCGCTGGCCGCCGCCGAAGCCGAGCTGACCAGGACCCTCGCGCTGTCCGATGGGGCGGCCGAGGCCGATCTGGCGCGACTGACCAGCGTTTACGAGGCGATGAAGCCCAAGGATGCCGCTGCCGTGTTCGGGGCGATGGAACCCGATTTCGCGGCCGGTTTTCTGGGCCGGATGCGTCCCGATGCGGCGGCCGCCGTGCTGGCCGGGATGGCACCCGAAACCGCCTATGCCGTCAGCGTGCTGCTGGCCGGTCGCAATGCGCTGGTGCCCAAGCAATGAGGGGTTCCTTAACCTCGGTCTGCCACCCTCTCGGGTGTCGGTAAGGCAGGAGAACACGATGTTCGGCATCATCGGAATCGTCGTGCTGTTCGTCATGGTGTTCGGCGGCTTCGTGCTGTCGGGTGGCCACCTTGCGATCGTGCTCGAGGCGATCCCGTTCGAGATGATCACGATCGGCGGGGCAGCGATCGGCACCTTCCTGCTGGCCAACGATCTGGCTGCGATCAAGCAGACCCTCAAGGATGTCGGCAAGGTTTTCAAAGGGCCGAAATGGAAGCCCGCCGATTACCGGGACCTGCTGTGTTTGCTGTTCGAGCTGATCCGCATCGCGCGCAGCAACCCGGTCGCGCTTGAGGAACATATCGAAAATCCGCACGAATCGATAATTTTCGGGCGCTATCCCAGAATTCAGCACGATCACGTCGCGGTTGATCTGATCTGCGATACGCTGCGTGCCGCCTCGATGAACTATGACGATCCGCATCAGGTGGAAGAGGTGCTCGACAAGCGGATGGAAACCACCCAGAATCACGCCTTGCATTCCGGCCACGCCTTGCAGGTCATTGCCGACGCGCTGCCCGCGCTGGGCATCGTGGCGGCGGTTCTGGGGGTGATCAAGACCATGGGGTCGATCGACCAGCCGCCGGAGATTCTGGGCGAGATGATCGGTGGCGCGCTGGTCGGCACCTTTCTGGGCGTCTTCCTGGCCTATGGTCTGGTCGGCCCCTTTGCCACCAGGGTGATGTCCGTGGTCGAGGACGACGGGCATTTCTACACCCTGATCCGCGAGGTTCTGGTGGCCAATCTGCACAACCATCCCGCCAACATCTGCATCGAAGTGGGGCGTCAGAACACGCCGCATCACGTGCGGCCCAGCTTCACCGATCTGGAAGAGGCGCTGCGAGCGCTCAAGCAGGCGGCGGCATGAGGATCCGGATCCTGCTCGCGCTGCTGCTGGTGTTGCTGCAGGTGCCGATCGCGGCGTTCGCGCAGGCGATTGTGGTGCAATCGGGCGAACATCCGGGCTTCAGCCGTCTGGTGCTGGAACTCGGGCAGCCGGTGCCCTGGACGCTGGGGCGCACCGCCGACGGCTACGAACTGAAGCTGGAGGGTGCAAGCGCCCGGTTTGATCTGTCACAGGTTTATCGGTTGATTCCGCATGATCGCCTGGCGGCGATCTGGGTTGACCCCAGCAGCGGCAATCTCCGGCTTGGGGTCGGCTGTGCCTGTCACGCCATGCCGTTCGAGTTTCGGCCCGATGTGCTGGTGGTCGATCTCAAGGACGGCGCACCGCCGCCGGGCTCGTCGTTCGAGACTGCTCTGGATGGTGCAGGTTTGCCGCGCCTTGCCGCCCGTGCGGTGTCTCGCCCGCGAGCCCGGCCGGGGGGGCAGCCGGCCAGTTATGATTGGCGCGCCGCCGCCCTGGCCGCTGCCCCTGCGCCAGCAAGCCCCGAGCCGGCGCAGTCTCGGTCGCTGGCCACACCGAACGTCGATCTGGCCCCGATGCGCGATACGCTGTTGCGGCAGTTGAGCCAGGGTGCGGCCCAGGGCGTGGTGGCCATGACCCTGCCAAAGCCCGAGGCTACCAAGGCCCCGACCGCCGCAGATTCCGCGCCGGGGCTGGTCGAGCAGATCCGGGTCGGCGAAGACCTGGGCTTCGCGGCGGGTCCGTTGGCGCCCGAGCCCGCACCAATGACAGCCGACGGCGAGGGCTGTCTTGCCGATGATGAACTTGCCATCGCGACCTGGGGTCAGGACTTGCCGGTTGCCGAACAGATGGCACCGACACTGACCGCTCTGATCGGCGAATTTGATCGGCCCGATCCCGAAGCCATCCGCCGTGCGGTGCGCTTTTACTTGTATCTCGGCTTCGGTGCCGAGGCCCGGCAACTGCTGCGCGGAGTGGAAATCGCACCGCAAGACCAGGCGATCTGGCGGGCCATGGCAATTATCCTTGACCAAGACCCGCCGACCGAAGATCCGTTCCAAGGCATGCTGGTGTGCGACAGTGCGGCAGCACTCTGGGCGGTGCTGGCGCACCCCCACCTGGCGATCGGCGACGATCCGAACACCCAGGCGATCCTGCGCAGCTTTTCCGCCCTGCCCTTGCACCTGCGCCGTCACCTCGGCCCGCCGCTTGCTGCCCGGTTTCTCGAGCACAATGATACCGAAACCGCGCTTACCCTGCGGGCCACGGTGCTGCGGGCACCGGGTGATCCAGGGCCGCAGGTGCGCCTGATCGGGGCCGAGATTGATCGGGCGATGGGCGACCCCGCTGCCGCCGATCAGACCTTGCAGCAGTTGGCAAGCGAAGGTGGCCCGGTGGCAGCCCGGGCGATGATTGCCAAGGTCGAGGTGCAGATTGATCACGGCCAGCCGGTCGATATGCCAACCGTCACGGCGCTGGCCGCGCTGGCGTTCGAGCATCGCGGGTCAGAGCTGGAACCCGCCCTGCAACGGGCGCATCTGCTGGCGCTGGCGGCGGCGGGCGATTTCGCGTCGGCGTTCAGCCAGTTGGCGCTTGCACCTGATACCGAGCCCGACCTGTGGCGTATCATGGCCGAGCATGGCGCCGATTCCGTGGTGCTGGAACAGGCTGTGCTGGGCCCTGAAATCGCGCTACCGGCGCTGCCGGTTGCCACCCGCCGGAACTTGGTCGCACGTTTGCTGGCCCTTGGTTTCCCCGACCCGGCGCTCCGCTGGCTGCCCGAGGTGCTGGCCCCCGGTCCGGCGGCAACCGATCAGGACCGATTGCTGGCAGCCAAAGCCCAGATGCAGCGTCATGACGCCCGTGAAGTGCTGCGGCTGGTGGCCGGGCTGACCGGACCCGAGGCCGACCGCCTGCGCGCCGAAGCGCAGGTGTGGTTGGGCGATCCCGCCACTGCCACCGCTCTTTTTGCGGCCCTTGGCGATGGGCCGGGTGAGTTGGCAGCCGCCCGTCAGGCGCAAGGTTGGGCACTGATCGCGGACCATGGCCAGGATCCGTGGCTGGCCGCAGCGCGACTGGTGCTGCCTGCGCCTGCCGATCGCGCTGCCACCGTGCCGGTCGCACCGCAGCCAATCCCCGGCCCGCTGGCGCGTGGCCGTCAGACCGTTGCGGAAAGCGCCGCAGCGCGGGCAACCCTGACCGCATTGCTGGCTGAGGTTCCGGTCGTCGTCACACCGCCTGTCGTCACAAACTGATCGGCGCTTACCGATTGGAAAGGTCTGCGCCCTAAGGTTTCGGCAGGCCACCGAAGCCGGTGCGCCGCAAAGGGAGAATCCCGGTTGCGTCAAGGATCGCCAACCACGCCAGCCCGCTCCAGCCAGCATGGCGCTGGCGCTCGGACCCTCTGTAGTGTCGCCGTCGCCGTGGTTCTGGCCTGGCTGCCCCCTTGTGCTTCGCATGCCAGACCCAGCGATATCGCCGATCTTTGCGACGGTGCCGCGCGCGCCGCATCAGCGTTGACCGGGGTGCCCCTGGCGGTGTTGCAGGCCATCGCCTTGACCGAAACCGGTCGTCATCTGCCCGGCGCGGGCGACGGTTTGCGCCCTTGGCCCTGGACCGTCAATCAGGCTGGCGAGGGCCATTGGTTCGACACACAGGAACAGGCACTGACCTATGCCACCGAAGCCCGCGATCAGGGCATCAGCAATATTGATCTGGGATGTTTTCAGCTTAATCAGCGCTGGCATGGCGACGCCTTTCCCTCGCTTCAGGCGATGTTCGACCCGCCGCAGAACGCGCTTTACGCCGCGCGCTTTCTGCGCAGCCTGTATCAGGACTCCGGCGATTGGTCGCAGGCGGCCGGGGCCTACCACTCCAACACCCCCGATTTTGCCGCGCGTTACCGCGAACGGTTCGATGTGCTGCTGGCTGGCCTTGAGGGTCAGGACCTGGCGCTGGCGCCGGTCGCTACGGCTGCCGTGTTGCGCCAGAACCTCTTTCCGCTGCTGCGGGTCGGGGCGCGCGGCGCGGGGGCTTCGCTGGTGCCCCTGCTGGGTGGCGGCCAAAGCCTGATCGCGCGGGCCCCATAAGATGAACCACATCCCGATTGCCATCGCCGCCTTCTTCCGCCCGACCATTCTCCTGGCGCTCGCCCTGATGGCGGTGATCGTGATGATGGTGCTGCCGGTCCCGGCCTGGGTGCTGGATGTCGGGTTGGCGCTTTCCTTCGCGCTGGCGATCCTGATGTTCACCGTCACCCTGTTCATCGAGCGCCCGCTCGATTTCTCGGCCTTCCCGACCATCCTGCTGGCCTCGCTGATGCTGCGCCTGTCGCTCAACATCTCGTCCACCAAACTGATCATCGGCCAGGGCCACACCGGCACTGACGCGGCCGGCCATGTGATCGAGGGCTTTGCCAATTTCATCATGGGCGGCAGCGTGTTGCAGGGCGTGGTGATCTTTTGCGTGCTGCTGATCGTGAACTTCGTGGTGATCACCAAAGGGGCCGGCCGGATGGCCGAGGTCGGCGCGCGTTTCGCCCTGGACGGCATGCCCGGCAAGCAACTGGCAATCGACAGCGACATGTCGGCGGGGGCGATCGACCATACCGAGGCCAAGGCCCGGCGCGAGCGCGAACTGGCCGAGACCAACTTTTTCGGCTCGCTCGACGGCGCGTCCAAATTCGTCAAGGGCGATGCCGTGGCGGGGCTGATGATCACCGGGCTCAACATCGTGATGGGCCTGATCATGGGCGTTGCGGTGCACGACATGCCGCTGGGCGTCGCGTTCGAGACCTATGCCATCCTGACCGTGGGTGACGGTCTGGTGGGCCAGATTCCGGCGGTGATCATCTCGATCGGGGCGGCCTTGCTGCTGGCGCGTGGTGGGGTCACCGGGGCCACGGATGTGTCGTTCTTCCGCCAACTCGGGCGCTACCCCGGCGCGCTTGGCACGGTGGCGGTGCTGATGGCGCTGTTCGCGCTGGTGCCCGGCCTGCCCTTTGTGCCCTTCATTCTGGGTGCGGGCGGGTTGGGGGTGGCGGCCTACATGGTGCACCAGAAAGCCGCCCTGCCACCGCCTGCCGCCGCCCTGCCCGAAGCCCCAGCGCACAAATCGCTGGGTGATGTGCTGGATTTCGACGATATCCACATCGAATTTGCGCCCAATCTGGTGGCGATGGTGCTGGATCCGGCCACCGGCCTTGATGCCCGCATCCAGAACATGCGCACCCATGTCGCCCGCGCCTTCGGCCTGATCCTGCCCGAGATCCGCCTGACCGACGACGCGCTGCTGGCGCCCGGCACCTACCGCATCCGGCTGCAAGGGGTCGAGCGGGTCCATGACCGCCTGCTGCCCGACCGGGTGTTGGTGCTTTTGACCGAGGGTATCGAGGCGCCCGACGGGATCGACGTGCGCGAGCCGGTCTACGGTGCCCCGGCGCGCTGGATTCTGCCGGACCATCAGGAAGACGCGGCGCTGGCCGGGCTGACCGTGGTTTCGCCTGCCGAGGTTCTGGCAACCCATCTGCTCGAGGTGATGAAGGCCAATCTGGCGCGGCTGCTGACCCTGAAGGGGCTGCGCCGCCTGCTCGATGAATTCGTCAACGTCTCGGATGCGTCGCGCGCCACCGCCAACCGTCGCCTGCTGGACGAGCTGGTGCCCGACAAGGTGCCGGTCGATCTGCTGCTGACGGTGCTGCGGCTGTTGCTGGAAGAACGGGTGTCGATCCGCAACCTGCCGCTGATCCTTGAGGCGGTGGCCGAAGGGCGCAGCCTCGGCAGCCCCGAGGCGGTCTGTGAACACGTGCGCCAACGGCTGGGGTTCCAACTGGTGGCCGAGCTCAAGCGCGACGATGGCACCATTCCGCTGATCCAGTTGGCACCCGAGTGGGAAAAGACCTTCGTCACCTACCAGATCGACGGCGAGCGCAACCAGCGCGACGTGGCCCTGCCGCCCGAACAGTTCAGCCGTCTGGCCAATGGCCTGGCCGAAAAGCTTAACCGCGCCGCTGAAAACGGGGTGTTTCCGGCGCTGGTCACGTCAACCTTGCGGCGGCGCTTTCTGCGCACGGTCATCGGGGCCAAGGGGCTATCTGCGCCGGTGCTGTCCTACGAGGAAATCGGCACCGAGGCGCGCCCGGCAATGGTCGGGCTGGTGCCCGCATGAGCGAATTGATCGCCACCCTGACCCAGCTTTCCGGGGTCGCCGAGGGCGCGATCTGGGTCGGGTTTCTGGTGCTGTTGCGGGTCGGGGCGGCGATGGCCCTGCTGCCCGCCTTTGGCGAGCAGTCGGTGCCTGCCCGGGTGCGGCTGGTGCTGGCGCTGGCCTTCACCGCGATCGTGGCCCCGGCGGTGGCGAGCCGGGTGGCACCCCTGGCCGACAGTCTGGCGTTGCCGCTGGCGACCGAGGTGATCGCCGGGCTGATCCTTGGCATCGGGTTGCGGCTGTTCATCCATGCCTTGCAGATTGCCGGGGCGATTGCCGCGCAGGCGACTTCGCTGTCGCAGCTTTTCGCCGGGGCGGGGGTGGAGCCGCTGCCCGCCATCGGCCATCTGCTGACCATGGCAGGCCTTGCGCTGGCGGTGATCGCCGGGCTGCACCTGCGCGCGGCCGAGCTGTTCATCCTGTCCTACGACATTCTGCCCCCCGGCCATCTGCCGGGTGCCGCCGATCTGGCCGACTGGGGGCTGGCCCAGATCGTGCGGGCCTTTGCGCTGGCGTTTTCACTGGCCGCACCGTTTGTCGTGGCCTCGCTGATCTACAATCTGGCGCTCGGGGTAATCAACCGTGCCATGCCGCAACTGATGGTGGCGTTTGTCGGGGCCCCGGCGCTGACCCTGGGCGGGCTGGCGCTGCTGGCGGTGGTGGCACCGCTGGGGCTGGCGGTCTGGATGCAGGCGCTTGACGGGTTTTTCGCCGCCCCCTTCACGGTGTCGCCATGAGCGGGCAGGACGACAGCGTCGAGAAGGAATTCGAGCCGACCCAGCGCCGCCTCGACGACGCACGCAAGAAAGGCCAGATCGCGCGCTCGGTCGATCTGACCACGGCGGCGGGTTATGGCGGCCTGCTGCTGGCGGCGCTGGCGCTGGGGGCGGGGGCGCTGCAACGGGCCGGCCAAGCGGGCGCGGTGCTGCTGGATCAGTCGGACCGCCTGTCCACCCTGCTGCTGGCCGAGGGTCGCGCCCCCTGGGCCGGGCTGCTGGCCGGTTTTGCCTGGGCCTATGCGCCGTTCTTCGTGCTGCCCGCCCTGGCAGTGCTGGCGGCGATTCTGGCCCAGCGCGCGCTGATCTTCACCCCCGACAAGCTGATGCCCAAACTGTCGCGCATTTCGATGTTCGAATCGGCCCGCAACAAGTTCGGCCGCACCGGCCTGTTCGAGTTTGGCAAAAGTTTCGTCAAACTGGTGGCGGTATCGACCATTCTCGGGGTTTTTCTGGCCACCCGGATGGGCGAGGTTCTGGGCACCCTTTACCTCAGCCCGGCGCTGGCAACGGCGGCGATGTTGCGCCTGGTGGTCGCGTTCCTGTTCCTGATCCTGCTCATCGCCGCAGTCATCGGCGGCCTCGATTACCTGTGGCAATGGTCGGAAAATCGCCGCCGCAACCGCATGTCGCGCAAGGAAATGATGGATGAAAACAAGGACTCCGAGGGCGACCCCCATACCAAGGCGGCGCGCCGCCAGCGTGGCTACGACATTGCCACCAACCGCATGCTCGAAGATGTGCCGCAGGCCGATGTGATCGTGGTCAACCCGACCCATTATGCGGTGGCGCTGAAATGGGATCGCGCCGCACGCCGCGCCCCGGTCTGCGTCGCCAAGGGGGTGGATGAGATCGCGGCGCGGATCCGCGAACGCGCCGCCGCGGCCGGGGTGCCGATCCACCGCGATCCGCCCACCGCCCGCGCGCTGCATGCCAGCGTCGAGATCGGGCAGGAAATCAGGCCCGATCAATATCGGGCTGTCGCCGCCGCCATCCGCTTTGCCGAAGCCATGCGCAAGCGCGCAAGGCAGCGCCGATGAGCCGGAAAGACCAGCTTGTGCGCTTACGTCAGATTTCCGGGCTGATCCTTGATCTGCGCCTGTCCGAGTTGCACAACGCCGCACGGGCGCGGGCGCAAAGCCTGGACCGGCTGGCCGGTCTGGCCGTGCCGCAGGCCAGCGATCTGCCCCCGATTGCCGCCGCCCAGGCCGGGCTGCGCTACCAGCGCTGGGCCGATCTGCGCCGCGCCGAGATCAACACCCAGCTTGCGCGCGAAACGGCGGTATGGCTAGAAGCCCAGGTCACTGCGCGCCAAGCCTTCGGTCAATCGCAAGCGCTTGAATCCGTGCGGAAAAAAATGCTCCCGTGAGGTGGTTCTAGGCCCATTCGCCGCCGCGAAACACCGGCACATGCTGGCCGTCCGCCTGCACCCCGTCGATGTCGATCAGGTTCGACCCGATCATCCAATCGACATGGATGATGCTCTTGTTGCCGCCCTGCGCCGCGATCTGCGTCGGCGAAAGGTCGGCCCCGCCCCGAAAGCATTTGGAATAGCACTGACCCAAGGCGATGTGGCAGGCGGCGTTTTCGTCGAACAGGGTGTTGTAGAACATCACCCCGCTGGCCGAGATCGGCGACGAATGCGGCACCAGCGCCACTTCGCCCAGCCGCCTTGCGCCTGCGTCGGAATCGAGCAGCTTTTGCAGCACCGCCTCGGCCTTGGTGGCATGGGCCTCGACGATCGCGCCGCCTTCGAACCGCACCGCGATGCCGTCGATCAGGCTGCCCTGATGCGCCAGCGGTTTGGTGGCGCGCACGTGGCCTTCGACCCGCAGCGCGTGGGGGGTGGTGAAGACTTCTTCGGTCGGGATGTTGGGGTTGCAGGTCACGCCGTTGCGCGCCGTCGAGGCCCCGCCGTGCCATTCGTGACCATCGGCCAGCCCCACCGTCAGGTCGGTGCCCGGTCCGGTGAAATGCAGCGCCTGAAAGCGCTGGCCATTGAGCCAGGCCGAGCGCCGGGCCAGCGCCGCGTTATGTTCCTGCCACGCGCCAACCGGGTCGGGGCCGTTCAGGCGCGAGGCGGCAAAGATCGCCTCGGCCAGCCGCGCCACCGCGTCGGCCTCCGGCAGATCGGGAAACACCTGCCGTGCCCAGCTTGTGCCGGGGTAGGCCGCGATGTTCCAGTTGATGTCGAACCCGGTGATCTTTTGCAACGCCGGGCGGTAGGCCAGCGCGGTTGCCTTGGCCGCCCGCGCCACCTGCCCGGGGTCTTCGCCCGCCAGCAGCATCGGGTTGTCGCCGACGATCGCCAGCCGCGCCGTGTTGGCACCAAAAGCCGCCGCCATGCCGTCGTATAGCCAGCCCGGCGCGCGATCAAAGCTGTCGGCCCCGGCATGGCGAAAGCGCGCGAGCGTTACCTCTTCATCAGCCAGCAGGGGCGTCACCAGCCCGGCCCCGGCGCGGTAGGCCTGCACCGCGATCCGGCGCACCAGCGGCAGCGCGCCGACCGGCGCGGTCAGCAGCAGGTCCTGCCCCGGTTGCAGGTTCAGCCCGATCCGCACGATCACTTCGGCCAGCCGGTCAAGCCTGGTCGGGTCAATCGGATCGAGGGTGGCGGCGGCTGGCGTGGTCATGGGGTTTCCTTTGGCTGTGGTGGCAAGCGGCGGCCTGACCATATTGCCGCCGTCTGCCGGGTCAATGGCGCAATCGTTTGCGGCGGTGCCATGTCAGCATTGACAGCGGGTCACGCCGCCATTGTATACGGCAGTATGCGAAATACCCTGCCCGAAATCTATCAGGACCGCGTGGCGCGTGGCGAGCTGAAGGCCGATCCGGCCCAGCATGCGGTGCTGCCCGAACTCGAACGCCTGCGGCTGTGGCTGGAGCGCAGCGAGGCCGGCCCCGGCGGCGTGCTTGCCCGGATCTTCGCCCGTCCCAAGCCGCCGCCGAAAGGGCTTTACCTGTGGGGCGGGGTGGGGCGCGGCAAGTCGATGCTGATGGACATGTTCAGCGCCGCCGTCGCCATTCCCGGCAAGCGTCGGGTGCATTTTCACGCCTTCATGCAAGAGGTCCACCATGCCCTGCACGCGGCGCGCCAAAGCGGGGTCGAGGACGCGCTGGCCCCGGTGGCGGCCGGTATCGCGCAGGGCCTGCGGCTGCTGGCGTTTGACGAGATGCAGATCACCGACATTGCCGATGCGATGATCGTGGGTCGGCTGTTCCAGAAGCTGCTGGCGGCGGGGGTGGTGATCGTGACCACCTCGAACCGCGCCCCCGGTGATCTTTACCGCGACGGACTCAACCGCGATCTGTTCTTGCCCTTCATCGCGCTCTTGGAAGAGCGCCTTGAGGTGCGCGCGCTGGAAACCCCGACCGACTACCGTCAGCACCGGCTGGCCGGGGCGCAGGTCTATTTCTGCCCCGCAGGCAAGGCCGGGCCTGCCATCGCCGCAATCTGGAACGATCTGACCGGCGGCGCGGTGGGCCACGCTCTGAACCTGCCGGTGAATGGCCGCACTGTCCGATTGCCGCGCTTTGCCAGCGGCATCGGCCGTGCCACCTTCTGGCAGCTTTGCGCCAACCCCTTGGGTCCGGCCGATTATCTGGCCATCGCCGGGGCGGTGCGGGTGCTGATCCTGGAAGACATTCCCCAGCTTTCGGCCAGCAACTACAACGAGGCCAAGCGTTTTGTCACCCTGATCGACGCGCTTTACGAAGCGCGGGTGCGGCTGGTGGTTTCGGCCGCCGACGTGCCCGAGCGGCTTTACATCGAGGGCGGCGGGTCGTTCGAGTTCGAGCGCACCGCGTCGCGCTTGCGCGAAATGCAAGCGGCAG
>CAYQPD010000018.1:0-27952 GCA_964419305.1 uncultured Rhodobacter sp.
CGTCGAGACCGGCCGCAACAACAGCTATCCCGGTGCCAAGGAACGCCTGTTCGTGCTGATCCAGCGCCTGTTCCCGGCCCTGATCGACCGCTCGGTCGGGGCGCAGGCCCGCGACCCGAAAGTCACATCGGCGCTTGCCGCCCTGCGCCACCGCGCCTGAACCCCTGCAAGGAGACCTTTGTTGCGCTACAATCTGATCCGCCCCGCCAATCCTGCTGCGCGCAGCCTGACAACCGCCGTAGTGCCCGAGGTCAAAGCCTTCCTTGCCCGCGACGGCTGGGCGATTTTGCGCGGCTTTGACGTTGACATGCAAAGTTTCAGCGATCTGGTGGCCGGGCTTTGCGCCAAAATCACCTTTGATCCGGCGCGCGAATATACCGCCGACAACACCCAGAAGGTCGATGCCGGGCTGGGCCCGATCGGGCTGCACATCGAGAACGGCAACACCCCGAAATGCCCTGACGTGGTGGCGTTCTTTGCGCGCCGCGCCGCGTTTGAAGGCTCGCAGACCACGATCTGCGACGGGGTGCAGGTTTTTGGCGCGTTCGATGACCACCTGAAGCAGCGCTGGTCGCAGAAGATGACCGTCACCCGGACCCTGCCCGAAGTGCTGTGGAAGCGCTACCTGGCCAACGAGCATCCGGCCCTGAGCAGCCCCGATCAGGTGCGCTATGAGCATGTGCTGCAATTCAAGGCCGCCATTCCAAATCAGGATTTCGTGCTGAATGACGACGGCTCGCTGGTCTATTCGCTGACCCTTGATCCGGTGCGGCGATCAAACCTTGCCGATGTCACCGGCTTTGCCAACGCGGTGCTGGGGCCGTCGCACAACTACCAGCCGCCGCGTTACACCCTTGCCGACGGCAGCGAGGTGACGGCAGGCGAGATCGAGGCCCTGCGCGCGATTGCCGAGCGCTTTACCACCGAGATCAACTGGCAGGACGGCGACGTGGCGGTGCTGGACAACACCCGCGTCCTGCACGGCCGCCGCGCCATCAAGGACCCCACCCGCGAGCTTTACATCGGCATGGGCACGCTGTGACGGCATCGGCGCGGGACCATTCGCGCAAATCCTGCCGGAACCTCTGACAGCGGCAGCGCCACGCCCTTGGGTTGTTGCGCGTCGGGATGAGGCCGTGTATCACCCTTGCGGGCAACGACCCTGCGGGGGTTTGAGGGAGAATGCGGATGCGTCGGGTTGTAATCACCGGTCTGGGAATGGTCACGCCGCTGGCCTGCGGGGTCGAGCAGACCTGGAGCCGGTTGCTGGCGGGGCAATCGGGGGCGGGGCTGATTACCCGGTTTGACGCGAGCAACGTGCTGACCAAATACGCCTGCGAGATTCCGCGCGGCGATGGTTCGGACGGCACTTTCAACCCCGACGACTGGATGGAGCCGAAAGATCAACGCAAGGTCAATGACTTCATCCTTTACGCGATGTGCGCGGCGGTGCAGGCGGTGCGGGATGCGGGCTGGGAGCCCAAGACCGATGCCGAGCGCTGGCGCACCGGGGTGATGATCGGCTCGGGCATTGGCGGGCTGTCGTCGATTGCGGAAACGGCGGTGCTGATCAAGGAAAAGGGGCCGCGGCGGGTGTCGCCGTTCTTCATTCCGGGTGCCTTGATCAACCTCGCCTCAGGGCAGGTGTCGATCCGCTTTGGTTTTCAGGGGCCGAACCATGCGGTGGTGACGGCCTGCTCGACCGGGGCGCACGCGATTGGCGATGCGGCGCGGCTGATCCAGTGGGGTGATGCCGACGTGATGCTGGCGGGCGGGGCGGAAAGTCCGATTTCCGAGATCGGGATTGCCGGGTTCAACGCCTGCAAGGCGCTGAGCACCAAATGGGCGGATGATCCGGCCCGCGCCAGCCGACCCTATGATGTGGATCACGACGGCTTTGTGATGGGCGAAGGGGCGGGCGTGGTGGTGCTGGAGGAATACGAGCACGCCCGCGCGCGCGGGGCGACGATTTACGCGGAAGTGCTGGGTTACGGCATGTCGGGCGATGCGCACCATATCACGGCCCCGGCCGAGGATGGCAACGGCGGCTATCGCAGCATGGCGGCAGCGCTGGCGCGGGCCGGGTTGCAGCCGTCGGATGTCGATTACATCAATGCGCATGGCACCTCGACCATGGCCGACAACATCGAGCTGGCGGCGGTGGAGCGCCTGATGGGGGATGCTGCGGCGGGGGTGACGATGTCATCGACCAAATCCTCGACCGGGCACCTGTTGGGGGCGGCGGGCGCGATCGAGGCGATCTTCTGCGTGCTGGCGCTGCGCGATCAGGTGGCCCCGCCCACCATCAACCTTGATCATCCGGCGATGGAGTCGAAGATTGACCTTGCGCCGAACGCGGCACGCAGGCGGCGGATCGACATCGCGCTGTCGAATTCGTTCGGCTTTGGTGGCACCAATGCCAGTCTGGTGCTGGGCAAGGTGAAGGGCTGATGTGGCGCTCGGTCGCATCAAACGCGCTGACGCTGTTCATCGTGGTGCTGGTGGTGGCGGCTGGAGTGCTGGCCTGGGGGCGCCAGCAGTTCACCGGGCCGGGGCCATTGGTGCAGCCGGTTTGCGTCAAGGTGGACAAGGGGGCCAGTCTGAGTGCCGTCAGCCGGGCGCTGGAAGCGCAGGGGGCGGTGAGTGATGCCCGCATCTTTCGCATCGGTGCCGATTATTCGGGGCGCGCGGCGGGGCTGAAGTTCGGCAGCTATCTGGTGCCGACCGGGGCCTCGATGGCGCAGGTGCTGGACGTGCTGACGGCGGGCGGGCAATCGACTTGCGGGCGCGAGGTCAATTTCAGGATCGGGGTGCAGGCGGTCGAGGTGGTGCTGCGCGAGCTTGACCCCACCACCAACCGCTATGTCGAAGTGCTGAAGTTCGACCCCACCCTTGAGGCCGCCCCGGCGGACTATGTGAACGCGGCATTGGACTCCGATCTGCGCTGGCAGGTGACGCTGGCCGAAGGGGTGACCAGTTGGCAGGTGGTGGAAGCCCTGAAGCGCGCCGAGTTCATGGCCGGGACGGTGGCCGAGGTGCCTGCCGAGGGCAGTCTGGCACCGGAAGGCTATGAGGTGGCGCAAGGGTCGGGGCGGGCCGAGCTGATTGGCCAGATGCAGGCGCGCCAGACCCAGGTGCTGGCCGATCTCTGGGCGGCGCGGGCGGATGGGTTGCCCTATGACACACCCGAGGAGGCGCTGGTGATGGCCTCGATCGTCGAGAAGGAAACCGGGATCGCGGGCGAGCGGCGGCAGGTGGCCTCGGTCTTCATCAACCGGCTGCGCCAGGGGATGAAGTTGCAGACCGACCCGACCGTGATCTACGGCGTCACCAAGGGGCAGGGGGCGCTGGGGCGCGGGCTGCGGCAAAGCGAGTTGCGCCGCGAGACCCCTTACAACACCTATGTCATCGACGGGCTGCCACCGACCCCGATCGCCAACCCCGGGCGGCTGAGCATCGAGGCGGCGCTGAACCCGGATGTCACGAAGTATCTGTTTTTCGTGGCCGATGGCTCGGGCGGGCATGTCTTTGCCGAGACCCTGGCCGAGCATAATGTGAACGTGGCCAAATGGCGTGCGATCGAGGCGCAGCAGGGTGCAACCGACGCTGGCGGTGTTCAGGGCAACTGAGCTTTGCGACGGTTACGCAAAGGTTAACGCGGCGCGCGCCAAGCCATTGAAACGGCTGTAGAATTCGTTTGACTTTGCGAACGCTCGAGGGTATACCTTCGGGCATGCTAGAAGAAGTGGGCAAGCGGCGCGGGGGCAACCCCGGTGCCGCTTTTTCATTTCTCTCGTGCGGACGGGCATGAGAGGCGGGCGCAGCAGCAGATGACAATGGTATTCTCGGTTGGAGATGAAACGCCGCGCGATCTGGTCGCGGCGACCGAAGATATGTTCCGGGAAGCCGCCGAAGAGTTCTACCTCGCCCTGCGCAAGGTGCGTGGCGGCGAGTCGGGCGAGGTCAAGGCCGCGATGGCGGCGGTCAAGGACCTCAAGGCGGCATTTCAACTGGCCATGGAAGAAAGGACGCGGGTTGACAGACTTCGCAAGCAGGTTGGCGGAGCCGAAGGCGGGCAATGTCTCGATTTCGACGCCGCAAGGGATGAAATCGGGCGCCGCCTGGCTTGCCTGCGCGACGCCGGAGGTGGTGAGTGAATTTCTTGGGGGCTTGAGCGATCAGGCGCTGATGGCGCTGCCCTGGCTGTTCGAGTTCTGGGCCCTGCCGCACCAGTTGCCGCCCGAGGGGGCGTGGAAAAGCTGGGTCATCATGGGCGGGCGCGGCGCGGGCAAGACCCGTGCCGGGGCCGAGTGGGTGCGTGCCGAAGTCGAGGGCTCGGGGCCGCGTGACCCTGGGCGCGCGCGGCGGGTGGCGCTGCTGGGGGAAACCGTCGATCAGGTGCGCGAGGTGATGGTGTTTGGCGACAGCGGCATTCTTGCGTGCTCGCCCCCCGACCGCAAGCCCGACTGGGAGGCGGGGCGCAAGCGGCTGGTGTGGCCGAACGGCGCGGTGGCGCAGGTGTTTTCGGCGCACGAGCCGGAAGCCCTGCGCGGGCCGCAGTTCGACGCCGCCTGGGTGGACGAGCTGGCCAAGTGGAAGCGCGCCGAGGATGCCTGGGACATGTTGCAGTTCGCGCTGCGGCTGGGCAAGAATCCGCGCCAGGTGGTGACCACGACGCCGCGCAACGTGGGGGTGCTGAAAGCGATCCTGAAGAACCCCTCGACGGTGATCACCCATGCCCCGACCGAGGCCAACCGGGCGTATCTCGCGGCCTCGTTCCTGGACGAGGTGCGGGCGCGCTATGCCGGCACCAGGCTGGGGCGGCAGGAGCTGGACGGGGTGCTGCTGGAGGACGCGGAAGGGGCGCTGTGGACCACGCGGGCGCTGGAGGCGGCACGACTGGACGTCGTCCCGCCGCTTGACCGGGTGGTGGTGGCGGTCGATCCGCCCGTCACCGGCAAGGCGGCCTCGGATCAATGCGGTATCGTGGTGGTGGGGGCGATCACCGCCGGGCCGCCACAGGACTGGCGCGCGGTGGTGCTGGAGGATGCCAGTGTCGCGGCGGCCTCGCCCGACGCCTGGGCGCGGGCGGCAATTGCGGCGCTGGAACGCCACGGCGCGGACCGCCTGGTGGCCGAGGTCAATCAGGGCGGCGATCTGGTGGAATCGGTGATCCGGCAGATTGATCCGCTGGTGCCGTTCCGGGCGGTGCGGGCCTCGCGCGGCAAGGTGGCGCGGGCCGAGCCGGTGGCGGCGCTTTACGAGCAAGGCCGGGTGTCGCACCTGCGCGGCCTTGGCGCGCTGGAGGATCAGATGTGCAAGATGACCGCGCGCGGCTACGAGGGGCGCGGCTCGCCCGACCGGGTGGATGCGCTGGTCTGGGCCTTGACCGATCTGATGATCGAGCCCGCGCAAAGCTGGCGCAGGCCGCAGGTGCGGATGCTTTAGCACTTTCTTGCTGGTCCAAATATCCCCGCCGGAGGCGGCGGTCGGTTCAGTTGCCTCCGGCGGGGATATTTGCGCCAGTGTGAAAATGAAAGTTCAATGAAACCAAGAACCTGCCGCGACGTGACGAGCGCGGCGCTGGCCGCTGCGGCCTGACGCGAAGGAGCGATCCGAGATGGTTTTCGATTTTCTGCGGCGGGGTGAGAAGCAGCCGCCCGAGCACAAGGCCTCGGCGGCGGGGCCGGTGATTGCCTGGCAGGGGTCTGGGCGGGTGGCGTGGTCGCCGCGCGACGTGATCTCGCTGACGAAAACGGGTTTTCTGGGCAATCCGATCGGGTTTCGGGCGGTCACGCTGATTGCCGAAGCGGCGGCGGCGCTGCCGCTGGTGTTGCAGGATTGCGACCGGCGCTACGAGGTGCACCCGGTGCTGGATCTGATCCGGCAACCCAATCCGGCGCAGGGGCGGGCCGAGTTGTTCGAGGCGGTTTACGGGCAATTGCTGCTGTCGGGCAACGCTTACCTGGAGGCGGTGCCGGGGGCGGGGGCCTTGCCGGGCGAGTTGCATGTGCTGCGCTCGGACCGCATGGCGCTGGTGCCCGGGGCGGACGGCTGGCCGGTGGCCTATGACTATACGGTGGGCAGCCGTCGGCATCGCTTCGAGATGACGGCGGAAGTGTCGCCGATCTGCCATATCCGCACCTTTCATCCGCAGGACGACCACTACGGTTTCTCGCCGATGCAGGCGGCGGCGGTGGCGGTGGATGTGCATGTGGCGGCCTCGCGCTGGTCAAAGGCGCTGCTCGACAATGCTGCAAGGCCCTCGGGGGCGATCATCTATCGCGGCGCGGACGGGCAATCGGCGCTGACGCCGGATCAATACGACCGGCTGGTGAGCGAGATGGAGGCCAACCATCAGGGCGCACGCAATGCCGGGCGGCCGATGCTGCTGGAGGGGGGGCTGGACTGGAAGCCGATGGGGTTTTCGCCCAGTGACATGGAGTTCCAGCAAACCAAGGAGGCGGCGGCGCGCGAGATTGCAATCGCGTTCGGGGTGCCGCCGATGCTGATGGGGATTCCGGGGGATGCGACCTATGCCAACTACCAGGAGGCCAACCGCGCCTTCTTTCGCCTTACGGTGCTGCCGCTGGCGGCCAAGGTGACGGCGGCGGTGTCGCACTGGCTGGCTGGGTTCAGCGCATCGGCGGTCGAGTTGAAGCCCGATCTCGATCAGGTGCCGGCGCTGGCGGTCGAGCGCGATCAGCAATGGGCGCGGGTGGGGGCGGCGGATTTTCTGACCATGGCCGAAAAGCGCGCGCTGCTGGGGTTGCCACGACTGACGGAGGGGCAATGAACATTCGCCATGAGACCGGCGGGTCGCGGTTTCTTTACGACAGTTTTGATGCCGCCTCGGCCCGGATCGAGGCCAACGAGCGGGTAGCTGACGAGCGCTGGGCGGCGCTGGAATACCGGCTGGGGCAGATCGAGACCACCCTTGCGCGGCTGGAGCGGCGCATCTGGTTCGGGGTTTACGGGGTTGCGGCGTTTCTGCTGGCGCAGGGGGCCGAGGCACTGCTGCAAGCGGCAATGAGGTGAAAGATGGAAATGGCGAATGATTTCGGGGCGCCGGAGCGCAAGTTCCACCGGCCGGAGGCCGGGCTGGTGGTGACTGACGGTAGCCTGGTTCAGGGTTATGCCTCGGTGTTCGGGCGGCGCGATCAGGGCGGCGATGTGGTGCAGGCCGGGGCATACGGGGCCAGCCTGAAGGCACTGGCGGCGGCGGGGCGGCGGGTCAAGATGCTGTGGCAGCATGACCCGGCACAACCGATCGGGGTCTGGGACGAGGTGCGCGAGGATGCCACCGGGCTTTACGTCAAGGGCCGGATCCTGATGGATGTGGAGCGTGGCCGCGAGGCGGCGGCGCTGCTGGCAGCAGGCGCGATCGACGGCTTGTCGATCGGCTACCGGACGCTGCGGGCGGAACGCGACGGCAAGGGGCAGCGCCTGCTTGCCGAGCTGGAGCTTTGGGAAGTGTCGCTGGTGACATTCCCGATGCTTCCCGAGGCGCGGGTGGCGGCCAAGAGCGACGAGCTGGCCGAGACCTGGCGCGAACTGGCGCAGATTTTTGATGATGCGCGCCGGGAGCTGGCCGAGCGCTGAGCCGCGGCCTTTCACGACTGAAACCCAAAGGAAGACGAGATGACCGAGACAAAGGCTCGGGCCGGGGCAGGTTTGCCCCCAGCCCTTGATCCGGGTGCGGAAGTGAAATCCGCGATGACCGGATTTCTGAAAGAGTTCAAAGGCTTTCAGGATGACATGAAGACTTCGTTGCAACAACAGGAAGAGCGACTGACCATGCTGGATCGGAAAACCATGACTTACGGGCGCCCCGCGCTTTCGGCATTTGCGGACATCGAGGTGCCCCATACCAAGGCGTTCGACGCCTATCTGCGGTCGGGCGATGACGACGGGCTGCGCGGGCTGGTGCTGGAAGGCAAGGCGCTGAACACCGCGGTGGCGGCCGAGGGCGGCTATCTGGTGGACCCGCAGACCGCCGAGACCATCCGCAGCGCGCTGAAATCGACCTCGTCGATCCGGGCGATCGCCAATGTGGTGCAGGTGGAGGCCAGCTCGTTCGACGTGCTGATCGACCACACCGATGTCGGCGCGGGCTGGCAGACCGAAGTGGGCGCGGTGACGGAGACCGCGACGCCGCAGATCGAGCGCATCTCGATCGTGCTGCACGAGCTGAGCGCGATGCCCAAGGCCAGCCAGCGGCTGCTCGATGACAGCGCGTTCGATGTGGAGGGCTGGCTGGCGGGGCGGATCAGCGACAAGTTCACGCGGTCGGAAGCGGCGGCGTTTGTCACGGGGGACGGGATCGACAAGCCCAAGGGCTTTCTTTCCCATCCCGCCGTGGCACAATCGGTCTGGAGCTGGGGCAACCTGGGCTATGTGGCCTCGGGGGCGGCAGGCGATTTTGCCGCCGTCAACGCGGCCGACGTGATCGTCGATCTGGTCTATGCGCTGGATGCCAGCTACCGCGCCAACGCCAATTTCGTGATGAACTCGAAAACCGCCGGCGCGGTGCGCAAGATGAAGGACATCGACGGGCGTTTCCTGTGGTCGGACGGGCTGGCGGCGGGGGAACCGGCGCGGCTGATGGGCTATCCGGTGCTGATCGCCGAGGACATGCCTGACATCGCGGCGGATGCCTATGCCATGGCGTTCGGCGATTTTGCCAGCGGCTACACCATCGCCGAGCGCCCCGATCTGCGGGTGCTGCGCGACCCGTTCTCGGCCAAGCCGCACGTGCTGTTCTATGCCAGCAAGCGGGTGGGCGGCGATGTCAGTGATTTTGCTGCGATCAAGCTGTTGAAGTTCGCGCTGGTCTGACAACCGGCGTGACGGTCTGCCCCTGATCGGGGCGGGTCCTGGACGCGCGCCGGCCTTGCCGTGCCGTCTAGCTGCTCCCCCTCCGTCCGAGCGACACGGGGCGCGCGTCCATGATTTTCCGGGGGGTCGGAGAATGACGATGATGTTGATCGAGCAGACCACAGTGCCAGGGGCGGCGCTGCCGGTTCAGGTGTTGAAAGACCATTTGCGGCTTGGCAGCGGCTTTGCCGATGACGGGATGCAGGACGCGTTGATTGAAAGCTATCTGCGCGCGGCGCTGGCGGCGATCGAGGGGCGGATCGGCAAGGTGCTGATTGCGCGCCGCTTTCTGTGGACGCTGGAGGACTGGCGCTCGGCCGATCAGCAGGCGCTGCCGGTGGCCCCCGTGAGTGCGGTGATCTCGGTGGCGCTGGTCGATGCGGCGGGCGGGGCGGTGGTGCTGGACCCGGCACGCTATCGCCTGGTGCAGGACACGCACCGCCCCCGGCTGGTGGCGGTGGGGATGCTGTTGCCGCTGGTGCCGATGGATGGCCGGATCGAGGTGGTGTTCGACGCAGGGTTTGGTGTGGATTGGGCAGCGGTGCCGGCCGATCTGGCGCAGGCGGTGCTGCTGCTGGCGGCGGAATATTACGAGCGCAGGCACGAAGCAGGGGTGCGCGAGGGCGGGCTGCCGTTCGGGGTGGTGACGCTGATCGAGCGCTGGCGCACGGTGCGGGTGCTGGGCGGAGGTGCGGCATGACGCGGCCGATCTTGAGCCGGACGCTGGTGCTGGAGGGGCCGCAGCGGGTGGCTGATGGCGCGGGCGGGTTTGTCGAGACCTGGGTGGCTTTGGGCACGCTTTGGGCCGAAGTGGTGGCTGGCGCGGGGCGCGAGGTGGCGGGGCAGGAGGTCACGCTGGCCTCGGTGCCCTACCGGATCACGGTGCGCGGGGCGCCGCAGGGCGCACCCTCGCGCCCGCGCCCCGAGCAGCGGTTTCGCGATGGGGCGCGGGTGTTTCACATATCGGCGGTCAGCGAGCGCGATCCGGGCGGGCGCTATCTGGTCTGTTTCGCCCGCGAGGAGGATCCGGCATGAGCTATGGTGTGGCAGCCGCCTTGCAGGCGGCGGTGTATCAGCGGCTGGCGGCCGCCTTGGTCGGGGTGCCGGTTTATGACGCGGTGCCATCCGGCGCGGGCGATGGGACTTTCGTGCTGTTGGGCCCGGAGGAGGCGGTTGATGCCAGCGACAAGACCGGCGGCGGGGCGGAGCATCGGTTTGTGGTCAGCGTGATCTCGGATGCTACCGGGTTTCTGGCGGCCAAGGAGATTGCGGTGGCGATCTCGGACGCGCTGGTGGGGGCGGCGCTGGTGCTGACGCGGGGGCATCTGGTGAGCCTGCAATTTCTGAAAGCCGTGGCGAAGCGGTTGAGCGAAGGCGAAGCGCGCCGGATTGATCTGCGGTTTCGCGCGCGGGTGGAAGACTGACCCCTTCGGGGTGAAATCCGGCCCTTGGTTAAGGGCTTTGACCATACAGCAATCGGAGAACGAGCATGGCTGTCCAGAACGGCAAGGACCTTTTGATCAAGCTTGACCTGACCGGGGTCGGGCAGTTCGAGACCATCGCGGGGCTGCGTGCCACGCGGATCAGTTTCAACGCGGAAACGGTGGATGTGACCAGCCTGGAAAGCGCGGGTGGCTGGCGCGAGTTGCTGGCGGGGGCGGGGGTGCGCTCGGCCTCGATTTCGGGCGCGGGGGTGTTTCGCGATGCCAACACCGACGAACGCGCGCGCCAGATCTTCTTTGGCGGCGAGGTGCCGGATTTCCAGGTGATCATCCCGAATTTCGGGGTGGTGCAGGGGCCGTTCCAGATTACCGCGATCGAGTATTCCGGCAGCTACAACGGCGAGGCCACCTATGATCTGACGCTGGCCTCGGCGGGTGTGCTGACGTTTACGGCGCTGTGATGGCGAACCCGTATGCGGGCGAAGTGGCGATCCTGCTCGACGGCCAGCGCCATGTCGCCAGGCTGACGCTGGGGGCGCTGGCCGAGATGGAAGCGGCGCTGGAGAGCGGCTCGATGATTGATCTGGTCGAGCGCTTTGAGGCGGGGCGGTTTTCCACCCGCGACGTGCTGGCGCTGGTGGTGGCGGGGCTGCGCGGCGGGGGCTGGCAGGGCCATGCTGCCGATCTGCGCACGGTCGAGATCGGCGGCGGGCCAATCGCGGCGGCACGGGCGGCGGCGGAACTGCTGGCGCGGGCCTTTGCGGTGCCGGGTGAGGCATGAGCGCCGCGATCGACTGGTCGGGACTGATGCGGGTGGGGTTGCGGGGGCTGGGGCTGGCACCCGACGCGTTCTGGCGGCTGACGCCGGTGGAGTTGCGCATCATGCTTGGGGCACAAAGTGCTGCCCCGCCTTTGACGCGGTCGCGGCTGGCAGAGCTGGCAGCGGCATTTCCGGATGCAAGGAAAGGGCAGGACAATGGCGGCGATCGAGACGTTGCAGGATCAGGTGACGGCGCTTGAAACCACACTTGGCAGTGCGACCGGGATGGTGGGGGCGTTCGAGGGCGAACTGGCGGCTCTGCGCGAGTCGCTGGTGTTCACCGGGCGTGAGGTGAACCAGCTTTCCAGCGGCATTGGCAGCGGCTTGCGGCAGGCCTTCGATGGGTTGGTGTTCGACGGCATGAAGCTGTCGGATGCGCTGAAGGGGGTCGCGCAGGCGATGATCGACACGGTTTACAATATCGCCATGAAGCCGGTGCAGAACGCCTTGGGCGGGCTGGTGGCCAATGGGTTGCAGAACGTTCTGGGCGGCATGATGCCGTTCGAGAAGGGGGGCAGTTTCACCCAAGGCCGGGTGATGCCGTTTGCGCAGGGCGGGATTGTTTCCAGTCCCACCAGCTTTCCGATGCGTGGGGGTGCTGGGTTGATGGGCGAGGCGGGGCCGGAGGCGATCATGCCGCTGGCGCGCGGGGCGGATGGCCGACTGGGGGTGCAGACGGCAGGCGGCGGGCGGCCGATCACGGTGGTGATGAACGTCTCGACCCCGGATGTGCAGGGATTTCAACGCAGTCAAGGCCAGATTGCGGCGCAGGCGGCGCGCGCGCTGGCGCGCGGGCAAAGAAACCGGTGAGGGCAGACAATGGCATTTCATGAGGTTCGATTTCCTGCCAGCCTGAGCTTCGGCTCGGTTGGCGGGCCCGAGCGGCGCACCGAGATCGTGACGCTGGCCAACGGCTTTGAAGAGCGCAACACGCCTTGGGCGCATTCGCGTCGGCGCTATGATGCCGGGGTGGGCTTGCGCAGTCTCGACGATGTCGAGGCGCTGATTGCCTTTTTCGAGGCGCGGCGTGGGCAGTTGTTTGGATTTCGCTGGAAGGACTGGGCCGATTACAAATCCGGCGCGGCCTCGAAAGCGGTCGCGCCCGGGGATCAGGTCATCGGACTGGGCGACGGCGCGACACGGGTGTTTGTGCTGGCCAAAACCTATGTCTCGGGTGGCGAAAGTTATGCCCGCCCGATTCTGAAGCCGGTGCAGGGCTCGGTCAAGGTGGCGCTTGCGGGGAACCCCAAGGTCGAAGCGCTGCATTTCAGCGTCAATACCGCTACCGGCGAAGTTACCTTTGTGGATCCGCCGGATGTCGGGGTGCGGGTGACAGCGGGATTCGAATTCGATGTGCCGGTGCGGTTTGATACCGACCGCATTCAAACTTCGGTGGCCTCGTTCCAGGCGGGTGATGTGCCAAGCGTTCCGGTGGTGGAGGTGCGGGTATGATGTCCGGGGCAGAGGGATTTTTCGCGCATCTGGCCAGCGGGGCCACGACGGCCTGCCGCGCCTGGGCGGTGACGCGGCGCGATGGCATGGTGCTTGGGTTTACCGATCACGATCAGGACCTGGGGTTCGAGGGGATTACCTTTCGCGCGAGCAGCGGGATGACGGCGCGGGCCTTGCAGCAGACGACCGGCCTGGCGGTGGACAACTCGGAAGCCATGGGGGCGCTGTCGGATGCGGCCGTGACGGAGGGAGATCTGCTGGCCGGGCGCTATGATGGGGCCGAAGTGCGGACCTGGGCGGTGAACTGGGCGCGGGTCGAGGACCGGGTGTTGCAGTTTCGCGGCACGCTGGGCGAGATCGTGCGATCCGGGGGGGCGTTTCAGGCCGAGTTGCGCGGTCTTGCCGAGGCGCTGAACCAGCCGCAGGGGCGGGCCTATCAGCGCAGTTGCGCGGCGGTGCTGGGGGATCACGAGTGCCGGTTCGATCTGAGCCAGCCGGGCTATGCGGCAGAGCGTGCGGTCGAGGTGGTGATCGAGCGGCGTCTGTTCCGGTTCGCAAGTTTCCCCGGCTTTGACGAACGTTGGTTCGAACGCGGGCGGATGGTGGTGCTTTCCGGTGCATCGGCCGGTGCGATCGGGGTGATCAAGAATGATCGGATTGGCCCGAGCGGACGCGAGATCGAGCTGTGGCAGGCCCTGGGGCCGGAAGTGGCAGTGGGCGACCTGGTGCGGTTTGAGGCAGGGTGTGACCGGCGGGCCGATACGTGTCGTGAAAAGTTTCATAATTTTATGAACTTCCGAGGTTTTCCGCATATTCCGGGTGAAGACTGGCTGACCAGCTTTCCGTCTTCAGGTGATGTCAATGACGGCGGGAGTCTGCGGCGATGAGTGCGTTTCAGGCGCGGATCGTGGCCGAGGCGCGCCGCTGGATTGGCACGCCCTATGTGCACCAGGGCTCGGCGCGCGGGGCCGGGACGGATTGTCTTGGCCTGCTGCGCGGGGTCTGGCGCGCGCTTTACGGTGCCGAGCCGGAAGCGGTGCCGGCTTATACGCGGGACTGGGCTGAACCGAGTGGTCGGGAAGAATTGCTGGTGGCTGCCGAACGATGGTTGCAGCGCAAGCGGTTGGCGGATGCGGCACCGGGCGATCTGTTGCTGTTCCGGATGCGCGAGGGCCGGGTGGCCAAGCATCTGGGGATTGCAGCGCAGATCGGGCCGCAGGCGAGTTTCGTGCACGCCTACACCGGCCATGGCGTGATCGAAAGCCCGCTGTCGGCCCCCTGGGCGCGGCGGATTGCGGCGCGCTTTGAATTTCCATCGGGAGAGCTTTGAATGGCAACCATCCTGCTTTCGGCTGTTGGTGCGGCCATCGGCTCGGGCTTTGGCGGCACGATCATGGGCCTTTCGGGCGCGGTGATCGGGCGTGCGGTCGGGGCGACTCTGGGCCGGGTGATCGACCAGCGCGTGCTGGGCGGCGGGTCGGAAGTGGTTGAAACCGGCCGGGTGGACCGCTTTCGCCTGATGGGGGCGAGTGAGGGCAGCGCGATCGGGCAGGTTTTCGGGCGGGCGCGGATTGCCGGTCAGGTGATCTGGGCGACCCAGTTTCAGGAAAGCACCACCACCTCGGGTGGGGGCAAGGGCGTGCCACAACCGCGCACCACCGAGTATTCCTATTCGGTCAGTCTGGCAGTGGCGTTGGGTCTGGGCCGGATCACCAATGTCGGCCGGATCTGGGCGGATGGGGTCGAGCTTGCGCCGAACTCGATCAACCTGCGGGTTTATGATGGCGCTGAGGACCAGTTGCCTGACCCGAGGATCGAAGCAGTTGAAGGGGTTGGAATGGCCCCGGCCTATCGTGGCATTGCCTATGTGGTGATCGAGGATCTTGCGCTGGCACCGTTCGGCAACCGGGTGCCGCAGTTCTCGTTCGAAGTGGTGCGCGCGGCGCAGGGGGAATTTGCCGACAGCGTGATGGACCTTCAGCGCGCGATTTCGGCGGTGGCGCTGATACCGGGGACCGGGGAATACGCGCTGGCCACGACGCAAATCCATTACAGCGAAGAGCCGGGGGTCAATCGCTCGGCCAATGTGCATTCGCCTTCCGGCGCAACCGACTTTGCGACCTCGCTGAGCCAGTTGCGCGCCGAGTTGCCGAATTGCGGATCGGTGTCGCTGGTGGTGGCGTGGTTCGGAAGCGATCTGCGCTGCGCTGCCTGCGAGGTGATGCCCAAGGTCGAACAATCCGACCTTGACGGTGAAGGGATGCCGTGGCGGGCGGGCGGGATTGCGCGTGCGCAGGCGGCGGTGGTGCCCAAGGTTGACGCGCGCTCGATCTATGGCGGAACCCCGGCCGACCGCTCGGTGATCGAGGCGATTCAGGCGATCCGCGAGGGCGGGCAGGAGGTGATGTTCTACCCGTTCATCCTGATGGACCAACTTGCGGGCAACGCCTTGGCCGACCCGTGGACCGGGGCCACCGATCAGCCCGCATTGCCGTGGCGGGGGCGGATCACCCTGTCGCAGGCCCCGGGCCGCGCGGGCAGCCCGGATCGCACGGCAGGTGCGGCAGACGAGGTTGCGGCATTCTTTGGCACGGCACAGCCCGATGATTTCGCGGTCGTCAATGGTGAGATCGTCTATTCCGGGCCGAGCGAGTGGCGGTATCGCCGCTTCATTCTGCACTACGCTCATCTTTGCGCGTTGGCCGGCGGGGTGGACGCGTTCTGTATTGGCTCGGAAATGGTGGCGTTGAACCAGATCCGGGGTGCGGGTGACATTTTTCCGGCAGTCGCAATGATGCGGCAGTTGGCGGCCGAGGCCCGGGCAATCCTTGGCCCTGGTGTCAAGCTGACCTATGCGGCAGACTGGTCGGAGTATTTTGGCTATCACACTGATGGAAGTGTCTATTTCCACCTTGATCCGCTGTGGGCCGACGCCAATGTCGATTTCGTCGGGATCGACAATTACATGCCGATGTCGGATTGGCGTGACGGCGAGGGCCATGCCGATCAGGGTTGGGGGTCGATCTACAATCTTGAGTATCTGAAGGCGAATATCGCGGGTGGCGAGGGGTTCGAGTGGTATTATGACTCGCCCGAGGGCGAGGCCGCGCAGCGGCGCAAGCCGATCGAGGACGGAGATTACGGCGAGCCCTGGGTGTTTCGCTACAAGGATCTGAAAAGCTGGTGGTCGCTGCCGCATCATGACCGGATTGCAGGTGTTCGCGCCACCGCGCCGACCGACTGGCTGCCGCAGTCGAAGCCGATAAGATTTACCGAATACGGCTGTGCGGCAATCGACAAGGGCACCAACCAGCCGAACAAGTTTCTCGATCCGAAATCGTCGGAGTCGGGCTTGCCGAAATACTCGAACGGTCGGCGCGATGATCTGATCCAGATGCAATATCTGCGGGCGATTGCTGAGTTCTGGAATGATGGTGACAACAACCCGGATTCGAGCGTCTATTCCGGCCCAATGGTCGATATGGCACATTCGCATGTCTGGGCCTGGGATGCGCGACCATTTCCCTATTTCCCAAATCAGGTTGATGTCTGGGGCGACGGCGACAACTATGCGCGCGGGCATTGGCTTACCGGGCGGGCAACCGGGCAGTCGCTGGCATCGGTTGTCGCTGAAATCTGCGAGGATTCGGGCGTATCTGAATTCGATGTGGCGCGGCTTTATGGTCTGGTCCGGGGCTTCTGGCTAAGTGAAGTGACTGCGGCACGCGCGGCTTTGCAGCCTTTGATGCTGGCGTACGGGTTCGAGGTGGCGGAACGCGACGGCGGGCTGGTCTTCAAGATGCGCGACGGACGGGCGTTGGCTACGCTGGATAGTGGCAAGTTGGCGGTCGTGCCCGAGATTGATGGCGCGTTCGAGACGACCCGTGCCCCCGAAGCGGAAACGGCAGGGCACGTCCGGCTGGGTTATGTCGAGGCCGAGGGTGATTATGAGTTGCGCCAGTCGGAGGCGATCTTTCCCGACGAAGTGTCGTTCGGGGTATCGCAAACCGACCTGCCGCTGGTTCTGACGGGGGCAGAAAGCAGGGGGATTGCGGAAAGGTGGCTGGCCGAGGCGCGGGTTGCGCGCGACAGCGCGCGGTTTGCCTTGCCGAGGTCGTCGGGGGCGTTGGGGGCGGGCGATGTGGTAGCACTTGGCGGCGCGCTTTACCGCATCGACCGGCTGGATCAGGGCGAGTCGCAACTGATTGAAGCGGCGCGGGTTGAACCCGGCGTGTATCAGCCAAGCGATGAAGTTGAAGAACGCGTGTTGCCGCGGGCTTTTGTCGGCCCGGTGCCAGTGCTGCCGGTGTTTCTTGATCTGCCACTGCTGACCGGCGACGAGGTGCCACATGCACCCCATATTGCGGTCTCTGCAACCCCATGGCCGGGGCCGGTCGCGATCTGGAGTGCGCAGGAGGATGCCGGTTATGCATTGAATCTAACAGTTTCGACCCCGGCGGTGGTCGGGCGGACCGAATCCATGCTGGCAGCGGCGCGGTCGGGCCTCTGGGATCGGGGTGAGGCGTTAAGGGTGCGGATTTTTGCCGGGACGCTGAGCTCGGCCTCGGAGCTTGCGGTGCTGAACGGGGCAAATGCGATGGCGATCGGCGATGGGTCGAGCGACAATTGGGAGGTGTTCCAGTTTGCGACGGCGACCCTGGTTGCGCCGCAGACCTACGATCTGGCGGTGCGGTTGCGCGGTCAGCTTGGCAGCGATGCGCTGATGCCCGCAGCCTGGCCGGTCGGAAGCAAGGTGGTTTTGCTCG
The DNA here is from genome assembly GCA_964419305.1 of uncultured Rhodobacter sp. Classification (GTDB taxonomy): domain Bacteria; phylum Pseudomonadota; class Alphaproteobacteria; order Rhodobacterales; family Rhodobacteraceae; genus CAYQPD01. The sequence continues at coordinate 17,358 of CAYQPD010000018.1, forward strand.
ACGGCGCATTATCGCAGATCGATCTGGCGTCCTCGGCCCGGGGGCTGGCGCGGCATTACCGCATCGGCACCGCTGCGCGCGGCTATGATGACCCGGCGGTGGTGCATCAGGTCGCGGCCTTTACCGGCATCGGGCTGCGCCCTTATGCGCCGGTGCATCTGGTGGCCAGCCGCGCGGCCAATGGCGATCTGACGCTGCGCTGGATCCGGCGCACCCGGATCGATGGCGATAGCTGGCAATCGACCGAGGTGCCACTTGGCGAGGACCACGAGAGCTATCAGGTGAGAGTCTATCTGAATTCGGCAGTGGTCAGAGAGCAGGTCGTGACTCTGTCCGAATGGCTATATCCGGCGGCACAGCAGATGGCGGATGGCCTTGCGGGAACGTTTCGGATTGATGTGGCGCAAATGTCAGACCGGTTCGGCCCCGGCCTGTATCGCCGGATCGAGCTTGCCGTCTGAGGGGCAGCTTGTTGCGCCGCTGATCTGCCCTCCGGTCATGGCGAGTATCCGGTTTGCACCAGTAGGGATCAGGCAAGACCGGCGGATCGGTGCGGGGCGGAACACCTGCACCCCGTCAAAGTTGGGCGAATCGGTTAAAGCCCCCGTGAATGCTACTTCGCGACCGCCAGCAGTTTGCGAAACAGCGTCTCGAGGTAATGTTCAGCCTCGGGGTAGGGGTCGGCAGCCTCGGGGCCGAGCACGAGACGCACCTGGGCGTCGAAATCGGCGTAGTGCTGGGTCAGGGCCCAGATCGAGAAGATCAGATGCACCGGGTGAACGCGGGCGATGCGTCCCTGATCCATCCAGTGGCGCAGCACGACAGATTTTTCGTCAACCAACGCCTTCAGCTCGCCCGCGATGGCGTTTCGCATGCGCGGCGCTCCTTGCAGAATCTCGTTGGCGAACAGGCGGCTTTCGCGCGGGAAATTGCGGCTCATTTCCAGCTTGCGACGCACGTAGCCCAGGATTTCCGCGACCGGCTCGCCCGCAGGATCGAGCTTGTGCAGGGGGGCGAGCCAAGTGTGCATCAGTTGCGACAGCAGGGCGACGTGGATCGCCTCTTTCGAGGCAAAGTAGTAAAGCAGGTTGGGTTTCGACAGACCCGCGACCTCGGCGATCTGGTCGAGTGTGGCACCGCGAAAGCCGTGTTGCGAAAACACCTCGAGGGCGGCCTCGAGGATGGTCTCGAAGTTGCGCTGCTGAATCCGGGTCTGGGCGGTTTTCCGGGTGCGGGGGTGGCTCATGGGCGGGGCTTTCAAACGGCAGCGGACGGTGCCGGATGCACGCGCCGCAAGATCAGCCATGGCGTAAAACCGGCCAAGATGCAAACGGCGGTTGTCCGGGTGGCCTATCTGCGCCGTGCGATCACGCCGAGGGCGTTCAGTTCGGCCTCGAACTGGGCCGAGCCCGAAGCCGTGGCGCGCGCCTTCAACGCGTCGAAGGTGCGGCGCAGCGCCTTTTTCTCTTCCCCCTGGCAGTCGTTCCATGGCCGCCCCTGCAAGCCCATCACCAGCACGTAATAGCCGATGAAATGGGGCCGCGTGCCCGCCTCGAGCAGGCGCAGATAGGCCGCATCCGCCCCGAGCGCGCGGATTTCCTCGGCCGAATTGATCCCGGCACGCGCAAAAGCGGCCTCTGAGGCAGGGCCAAGGTTGGCTATGGATGAGACCGGTGTCGCCATCGCTGGTCCAGAATAAACGGCCAGCGTAGCCGTCCGCTTGCAACGGTCAAGTGGCGATTTTCCGGTTCAGATCGCGGCCCAGTCGCGAAAGATCGGGCGCACCGGCGGTGGCGGCGTCTGGTCACTGTCTTGCGGCGACGCGGGTTTTGGGGAAATCGGGGTTGCCATGGCTTTGCCTGCGGTTGGGGTGCACCTTGCATGGTGGCCACATGACGCGGCCACAGCGTGGCTAAATCGAGTCTTGTATGGGGTAAATTAGACCCAAACACGCGGGGTGCAAGCCTTGGGCAGGGGGTGCGGCTTCACGTTTGCGACAGCGCGGCGGGTCACTCTTCGTCGCTGATCAGCACCAGCTCGCCCGCGCCCTCCAGTTGCCGCACCGCCATGACCACGGCATTCATCGCCTCTTCGGCGTCCTTGTCCTTGACCTTGCCGCGCTCGATCATTTCCTCGCGCAACGCCTGCGCCAGGCGCTGCGACATGTTGCCCAGGATGAATTCTGCCGTCGCTTCGCGGTCAGGGTGGCCTGCGGCGGCGGCCAGGGCTGCGACCAGCACCGGTTGATCGACGATTCGCGCCACCTTGGGCACATCACGCGCCAGCACCCGTTTGGGAATATGGACAAAAGTGAAGATCGCGCGCCGCACCTGTTCGGCAAATTCGGCGTCTTCCAGCTCCAGCCCCTTGAGCACGTCTTCGCGCGTCAGCGCGGGCGAGATGTTGAGAATCGCCCCCACCCGCTCCACTGGGCCGGAATCAAAGGCGCGGGCGGGCAGATTGTCGAGCTGGGCGGCCAGCGACAGGCCGATCCGGCGCACGGTTTCAGGATCGACATTGCCGGTGATCGAAACCGCATAGGCCACCCGACGGGCCTTGTCGCCGGGCAGTTTGCCCAGCAGTTCTGCGGCCTTGGGCACCGGCAGTTTGGCCAGCATGACAGCCGCGACCTCGGCGCTTTCCTGCGCCAGGGCCGGCAGCAGACGCTCGACCGGCAGCGCCATCAGGCGATCCCAGGGATCGGCCTTGGCCGAGGCCCCGGCCAGGCGGCGCAGGCGGCTGGCAGCGGTGGCGCTGATGTGGCCATCCATCATCGTCAGCGCCCCCTCGATGCCATCGGGAAACGACAGCCCCAGTTCCTCAAGCTCGGTCGTGAATTCGTCCACCACCGCCCCCAGCGTGGTGCGATCAATGGCGCGCATCTGCCCGATCTGTTCGGCCAAAGACGCCTGCATATGCTCGGGCATGTTTGCCAACTGCATCGGAGCACCTTCCGCCAACATCAGCCGGACGATGATCGCGGCCTTTTCCCGACGCGACAGCAGGCGCGGGGGCGGCACCGCCACCATGCGTTGCACCGGTTTGATCTGCGCCAGCACCTGAGCCATTCTGCCCCTCCGATTCGGTTACCCTTGGGGGGCAGAGTGGCGCAGCCGGGTTAATGCGCGCTTAGCGCGCATCGGGGCCGAACACCCGCGCGAAGATCGTCTCGACATGTTTGGTGTGATAGCCCAGATCGAACTTGGCTTCGATCTCGGTCGGCGTCAGGGCAGCGGTCACTTCCGCATCGGCCAGCAGTTCGGTCTTGAAGTCAGCCCCCTTTTCCCACACCTTCATCGCGTTCCGTTGCACCAGCCGGTAGCTGTCCTCGCGCGAGACCCCGGCCTGGGTCAGCGCCAGCAGCACCCGCTGGCTCATCACCAGACCGTGGAACTTTTCAAGGTTTGCGCGCATGTTTTCGGGATAGATCACCAGCTTCTCGATCAGCCCGGCCAGCCGGTGCAGGGCAAAATCGAGGGTGATGGTGGCGTCCGGTCCGATCGCGCGCTCGACCGAGGAATGGCTGATGTCGCGCTCGTGCCACAGCGCCACGTTTTCCAGCGCCGGCACCACCGCCATGCGCACCAGCCGCGCGAGGCCGGTCAGGTTTTCCGAGAGCACCGGGTTGCGCTTGTGCGGCATGGCGGAACTGCCCTTCTGGCCGGGGCTGAAGAATTCTTCGGCCTCCAGCACCTCGGTGCGCTGCATGTGGCGAACCTCAAGGGCGATGTTCTCGATCGAGCTGGCAATCACCCCCAGGGTCGCGAAATACATCGCGTGGCGGTCGCGCGGGATAACTTGCGTGCTGATCGGCTCGGGTTCCAGCCCCAGCATCTTGCACACGTGCGCCTCGACCGCCGGGTCGATGTTGGCGAAGGTGCCGACCGCGCCGGAAATCGCGCCGGTGGCAATCTCGGCACGGGCGCGGGCGAGCCGCGCCCGCCCCCGCGCCATCTCGGCGTAGAAGCGCGCGAAGGTCAGCCCCATGGTGATCGGCTCGGCATGAATGCCATGGCTGCGCCCGATCCGCGGCGTCATCTTGTGCTCATAGGCGCGGGCCTTCAGCGCCGCCAGCACCCGGTCCATCCCCGCCAGCAGCAGATCGGTGGCGCGCACCAGTTGCAGGTTCAGCGTGGTATCGAGCACGTCTGAACTGGTCATGCCCTGATGCACGAAGCGCGCAGCGTCGGCCCCAACAATTTCGGCAAGGTGGGTGAGGAACGCGATCACGTCATGCTTGGTCACCGCCTCGATCGCGTCGATCCGCGCCACATCAAAAGTCACATCGCGCGCCTTCCACACCGCTTCGGCATTGGCCTTCGGGATCACCCCAAGGGCGGCCTGCGCGTCGCAGGCGTGGGCCTCGATCTCGAACCAGATGCGGAACTTGGTCTCGGACGACCACAGGGCCACCATTTCGGGGCGGGAATAGCGCGGAATCATCGGGCAGCCTTTCGTGCTTTGGGGCGGAACCGCCTTAGCCCGCGCCCCCCCTCATGGCAAGCGCCCGCCATGCCCTCTTTCAGCTTCTTCTTTGCCTCAATACTCCGGGGGTGCGGGGGCAGAGCCCCCGCCTATGCCCCCATCAGCCGCGCATCGAACGGGTAGTGCGTCAGGTTCTCGAAACCGGTTTCAGTGATCAGCACCTGATCTTCGAGCTTGATCGAGAAATCGCCGCCCTCGGGGCTGACCAGCGCCTCGACGCACAGCACCATGCCGGGCGCCAGCGCCACCTCGAACGCCCCCTCGACCCAGGCGTCTGGGTAGGGCACGAAGGGCCATTCGTCGCACAGCCCCACCCCGTGCATCTTGCACGAATATTTCTGCTTCCAGTACTCGGGCGCAAGCTGGTGCCCGCCGTGGGTCAGATCGCGGATCGTCACGCCGGGGCGAAGCCGCGCCATGTTCTCGGCGATATGGTCGCGGGCGTGGTGCATGGCACTGATCATGGCGTTGCCGGGGCGCCCCTCGCCCACCCACCAGGTGCGGGAAATATCGACGCAGATGCCGTAGCAGCCGATCAGATCGGTGTCGAAAGCCACGATTTCATCCATCTGGATGATCCGCGGCCCGCATTCCTGAAACCATGGGTTGGTGCGCGGCCCCGAGGCCAGCAGGCGGGTCTCGATCCATTCGCCGCCGCGGCGGATGTTCTCGGCATGCAACACGGCCCAGACCGCATCCTCCGACATCCCCGGCGCGCAGGCGGCTGCCATCACCGCGATCGCGGCCTCGCCGGCGTGGATCGCGCAGCGCATCGCGGCAATCTCGTCCGCGCCCTTGATCGCGCGCGCCCGCTCGGTGACCTCTTCACCTTCCAGCACCTGAAACCCGGCCCGCTCCAGCGCGCGCAGGCCATGGACCATGATCTTGTCCACCGCGAGGCGGCGGTTGGTGCCGGCATGGGCGCGCATCACCTCGTCCACCTGCCCGGCGAACGACGCGGCATCGGCGGCGGTATGGTCGCCGCAGACATTGTAGAAGAACGACGCCCCCGAGCGCACTTCGGCCACCAGCGGGTTGAAGCTGGTCAGGAACGGCGCCTGCCTGTAATCCCAGATCACCATGTAGCCGTCGGCGCACAGCAGCACCGCGCGAAACGGGTTGTGGCTGTTCCAGAGCTGCATGTTGGTGGTGTCGGTGGCGTAGCGAATGTTCAGGGGATCGAACAGCAGCAAGCCACCCAGATCGCGCGCCGCCAGTGCCGCCACCAGCCGCCGCCAGCGGTATTCGCGCATCCGACCCAGATCGGGCAGCGCCAGCCCCGCCGCCTGCCATTCGCCAAAGGCCAGTTGCGTCGGGCCGATCTCGACCCGGTCGTTGTCGTTGGGAGTGCCGTCACCAAGACGGTCCCCGCGGGTCGGGTCGATCTTGCGGCGGTCGGAATAATGCGGGGTCATGGCGGCCCTCCTGATGCGGCCCAAGGTCTCGCGGCACGGGCGGGGTGGCTTGCCTGGCCGCGACGCCTCCAGTGTCGATTTTACGACGCCGCCCCCGCCGCCAAGCTGCTCCCAAGATTTTGAGTTGCGTAATCTGATCAAATTGGGTTATCTGCCCTGAGCATGTCCGATGAGACAGGCAGGACCGCCCTTGCCATGATGGGCGGTCTTGTCAGAAATGCCGGGAGGTCTGATGGAATACTTTGTTCAGCAGTTGATCAACGGGGTCACGCTGGGGTCGATCTACGGTCTGATCGCGATCGGCTACACCCTGGTTTACGGCATTGTCGGCATGATCAACTTTGCCCATGGCGACATCTTCATGGTGGGCGCGTTCGTGGCGCTGATCGTGATCACCGCGCTGGGGCTGACCGCCTCGACCGGGCTGGGGCTTTCGATTCTGGCGCTGATCCTGGTGCTGGTGATCTCGATGATCGTGGCTTCGGTCTATGGCTGGACGGTCGAGCGGGTAGCCTACCGCCCGCTGCGCGGCTCGTTCCGGCTGGCGCCGCTGATCACCGCGATCGGCATGTCGATCGTGTTGCAGAACTTCGTCCAGATCAGCCAGGGCGCTCGCGTGAAACCGTTGCAGCCGATCATCAGCGGCGGCCACACCCTGATGCGCAAGGTCGATGCGCAAGGTGAATTCGTGGTGCAGATCTCGAACATGCAGATCTTCATCATCGTGGTCACGTTCTCGCTGATGGTGCTGTTCACCCTGCTGATTGCCAAGACCTCGCTGGGGCGGGCGCAGCGCGCTTGCGAGCAGGACACCAAGATGGCGGCGCTGTCGGGGATCAATGTCGATCGCACCATCTCGCTGACCTTCGTGCTGGGGGCGGCACTGGCGGCGGTGGCGGGGCTGATGTTCCTTCTGTATTACGGTGTGATCGACTTCTTCATTGGCTTCGTGGCCGGGGTGAAGGCCTTTACCGCCGCCGTGCTGGGCGGCATCGGATCCTTGCCGGGCGCGATGCTGGGCGGGCTGGTGATCGGGTTGATCGAGACCTTCTGGTCGGCCTATTTCTCGATCGAATACAAGGATGTCGCGGCCTTTGCCATGCTGGCGCTGGTGCTGATCTTCCTGCCACAGGGGCTGCTGGGCAAACCCGAGGTCGAGAAAGTCTGATGGTGCTCATGGCCCCCCGATCCGCGCTGCGCAGCCTGGTCACCGATCTGGTGACGACAAGTGTCATTGCGCTGGTGATCTTTGGTGTGATGGTCGGGCTCAAGACCGACACCATCCCCGGCGGTCTGGCGCTTACGCCGCGCTGGCTTGCGGCGCTTGAGATCGTGGCGGTGGTGGTGGTCGGTCGCCTGATCCTGCATCTGACATGGTGGCGGCGCAAACCCGGTGCCGGGGCAAGCTGGGTTCCCGCCGGGGTCATTACCGGCTGGACCCAGGGCATCGCGCTGCTCGCGAAGGTGGCGCGCCCGGCGCTGCTGGTGTTCGCGCTGACGCTGCCGTTCCTGCCCTTCACCGACCGCTATCTGCTTGACCTCTCGATCCTGGTGCTGACCTACGTCATGCTGGGCTGGGGGCTGAACATCGTGGTCGGCCTCGCCGGGCTGCTGGACCTTGGCTATGTCGCCTTCTACGCGGTCGGGGCTTATTCCTACGCCCTGCTGGCGCAGAATTTCGGCTGGTCGTTCTGGCTGTGCCTGCCGGTTTCAGGCATTCTGGCGGCGTTCTGGGGCATCATCCTCGGCTTTCCGGTGCTGCGGCTGCGCGGCGACTATCTGGCAATTGTGACGCTGGCGTTTGGCGAGATCGTGCGGATCGTGCTTTTGAACTGGTATTGGTTCACCGGCGGGCCGGACGGGCTGTCGGGCATCCCGCGTCCCGATTTCTTTGGCCTGCCGTTTGATCGCGCACCGGGCGGCTTTGCCGATACCTTCGGGATCGAATACTCGTCGCTGCACCGGATCGTGTTTCTCTACTTCCTGATCCTCGCGCTGGCGCTGCTGACCAATTACGTCACCATGCGCCTGCGCCGCCTGCCGATCGGGCGCGCCTGGGAAGCGCTGCGCGAAGACGAAATCGCCTGCCGCTCGCTGGGGTTGAACACCACCACGGTCAAGCTGTCGGCCTTTGCCACCGGGGCGATGTTCGCGGGCTTTGCCGGGGCGTTCTTTGCCACCCGTCAGGGCTTCATCTCGCCGGAAAGCTTTACCTTCACCGAGTCGGCGCTGGTGCTGGCAATCGTGGTGCTGGGCGGCATGGGGTCGCAGATGGGGGTGGTGATTGCCGCCGTGGCGCTGATCGGCGGCTTCGAGGTGTTCCGCGAATTTGCCCAATACCGGATGCTGATCTTCGGGCTGGCGATGGTGCTGATCATGATCTGGAAGCCGCGCGGGCTGATTTCCGGGCGGGTGCCGTCGATCTTTCTCGGGGCGCGCAAGCCGGTCTCGGGCGACCTGGTATCGCAAGGCGAGGGGCACTGAGATGGCCGAGGCAACCGGCGCAGCCAACGTGCTGCTCAAGGTCGAACATCTGACCATGCAGTTTGGTGGCCTGACGGCGGTGGACGATCTGTCGTTCGACGTGCGCCACGGCGACATCACCGCCCTGATCGGCCCCAACGGCGCGGGCAAGACCACGGTGTTCAACTGCATCACCGGGTTCTACAAGCCCACCGTCGGCCGGATCACCATGACCCAGGCCAGCGGCAAATCCTACCTGCTGGAGCGGCTTGCCGATTTCGAGGTGTCGCGCAAGGCCAAGGTCGCCCGCACCTTCCAGAACATCCGCCTGTTCGGCGGCATGACGGCGCTGGAAAACCTGCTGGTGGCGCAGCACAACCACCTGCTTCGCGCCTCGGGCTTCACCTTCGGCGCGGTGTTCGGGCTGGTCGGCTATGGCAAGGCCGAGGCGGCGGCGGTCGATCTGGCGCGCTACTGGCTGAATCATGCGGGCCTTCTGGACCGGGCCGATGACGCGGCGGCCGATCTGCCTTACGGCGCGCAGCGCAGGCTGGAAATTGCCCGGGCGATGTGCACCGACCCGCAGCTTTTGTGCCTCGACGAGCCTGCGGCGGGCCTCAACCCGCGCGAATCCGACGAGCTCAACCACCTTTTGCTGTTCATCCGCAAGGAACGCGACGTGGGCATCCTGCTGATCGAACATGACATGAGCGTGGTGATGGGAATTTCGGATCATATCGTGGTGCTCGACTACGGGCGCAAGATCGCCGACGGCACGCCTGACGATATTCGCAGCGATCCCAGTGTGATCGCCGCCTATCTTGGGGTCGAGGACGAGGATGTCGCGGCTGTCGAGTCCACGCTTGAAGGCATCACCGGGGGGGCAAAGGCATGAGCGCCGCGGCCCTGCTGACAGTTTCCGAGGTTGAAACCTTTTACGGCAAGATCCAGGCCCTGCGCGGGGTGTCACTGGACGTGCGTGAAGGCGAGATCGTTACCCTGATCGGTGCCAACGGCGCGGGCAAATCGACCCTGATGATGACGATCTGCGGCTCACCCCAGGCCCGCAGCGGCCAGATCACCTATAACGGCACCGACATCACCCGCCTGCCGACGCACCAGATCATGCACCTTGGCATCGCCCAGTCGCCCGAGGGGCGGCGCATCTTCGGCCGCATGACGGTGCTGGAAAACCTGCGCATCGGGGCTTCGGTGGCCGATCCGGCCCATTTTGACGAAGACCTGGAACGCTCGTTCGCGCTGTTTCCGCTGCTGAAGGAACGCCAGAATCAGCGCGGTGGCACCCTGTCGGGCGGCGAGCAGCAGATGCTGGCGATTGCCCGCGCGCTGATGGCGCGGCCGCGCCTGTTGCTGCTGGACGAGCCGTCGCTGGGGCTGGCCCCGCTGGTGATCCGGCAGATCTTTTCGGCAATTCAGCAACTTAACGTGAAGCAGGGACTGACGGTGTTTCTGGTCGAACAGAACGCCCACCACGCCCTGCGCCTGGCCCATCGCGGTTATGTGATGGTCAACGGCAAGATCACCATGTCGGGCACCGGCACCGAGCTGCTGGCGCGCCCCGAGATCCGGGCGGCCTATCTGGAAGGGGGGGCGCACTGATGGGCATCCTGTGGCAAGTCGATTTCGTCACCTTTTTCTTCGTCACCATGGTGATCGGTGGCGGGGCAGCGTTCATGGCCGGGCGCGCACTGGCCGGAACCTGGAAGCCGATCGGTCTTCTGATCTTTTACGTGCTGCTGCTGGGGCTGGGCATCCGCTTTTTCCACTTTGCGCTTTTTGGTGGCACATTGCTTACGCTGCACTATTATCTGGTGGATTCGGTGGTGCTGATCGCCTTCGCGCTGCTGGGTTATCGCATCAGGCGGGTCAACCAGATGGTAACGCTTTACGCATGGCTTTTTGAGCGCGCTGGCCCGTTCGCGTGGCGGGATCGGACATGATCCCGCCAAGCCACCCGGCACCTTCGGTGTGGGTGGCAGACAGGCCGAAAACCTGGACCAATACGAATGAAGCCCCGGCGGGGAAACCATCTTTCGCAGGCAAGCTTCGCAACCAAGGGAGTCAAGACCAAATGAGGAAACTTCTTCTGACCAGCAGCGCGGTGTCGCTGGGGCTGATGTTCGGCGCCAGTGCCGCCATGGCCGATATCCAGATCGCCACCGCCGGCCCGATGACCGGGCAATATGCCAGCTTTGGCGCGCAGATGCAGGC
>CAYQPD010000018.1:28052-30148 GCA_964419305.1 uncultured Rhodobacter sp.
CGGGCGAATTCGCGGGCAAGAACGTGGCGATCCTGCACGACAAGACCGCCTACGGCAAAGGCCTGGCCGACGAGACCCTGGCCGCCTATGAGGCTGCCGGTGGCAAGGCGGTGATGTATGAAGCCATCACGGCCGGCGAAAAAGACTACACCGCGCTGGTCTCCAAGCTGAAGGAAGCCAACATCGACGTGGTTTACCTCGGCGGCTATCACACCGAAGCCGGTCTGATCGTGCGCCAGATGCGCGATCAGGGCATGAGCACCCAACTGGTGTCGGGTGACGCGCTGGTGACCAACGAATACTGGTCGATCACCGGTGACGCCGGCGAAGGCACGCTGATGACCTTCTCGCCCGACCCGCGCAAGAACCCCGGTGCCGCCGATGTGGTCGCCGAGTTCAAGGCCAAGGGCATCGAGCCCGAAGGCTATGTGCTTTACACCTACGCCGCGATTCAGGCCTGGGCGCAGGCTGCCGCCACCGTGGGCGCGGTCGATGATCCGGTCAAGATCAGCGAAGCGCTGCACAGCGGCAGCTTCAACACCGTGCTGGGCGATCTGACCTTTGATCCCAAGGGTGACGTGACGCTGCCGGGCTACGTCTGGTATGTCTGGCACGCCGGCAGCTACGACTACCGCTAAGCCAGGCGCATTGCGCCACAACTGACAGGGCTGCGCGCGGGATTTCCCGCGCGCAGTTTTTTGATGACGAACGCGCGGCAAGTTGACAGTGCCGGAAAATCGGGCAAGCCTGACGCTGCGGCGGTGTGCGCGGCAGGAAAGGATCCGGTGATGGACGGCAAACCCGAGCTTCATCTCGCCAGCCAATTCCTGACGCTGGCGGTGGCGATCCTGGCGCTGGTGATCGTGGCGGCGCTGTCGGTCGCCGGCGGTATCCCGGCGCTGTCGGCGATGGGCGGGGCCTATGCGGGCAGCGCGCCGGAAACCGCGATCCGGGTGGCGCTGGCGATCGACTTTGTGTTTCCGGTGGCCTTTGGCAGCGGCCTGATGCTGCTGGTGATCGGGCTGGGTCGGCACAGCCGCAAGGAGGGGGCGGGTCTGCCCCCGGCGGCGATCCTGGCGCTGGTCTGCCTGATGCTGGGGGTGCTGGCCGATTTCACCGAAAACGGCTTTGCCGTGGCGGCGTTGCGCGGCAATGCTCATGCAGTGGATGCATTGTCGTCTGCAAGTATCTTCAAATATGGCATAATCTCGGTTTCCGGACCACTGACCTCAAGCTTGATTCCGGGCCGGGACGGGGTGGCGCGGCTGGTGGTGATCGCCCTGCGCTATCTGCTGCCGCTGGACCTCGGGTTGATCGTCAGCAATCTGGTGCCCGCCTTCACCCAGACCGCGCCGCTGACCTTCATGCTGTTTCTGGGCCTGCTCGCGCTGTTCGCGCGGCGGGTGGCAAGCGCCTGACCCGACCTCAGATCGCCGCCACCATGGTCTTCAGCATGTCGCGCACCTGACCGGCCACGGCGTGCAGGGCGGGGTTCTTGATTGCCGCCATCGAGGCCACCGGGTCGATCGCGCTGACCTCGACCCCGCCCGGCACGGCGCGCAGGATCACGTTGCAGGGCAGCATCGCGCCGACCTTGGGTTCCAGCCCGATCGCCTGATGCGCCATCTTCGGGTTGCACGCGCCAAGGATGCGGTAGGCGGGCATCTCGACCTCGAGTTTCTTCTTCAGGGTGGCGGCCACGTCGATTTCGGTCAGGATGCCGAAGCCGGCCGCGGTCAGCGCCGCGCGGGTGCGGGCGTCCACCGCATCGAAACTGGCGCCGGTGATGGTGCGGTCAATCGTATAGCTCATGGCAAATCCTTTCGAGGTCACTTGCGAAGATACTTGATCAGGGCCGCGATGGCAAAGCCTGCCAGCACCACCAGCACGATCATCCATAGCCAGCCGAGACCCATGCCGAAACCCGCGCCATATCCGTTCATCATAGCTTGCTCCTTTTCATTGGGCAAACGGGCCTTCGAAATCATTCCGAAGGCCCGGCTTTGCTTCAGTTATTGCCGCCCTGGCCCATCATGTTGCCCTGGCCCATCTGGCCACCCTGGCCCATCTGGCCACCCTGGCCCATCTGGCCACCG
>CAYQPD010000019.1:0-11367 GCA_964419305.1 uncultured Rhodobacter sp.
TGCGGTGCCACCGCCCGCTCGCCCGTCTTGTCTTCCTTGCCCAACATTCACCTCGAAGCGGATGTAGTCGGGGCGATGATGCAGCACTCCGGCCGGTATTGAAACAGACGTCGGGCCATCACCTGCGGGATGGCTTGCCTTTGCCCTCACACCGCCGTTGAAAGCCCCTTCAACCCCCCCTGCAACGCGGCATTGCGATGCCGTGAAACCGCGTTTTTTTGAAAATCGCTCTGCTGCAGGTTCGGGTGTCAAACGCTGCAGGTTCGGCTGTCACGCTACAATCCGACTTGTCCACAGAAGACTGATCGCGAAATCGCTTTACAGGCTTCCGCTTTGGTCGCACCATATCTAGTATGGCAGGCACCAGGCAAACGCTGCAACTTGCCATATACCCAGCCGCTGGTGGATCGTTCTCCACCGCAGGCTTCATCAAGAGGCTTGGCGATGTCGCTATTGCAGAACTTTTCCTCGGGCGATGACCTGCACCCGATCGACATCGTCGAGTCGCTGGCCGAGGGGCACGCCTGGGAATTCGACCGCGTGACCGAGGATCAGATCGCGATGGCGGTCGAGGGGCTGTGGCGCACCTATGCGCTGACGCTGGCGTGGTCGGCACAGGACGAGACCCTGCGCCTGATCTGCACCTTCGAGATGGAGCCGCCCGAGGCGCGGCTGGCCGAGCTTTACGATCTCTTGAACCGCTGCAACGACATGGTCTGGACCGGTGCCTTCACTTATTGGCGCGACCAGAAGCTGATGGTCTGGCGTTATGGCCTGGCCCTGGCGGGCAGGCAGATGGCCTGCCTCGAACAGATCGACCACATGATCGCCAGCGCGGTGATGGCCGCCGAGCGCTTTTATCCGGCATTTCAACTGGTGGCCTGGGCCGACAAGACCCCGGCCGAGGCGCTGCAGGTCGCGATTGCCGAGGCTTACGGGCGCGCCTGACCTGATTACCGGGACAAGGAAAAAACATGGCACTCGACAAGGTGAAAAGCAACGGGTTGGTGCTGCTGGGCTGCGGCAAGATGGGGTCGGCGTTGCTGCAAGGCTGGCTGGCGCAGGGGGTGCCTGCGGCGTCGGTCTGGGTGCTTGACCCGCATCCAAGCGCCTGGCTGAACGCGCAGGGGGTGCATCTCAACCAGGGTCTGCCCAAGGCACCGGCGATCGTGGTGGTGGCGGTCAAGCCGCAGATGATGGCGGCGGCGCTGCCGTCGCTGCGGGCACTGGGCGGGGGCGGGACGCTGTTCTTGTCCATCGCGGCGGGCATCACCATCGCCACTTACGAGCAGATGCTGGGGGCAGGGACGCCGGTCGTGCGCGCGATGCCCAACACTCCGGCGGCGGTCGCGCGCGGGATCAGCGCCCTTTGCCGCAATGCCCAGGCCACCGAGGCCGACATGGTGCTGGCCGAGGCGCTGCTGTCGGCGGTGGGCGAAGTGGTGCGGCTGGACGGCGAGCATCAGATGGACGCAGTCACCGCCGTCTCGGGCTCGGGCCCGGCCTATGTGTTTCACCTGATCGAGGCGCTGGCGGCTGCCGCCGAGGCCGAAGGCCTGCCCGCACCGTTGGCCGCGCGGCTGGCACTGGCCACGGTTGCGGGGGCGGGCGAGCTGGCGCGCCAAAGCCCCGACAGCCCGGCGCAACTGCGGATCAATGTCACCTCGCCCGGCGGCACCACGGCGGCGGCGCTGGCGGTGCTGATGGACTCCAAGACCGGCTTTCCGGGCCTGCTGCGCCGCGCGGTCAGGGCGGCAGCGGCGCGCGGGCGGGAGCTTGGCAAGTGATCACCTACGCCGATTTCGAGAAGGTCGATATAAGGGTCGGGCGCATCACCCGTGCCGAGCCGTTTCCCGAGGCGCGCAAACCGGCCTTCAAGCTCTGGGTCGATTTCGGCGGCGAGATCGGCGAGAAACGATCCTCGGCCCAGATCACTGCCCATTATGACCCGGCGACGCTGATCGGGCGGCAGGTGCTGGCGGTGGTGAACTTCCCCCCCCGTCAGATCGGCAAGGTGATGTCCGAGGTGCTGGTGCTGGGGGTGCCGGATGCGGCCGGCGAGGTGGTGCTGATCGGCCCCGACCTTGAGGTGCCGCTGGGGGGCAGGATGTTTTGAAACCGACCCTGCTGATCACCCGGCGTCTGCCCGAACGGGTGCTGGACGCCGCCGGGCAGCACTTCGAGGTGACGCTGCGCGATGACACGCGCCCCCTGTCGCCGGTTGAACTGCGCGCCGCCCTGCGCGATTTCGATGCCGTGCTGCCGACCCTGGGCGATCGCTTCGATGCTGCGGTGTTTGCCGCCGTGCCCCGCCCGCGCGCCCGGATGCTGGCGAATTTCGGGGTTGGCTACAATCACATCGACGTTGCAGTTGCGCGCGCAGCGGGGGTGATGGTGAGCAATACTCCCGGTGCTGTGACCGACGCCACCGCCGATCTGGCGCTGACCCTGATCCTGATGACGGCGCGGCGGGCGGGCGAGGGCGAGCGGCTGCTGCGCGCCGGTGCCTGGCACGGCTGGACCCCGGTGCAGATGCTGGGAACCCATGTCACCGGGCGGCAGGTCGGGATCATCGGCATGGGGCGGATCGGCCAGGCCATCGCCCGGCGCTGCCATTTCGGCTTTGGCATGGAAGTGGTCTTCAGCAACCGCTCGGTCGTAGCCAATCTTGACTTTCCGGCGCGACAGGTGGCGCTGCACGCGGCGCTGGCCGCCGATATCGTGGTGGTGGCGGTGCCGGGCGGGGCGGCGACCCATCACCTGATCGACGCAGCGGCCTTTGCCGCAATGCGGGCCGGGGCGATCTTCGTCAACATCTCGCGCGGCGATGTGGTCGATGAGGCGGCGCTGATTGCCGCGTTGCAGGCGGGGCGGATCGGCGGCGCGGGGCTTGATGTCTATGAGTTCGAGCCCGACGTGCCGCCCGCCCTGATCGCGCTGGAAAACGTGACCCTGCTGCCGCATCTCGGCACCGCGGCGCTCGAGGTGCGCGAGGCGATGGGGCTGATGGCGCTGGCCAACCTGACCGCGCTGTTTGACGGGCACGAACCGCCGAACCGGGTGTAGCGCGGGGGGCGCGGCGGGCCACCTTCGGGGATCAGTGCCCGGAGCGGTTCGGGTCGGGCCAGGCCGGGTGGTGGTCGTCGATCACGAAGGCATGGCTGTGGTGAAGCGGCACCTCGGGCGCGCCTGCGGCATGAGTGCCGGCCGGGTGATCATGGACGTGGGCGATCGCGTCAGGGTCATGGCGGGGCCAGAGCCGCAGCGCCAGCGCCACACTTGCCAGCGCACTCAGCGCCAGCACCAGAAACGCGCTGTCCAGCCCGAACCGCAGCCCCAGCCAGCCCGCCGCCGGATAGGTGATCAGCCAGCAGCCATGCGACAGCGCGAAATCGGCGGCAAACAGGGCCGGGCCATCCTCGGGGTGGCTTGATCGGCGCAAGAGCAGCCCCGCCGGGGTCTCGATCAGGGCCGATCCCGCCCCGATCGCCGCCCACAGCACCAGCCCGGCGCCATAGCCAAACCCAAAACCGGCCAGCGCCAGCACCGCCACCAGCAGCCCAGCCCCCGCCAGCATCACCGCGCGCGGACCGGCCGCAGCCAGCAGGCGCGGCAGGGTCAGCGCCGCGGTGATCGACCCCGCGCCGAAGACCGCCAGATAAACCGCGACATCGGCATCGCTGCCCGCCAGCCGGTCGCGAACATGGATCACGGTATTGACATAGACCATCGCACCCGCCGCCGCCGCGGCAAAATGAAGCGCCAGCAGCCCGCGCAGGCGAGGGGTGGCCAGATAGATCCACAGGCCCCGCGTGACCCGCTGCGCGAACCTTGCTCCGCCAGCGGCGGCCCGCGTCAGCGGCAACGCCACCGACAGGATCAACCCCGCCGAGGCCAGAAAGCCAAGGGCGGTGCCGATGAACAACCAGTGAAAGCTGATCACCGTCAGCAGCAGCCCCGCCAGCAGCGGGCTGACCAGCGCTTCGAGATCACCCGCCAGACGCGACAGGGTCAGGGCCTGAGCATAGTGTCGCTCGTCCGTCACCACTTCGGGGATGGTGGCCTGAAAGCTGGGGGTGAAGGCCGCGGATCCGACCTGAAACGCGAACACCAGCAGGTAGATCTGCCAGATCTCGGTCACGAACGGCAAGAACAGCACCATTCCGGCGCGCGCGATGTCAAGGCTGACCAGAAATCCCCGGCGCGGCAGGTTGGCCGCCAGCGCCGCCGCCACCGGAGCCACCCCGACATAGGCCACCATCTTCAAGGCCAGCGCGGTGCCCAGCACCATCCCGGCATTGGCCCCGGCCAGATCGTAGGCCAGCAGCCCGAGCGCCACTGTGGTCAGGCCGGTGCCGATCAGCGACAGCACCTGCGCCGCGAACAGGTGGCGGTAGGTGCGAATGGTGAGGGCGGCAAGCATGGGTGCTCCGGTTTCCGGTTCAGGGGCCTTGGGGGATGTGCCTGCCCCAGACTGGCCGATCCGCCGTGCGGCGTAAAGGATCAATGCCGCCGCGCTCGCGCAACGGTGCCTTCCGGAACATGAGTATTTGGGCAAAGAAGAAAATGCGGAGGGCGGCAGTTGTGTCGCCTTGAATTTGATCAAATCATGCGCCATAAGGGGCCATTCAGCCTTGGGGGCCAGCATGAGCGCGACAGCCGAATTGATTGCCGGGGTGCGCCCCGACCGGCTTGAGCGCCTTGCCGCGCGCGAGGCCCGGCGCTTTGGTGCCAGCCGCCCGCAGACCAGGGTGGCGCTGGCGGCCGGGGCCGGGGCCTGGCTGGGCGGGGTGCCGATGCACTGGATGCGCGACTGGCCAATGCCGTTTCTGTTGCTGGTGGCCAAGGCCAAGGGGGCACGGCTGGTCGATATCGACGGCTACGGGCTGGACGATTTCTGCTTGGGCGACACCGGCTCGATGTTCGGCCACTCGCCCGCGCCGGTGGCAAAAGCCATTCGCAAACAGGCACGGCTGGGCTTGAGCACCATGCTGCCGACCGAGGACGCGCTGGAAGCCGGGCGGCTGCTGACCAAGCGCTTTGGCGATTTTTGCTGGCAGGTGGCGACCACCGCCACCGATGCCAACCGGTTTGCCCTGCGGGTGGCGCGGGCGGTGACCGGCAGGCCAAAGGTGCTGGTGTTCAACGGCTGCTATCATGGCACGGTGGACGAGACCATGGTGGCGCTGGTTGCAGGTGCAACGGTGGCGCGGCCCGGTCTGGTCGGGCAGGTGGCCGACCTTGCAACGACAGCGGTGGCGGTCGAGTTCAACGATCTGGCGGGCCTCAAAGCCGCGCTGGCGCAGGGCGACGTGGCTGCCGTGCTGACTGAGCCGGTGCTGACCAATTCGAGCATGGTGCTGCCCGATCCCGGCTTTCACGTCGGGCTGCGGCAGCTTTGCCACCAGTATGGCGCATTGCTGATGATCGACGAGACCCACACGATTTCCAGCGGCCTTGGCGGCTACAGCCGGGTGCATGGGCTTGCGCCCGACATCTTCGTGGTCGGCAAATGCGTGGCGGGCGGGATGCCGACTGCGGTCTGGGGGCTGTCGCCCGAGGTTGCCGCGCGCTTTGCCGCCTATGATGCGGCGCGCGCGCCGGGCCATTCGGGCATGGGCACCACGCTGTCGGGCAACCCGATGCAGTTTGCCTGCCTGCGCGCCACGCTGGACCATGTGATGACCGCCAAGGCCTATGCCCATATGGAAAAGGGTGCGGCGCGGCTGGAGGCCGGTCTGGCCCAGGTGATCGCGGCGCACGGCGCGCCCTGGCACGTGGTGCGGGTCGGGGCGCGGGTCGAGTTCATCTGTGCGCCGGGGCCGTTGCGCAACGGCACGCAAGCGCTTGCCGCGCATCAGCCCGCGCTTGAGGCGGCGCTGCATGTGGCGCTGGTCAACCGCGGCTGCCTGATCGCGCCGTTCCACAACATGATGCTGATCAGCCCCGCCACCCGAAAACGCCAGATCAAGCGCCTGATTGCCGCGTTCGATGAAATCCTGACCGACCTCTTTCAACCGAGTTTCCCATGACCCAACCAACCAGCCCCTCCGGATCGACATTGGCCGAGGCCGAGGCATTCCTTGCCGCCCACCCCGAGATCGAGGCGTTCGACATCGTGCTGCATGATGCCAACGGCATCGGGCGCGGCAAGATCATCCGCCGTCACGAGCTGTTGGCGTTCTACAAAAGCGGGCGGCTGCTGCCGATCTCGATCCTGGGGCTGGATATCTGCGGCGAGGATGTGCACGAGACCGGGCTGATCTGGGATCAGGGCGACGGCGATCTGCGGGCCTGGCCGATCCCCGGCTCGCTGGTGGCGCTGCATGGCACCCACCCGGCGCGCGGCGAAGTGCTGATGAGCATGTATGGGCTGGACGGCACCCCGATGACATCCGACCCGCGCCACGCACTTCAGCGCCAGGTCGATGCGATGGCAGCCGAGGGGCTATTCCCCGCCGGGGCGTTCGAGCTTGAATTCTTTCTGCTGGCCAATGACCGCGGCCCTGACGGCAGGGTGCAGCCGGCCCGCGATGTGCTGGACGGGCGCGCCAGTGCCAAGACCGAGGTCTATTCGGTCGATCACCTGCACGGCATGTTGCCGCTGTTTTCCGACATCTACGCCGGGGCGGCGCTGGCTGGAATCACCGCCGAGACCATGATTTCGGAATATGCGCCGGGGCAATACGAGCTGACGCTGCACTACCGCAGCGACGTGATGCAGGCCGCCGATGATCTGATCCGCCTCAAGCGCATCGTGCGGGCGCAGGCCCGGGCGCATGGGGTGACGGCGTGCTTCATGGCCAAACCGATCGAGGCCTATGCCGGGTCGGGGATGCACTTTCATGTCTCGCTGCTGGACGGTGACGGCAAGAACGTGTTTGTGGAAAAGATCGAAGGCCAGTGGTCGCCCACCATTTTGCACGCGCTTGGCGGTTTGCGCGCCACCATGGCCGAAGCGATGCTGGTGTTTGCCCCGCACGCCAATAGCTGGCGGCGCTTTGCCGCGCAGTCCTACGCCCCGGTCAGCCCGACCTGGGGGGTCAACAACCGCTCGGTGGCGCTGCGCATTCCGGCGGGCGACAGGGCGGCGCGGCGGATCGAGCACCGGCCCTCGGGCGTCGATGCCAACCCCTACCTGGTGGCGGCAACCGTGCTGGCCGGGGTGCGGCACGGGCTGGCGGGCGGCATTGATCCGGGGCCCGAGACCACCGGCAACGGCTATGTCGCCGGGCAGGATGCGCCGCCGATTCCGGTGGATTGGCTGAGTGCGATCAAGGCGGCGCAGGGTTCGGCGTTTCTAAAGGCAGCACTCGGGGCCGAGATGCACCACACCTTTACGGCGATCAAGGCGGCCGAATACGCCCGCGTGGCGCGCACCATATCGGAGGTCGATTTCGACCTTTACCTGCACACGGTGTGAGGCCACGGCGGGGTTGCCTGCGCGGCGTGGTGCATGGGTGCGCGTGCGGGCGATAGGCAGGGGGCTTTCCGCCCCCACGCTCGGCGCTGACGCGCCTCACCCCCCGAGGATATTTGCACAAAGGAGAAGGAATGGGAGCACCGGGGGTGAAGCCCGGCAAACAAATGCTGTCAATCATGATGCAGATCAGCAGCGTTTTGGGCTTAGGCGGGCAGGATACGCAAATACGGGGTTACCGGGTGCAGGCAATCGACCTGGGGCCGCCCCCCCCCTGAAAGGACATACCATGACACGACATTTCACCCTGACGGCAGCGACCGCGGTTGCCCTGACGCTGGCGGCATGCACGACCCCCAGTGGTGCCCCTGACAAGACCGCCAACGGCGCGGTGATCGGCGGGCTGGCTGGTGCTGCAATCGGCAATGCAATCGGCAAGGATACCAAGGCGACCGCGATCGGTGGTCTGGTGGGGGCCGCGATCGGCGGCGCGATCGGCAACGACATTGCCAAACAGGAGGCTGAACTCAGCGCCCAACTGGCGGGCAGCGGGGCGGGCGTGGTTTACAACGGCACCGACCTGCGGGTGATCCTGCCCGAGTCGATCACCTTCGCCACCGACTCGGCGGTGGTGAACAGCAGCTTCCGTGCATCATTGGGCGATGTGGCCGACAGCCTGCGGCGCTACCCCCACTCGACCGTGCGGGTGGTGGGGCACACCGACAATGTCGGCACCGACGCCTACAACCAGCAGCTCAGCGAGCGCCGTGCGCAGGCGGTGGCCAGCATCCTGATCGCCGACGGCACCGCGTCTGGCCGCGTCACCTATTCGGGCCGCAGCTTCCACGAGCCGGTGGCCTCGAATTCCTCCGCTGCGGGCCGGGCCCAGAACCGCCGGGTCGAGATCATCATCACGCCGACCAACTAAGCCGCCATTGCGGCCCTCAAACGGCGTCATGTCGAAAGGCATGGCGCTGTTTTCACATCAATTCTCCGGATTTCCGCACCCTGATCCGAGCTGACGCAGCAGCCAATCGGCGCGCAGATCCACCAATCCTTTCCAATCCAAACCTGCATCAGTGCCAACAAGTAACACAAGGCGCAGGGTGACACATCGCCACCGACTCGCCGGTCGCGACATGTTTGTAGCAAGTTCCGGTGAAGTGTCTGGCAGGCATACGTCCCATCCAAATCCCCATGACTGCCAGGCATTTCACCCCTTTTGCACGAACCAACCAAGGAAACCGATCATGTCGATGAACACCGCTCCGGCACCCACCGAAGCGATGAAAACCTGCAAGGCCGCCTGCGACAAGGCCCCGGCCGGCCCGAAAAAGGATGCCGCGATGAAGCATTGCGCGGCGGCGGAAAAGGCCAATACGGGCCGCAACAGTGCCGATTGCGCCAAGGAATGTGCCGCCGCGACCCACGCGCTGATGTGATTTGACGCGGCCCTCGGGCGATCGGTTCGGGGGCAGGCTACATCTGTTTTTGCGCGCATTTCATCCGAAAACCGCGTCACACTTTTCGGAATGCGCTTCAGCGCAGCAGCGGGCCGTCGTGATCGAGGTAGCCGCGATCGAAATCGGCCAGCGTGACCAGGCGCTCGAAATCGTCGAACTGCACTTCGCCCTTCTGGAATGTCACCAGCCCATCCTCGCGCAGCTCGCGCAGCACCCGGTTGACGTGCACCGCGCTCAGGCCCAGGGCGTCGGCCAGCAGGTATTGCGACAGCGGGCAGGCGTAGCCCGCCTTGCTGCCCAAGCCCACCAGCCGCAGCCGCGCCGCCAGTTCCAGCAGAAAATGGGCGGTGCGTTCGGCGGCGTTGCGTCGCCCCAGCCCGACCAGATGTTCCACCACCATCGCCTCGTCGCGCGACATCGCCCAGAGCACGGCGGTGGCGAGGCGCGGGTTGTCGGCGAAGACGTTCAGCAGATCGGAGTGCTTGATTTCCGAGGCTTCGATCCGGGTCACCGGCTCGACATTGTAGTCGGCCGAGCGAAACAGCACCGAGCGCAGCCCGAGAAAATCACCCGGAATCTGGAAATCGATGATCTGGCGGCCACCGTCAGGCAGCAGCTTGTAGGAACAGGCCCAGCCCGAAGCCAGAATATAGGCCGGTTGATCGACCTCGCCCTGATTCACCAGATCGCGGCCAGCGGCATAGACGTGGCGACGGCGATAGTAACCCGACATCACTGTCAGATCTTCATCGTTGAGCGCAACGAAGGCGCGCAACTTGCGCGCGAAAGGACTATCCTGAATCGTCACTGCTGTTCCCCGGTCATGCGCCCCACGTGATCGTGATCGACCGGGCAGGAACCTAGCAGAAAGAAAGCGGCCCGATCCTGCTGTGGATCAATCACCGTCAGCGTTTTGCTGTCAAGATGGCCCGACGATCAAGGCGGCTGCAGAATCCCCTGTGATGGCGTCGATAGTGGAAAGAATTCCCGAAATGACCCAAATGAGCGATATTTCCGGCAGCGCGGCCCTGGCAATCTGCGAATCACTGCTGCTGGCGCTGAATGATCGCAAGGTCCTGCCCGAGCACGAGATCATGGGGGTGCTCAAGGATGCCGCCAGCACCCACGCGCTGTGGCCTGCGGCCGATGGCAACGTCAAGTTTCATATTGCGGTGGCCAAGCTGATCACCGACATCATCGCCGGCGGCAATTCGGTGCGCCGCCCCTGAGGGCGGCGCCCAGGGCCTACATCCGCCCGCTCAGCACCAGGATCAGCACGATCACGACGATCAGCCCCAGCCCGCCGCTGGGGCCGTAGCCCCAGTTGGCGCTATGGCCCCAGCGCGGCAGCGCGCCGATCAGCATCAGAACAAGAACGACAAGCAGAATGGTGCCAAGCATCGGATTGATCCTTCGGTTTTGGCCCCTGTGATCGGAGCCGGGAAATTGTGGCGGCGGGCCGTGGTGCCGGTTGCCGCAAGGCAAGACCGGGTGTAATCAGCCCTGACAGCCGCGCGCACACGGTGACACTGCGGCAGGCCGTGGCGAAGGTTACCTTGCGTGTGGCACGGCGGCGCTAACCTTGATCAGCGCCGGGTTTGATCGCCGGGTAACGGGCGGGGTAACGGGGCAAATGACGCAGAAAATCATCGCATTGGTCGATAGCTCGATCTATTCGGCCAGCGTGTGCGAACATGCCGCGTGGCTTGCCAGCCGCAGCGCTGTCGCGGTGGCGCTGGTGCATGTGATGGCTCCCCAGAACGGCAGCGTTGACCCCGATCATCCCGGTGCGGTCAGGCTTGGGGCGCGCAGCGCGTTGCAGCAGGAACTGGCGGCGCTTGACGCGCAGCGCGCCGAGCTGGTGGCGCAGCGCGGCGCGGCGGTGCTGGCGGATGCCCGCCACCTGCTGGAGCGCGCCGGGGTCGTCGGGGTCACCACCACCTTGCATCAGGGCCATCTGATCGACGCCGTTGCGGCGCAGGATAACGATGCCGCCATGATCGTGATCGGCAAGCGCAGCGAGACCGCCGATCAGGCCACCGGGCACTTTGGCAGCAATATCGAGCGCATTCTGCGCGCCACCTCGACCCCGGTGCTGGTGGCGGCGCGCAAGTTCACCCCGATCGCCAAGGTGCTGGTGGCGTTCGACGGTGGGCTGTCGGCGAGCGCCGCCATCGACCACATCGCCCGGAACCCGCTTTACGCCGGGTTGGCGGTCGATGTGATCAGCGTCGGCACGGCCTCACCTGAGGTGAAAAGCGGGCTGGCCGCGGCCAGAGCCCGGCTTGCGGCAGCCGGGATCACGGCCGAGACCGGGGTGATTCCCGGCGCGCCCGAGACCGCGCTGATCAAGTTGGTGAACGACGCCAACTTTGATCTGGTGGTGATGGGGGCTTACGGTCCCTCGCGGCTGGCCAGCCGGATCATCGGGGCGACCGCGACCGCGCTGATCCACGGCTGCAAGGCCTCGGTCATGCTGATCCG
>CAYQPD010000019.1:11467-29685 GCA_964419305.1 uncultured Rhodobacter sp.
GGGCGACCGCGACCGCGCTGATCCACGGCTGCAAGGCCTCGGTCATGCTGATCCGGCCCGGCGATGACTGAGCCAGCCCCGCCGAGATGCGCTGCGCGGCGGTGCCACGCGCGAAAAATGGGCATTGAAGGGCCACAAACGGCGGGTTGGGGGTTGCCGTTGGTGGTGAACTAACATATTCCTACTATTGAATGTGATGCCTGCCCACCCTGCCCCACCAAAGGACATGCCCGATGAAGCGCTTTCTGCTTGCGGTTCTCCTGCTGATTGCGGCGCTGCCGCTCGCGGCCGGAAATGCCCCGTTGGCCCCCGTCACCGTCACCGAATGGAAGGCGGTTTACGGCCGGATCGAGGCGCGCGACCGCATCCCGGCCCGCGCCAGGCTGGGGGGCACACTGACCCGCCTTGCGGTGGCGGCCGGCGACAGCGTGACCGCCGGTCAGGTGCTGGCCGAGGTGGTTGATGCCAAGATCGGCTTTCAGCTTGCCGCCATCGACGCCCAGCTTGAGGCGCAGGCGGCCCAGGCGGCCAATGCCCAGACCGAACTGACCCGGGGCGAGGATTTGCTGGCGCGCGGCGTCACCACGGCGCAGCGGCTGGATGCGCTGCGCACCCAGGTCGAGGTGCTGGCGGGCCAGATCGCTGCCACCACGGCGCAGCGTCGGGTGCTGGAACAGCAGGCCGCCGAGGGCGCGGTGCTGGCCCCGATTGCGGGGCGGGTGCTGGCGGTGCCGGTCGCCACCGGCGCGGTGGTAATGCCCGGCGAGGCGGTGGCCTTGATCGGCGGCGGCGGTATTTTTCTTCGCATCGCGGTGCCCGAGCGTCATGCCGCCTTCCTGCATCAGGGCGATACGATCAGCATCGAGTCCGCCACCGGCCCGGCCACTGGCACCCTCGCGCGGATCTACCCGCTGATCGAGAATGGCCGGGTGATCGCCGATGTCGAGGTGCCCGGCCTGTCTGATGCCTTTGTCGATGCAAGGGTGCTGGTGCGCCTGCCGGTCGATCAGCGCCCCGCCCTGCTGGTGCCCGAAGCCGCCGTCAGCCACCTTTCCGGCCTCGATTTTGTTGGCGTAGCCGGCCCGGATGGCGCGGTTGCCCGCACCGTGGTGCTGGGCCAGAGCCATGTGATCGACGGCACCGACATGATCGAGGTGATGTCGGGCCTGGTGGCGGGCGACGTGCTGGTGCCCGCCGATGAGTAGCACCCTGCGCAACCTTGGCATCGCGGGTGCCCTGACCCGCAGCTTCATCACTTCGGCCCTGACGCCGCTGTTCATTCTGGCCGCGGTCGCGGTCGGGCTGGTGGCGCTGACCTCGCTGCCGCGCGAGGAAGAGCCGCAGATTTCGGTGCCGCTGGTCGATATCTTCGTTCAGGCGCAGGGCCTGCGCGCCGAGGATGCGGTAAAGCTGGTGACAGAACCGCTCGAGGCCATCGTCAAGGGCCTTGACGGGGTGGATCACGTCTATTCCCAGACCCGCGACGATGCCGCGATGGTGACGGCGCGGTTTCTGGTCGGCACGTCCGCCGATGCCGCCGTGCTGCGGGTGCATGACAAGCTGCGCGCCAACCTTGGCCGCATCCCGGTCGGCATACCCGAGCCGCTGGTGATCGGGCGCGGCATTGATGACGTGGCGATCGTGGCGCTTACGCTCTCGGCCAGGCCGGGCGAGACCGGGGTTGACGCCGATGCCCTGACCCGCATCGCGCGCGAGCTGCGTGCTGAGGTCGCCAAGACCGAAAACGTCGGTCTGACCTATCTGGTGGGCGAGGCCTCGGCGGCGATCCGCATCGCACCCAACCCCGAAAAGCTGGCGCTTTACGGGGTGACGCTGCAACAACTGGCGGGCAAGGTGGCGCAGGCCAACCGCTCGCTTGATGCCGGAGCGCTGCGCGACAAGGGCGAAGAGATCAAGCTGGTGGCAGGTGAAACCCTGATCGCGCCCGCCCAGGTGGCGAACCTGTTGCTGACCACCCGTGACGGTCGCCCGGTCTATGTCGCCGATGTCGCCGAGGTCAGCTATGTGCCCGATACCGCCGATCACATCGTCTCGCACCTGACCCGCGCTGCCGATGGCACTATCAGCCGCAGCCCCGCCGTCACCCTGGCCGTGGCCAAGCGCGCCGGAGCCAATGCGGTGGTGGTGGCCGAGGCGGTGCTGGCCCGAATCGAGGCGCTGCACGGCCGCCTGATCCCCGACTCCGTCATTGTCACCACCACCCGCAACTACGGCGAATCCGCCAACGAAAAAGCCAACGAGCTGCTGTTCCACCTTGGCCTTGCCACCCTGTCGATCATCGCCCTGGTGCTGCTGGCAGTCGGCTGGCGCGAAAGCATCGTGGTGGCGATCGTGATCCCGGTGACCATCCTGCTCACGCTGTTTGCCTCGTGGATCATGGGCTACACCCTCAATCGGGTCAGCCTGTTCGCGCTGATCTTCTCGATCGGGATTCTGGTCGATGATGCCATCGTGGTGATCGAGAACATCGCCCGCCACTGGGGCATGAAGACCGAGCGCAGCCGCGCGGTGGGGGCGATTGCGGCGGTGGCCGAAGTCGGCAACCCGACCATCGTCGCCACCCTGACGGTGGTGGCGGCGCTGCTGCCGATGCTGTTTGTGTCAGGCCTGATGGGCCCCTACATGTCACCGATCCCGGCCAATGCCAGCGCCGCGATGATATTCTCGTTCTTCGTCGCGGTGATCATCACCCCGTGGCTGATGCTGAAAGTCGCCGGTCGCGCGCCAATGGCCGAGCACAGCCATGACGACACCTTCGGTGGCCACCCCGGCGGGGTCCTGGGCAAGGTTTATGCGATGGTGGCCCGCCCGCTGCTGAAAACCAGAACCCGCAGCCTTGCGTTCCTGCTGATCACGGCGGCGCTGTCGTTCGGCTCCTTGACCCTGCTTTACACCAAGGATGTCACGGTCAAGCTGCTGCCGTTTGATAATAAATCCGAACTCTCGGTCGTGATCGACCTGCCCGAAGGCACCGCCACCGAAGCCACCGACGCCGTGGCGCAGGACGTGGCGCGCGTGGTGCTGGCGCTGCCCGAGGTCACTTCGGTGCAGACCCATGCCGGGGCCTCGGCCCCGTTCAACTTCAATGGTCTGGTGCGTCACAGCTACCTGCGCAGCGAGCCCAACCTTGGCGAGGTCCAGATCAACCTCACCGCCAAGGCCGAGCGCGCCCGCACCAGCCACCAGATCGCGCTCGATATCCGCGCCCGCATCATGGCCCTGACCGTGCCTCCCGGCACCAGCCTCAAGACCGTCGAGCCGCCGCCCGGCCCGCCGGTGATGGCCACCCTGCTGGCGGAAATCTATGGCCCTGACGCCGAAACCCGCCGCGCGGCGGCCGCCAAGGTGCGCGAGGCCTTCGCCTCGGTGCCCTTCATCGTCGATATCGACGACAGTTACGGCACCCAGGCGCGGCGCCTGCGCGCCACCATCTCGACCGATGATCTGGACTTCTTCGGGGTGCAGGAACAGGACGTGTTCGACACCATCGCGGCGCTCAACGGCGCGCAGACCGTGGGCTATTCGCACCGCGGTGCCGGGCGCGCCCCGATCCCGATCGAGATTGCCCGCCCCAAGGGCGAGCGGGTGCTCGACGAGCGCTTTCTCTCGACCCCGATCCCCGCCAACGTGCTGCCCGGCGCACGCGGGGTGGTCGAACTGGGTGACGTGATCCGGGTGACCGAGGAACGCGCCAGCTACCCGATCTTTCGCCACAACGGCCGCGACGCCGAAATGGTGACCGCCGAGCTGGCCGGCGCCTTTGAAGCCCCGCTTTACGGCATGATCGCGGTCGGTCAGGCGCTTGACGCCATGGCCTGGGCCCCCGGCACCAAACCGGTCGTCGCCCTGCACGGCCAGCCCGCCGACGAGACGGTCACCACCCTGCTGTGGGATGGCGAATGGGAAGTGACCTATGTCACCTTCCGCGACATGGGGGCGGCCTTCGCGGTGGCCTTGCTGGCAATCTACATCCTGGTGGTGGCGCAGTTCGGCAGCTTCCGCCTGCCGCTGGTGATCCTGACCCCGATCCCGCTGACCTTCCTTGGCATCATGGCCGGGCACTGGCTGTTCAATGCCCCGTTCTCGGCGACCTCGATGATCGGCTTCATCGCGCTGGCGGGGATCATCGTGCGCAACTCGATCCTGCTGGTGGATTTCATCCGCAACGCCGATCCCATCGGCAAGACCGCGACCGGGATCCTGATCGAGGCCGGTGCGATCCGCTTCAAGCCGATCCTGCTGACCGCCGTGGCCGCAATGATCGGGGCGGTGGTGATTCTGTCCGACCCGATCTTTCAGGGCCTCGCGATCTCGCTGTTGTTCGGCCTGCTCAGCTCGACCCTGCTCACGGTGCTGGTGATCCCGGCGATCTACCGGGTGTTCAAGACCTGATCACCACCGCCACCCACATTTCTTCTTTGCGCAAATACTCGCGGGGGGTGCGGGGGGCGGCAGCCCCCCGTCCTACCCAAGGTAGCCCGGCCCCTGCGCCCAGGCCCAGGCGTCGGCAAGCATCGCTTCGAGGGTCGAGCGCTGCGGTCGCCAGCCCAGATCGCGCAGCGCCCGCACCGCCCCCGATACCAGCGCTGCCGGATCCCCGGCCCGCCGCCCGCCCTCGATCACCGGCACCGCGCGGCCCGCCACCGCTTCGGCCGCCGCAATCACCTCGCGCACCGTGAAACCACTGCCGGACCCGAGGCAGAACGCGGCGCTGCCCTTGCCGTCCAGCAGCCAGCGCAGCCCCAGCACATGTGCGTCGGCCAGATCGCTGACATGCACATAGTCGCGCACGCAGGTGCCGTCGCGGGTCGGGTAGTCGGAGCCGAACACCGTCAGCGCCGGGCGCTTGCCGGTGATCGCATCCAGCACCAGCGGGATCAGATGGGTCTCGGGGCGGTGCTGCTCGCCCACCCGACCCTCGGGATCGGCACCGGCGACGTTGAAATAGCGGAAAATCACATGGTTCAGCCCATGGCTGGCGCTGAAATTGCCCAGCATCGCCTCGATCGCCAGCTTGCTGGCCCCATAGGCATTGATCGGGTGCTGCGGCGTGTCCTCATCCAGCAGCACCCCGTCAGGATCGCCGTAGGTCGCGCAGGTCGAGGAAAACACGAAATTCAGACACCCGGCCGCAACGGAAGCCTCGATCAGGTTCAGCGCCCCGGTCAGGTTCTCGCGCCAGTAGCGCCCCGGATCGAGCATCGATTCGCCGACCAGCGACAGGGCGGCGAAATGCATCACCGCCACCGGGCGGAAGCGGGCAAAAGCCGCGGCCAGCGCGGCCTGGTCCAGCACGTCGCCCTCGACCAGAGGGCCGAACTTGACAGCCTCGCGCCAGCCGGTCGAGAGGTTGTCGAACACCACCGGGGTGAACCCCGCCGCCTGCAGCGCCTTGCAGGCATGGGCACCAACATAACCGGCGCCGCCCGCTACCAGAACATGCCGTGTCAAATCCGCCCCCCGAATCCGCGTTTCGCTGTCTCGCTGTCTCGCTGGTTAACGGCAAAATCGCCCGCTGTCGAACCTCGTTTCAAGCTCGGGCGGCGCTTGTGGTCACCCCACGCACGCCTTATGCGTGAACCGCACCACCAAGGTGCGGTGCCGATCGCGTAACGCATAGATGAAACCCGAACCGACCTTCCGGCTGGACCACTGGCTGCAGGACCGCGTCCTGCGCGGCCTGATCTGGAGCCTGCTGCGCCTGCCCTACCGCTGGCGGGTGCCGCTGTGTGGCTGGGTGATGGCCCGGGTGATTGCCCCGGTTGCGGGCTATCGTCGCCGGGTGCGCGACAATCTGGCGCTGATCCTGCCCGATCTGCCCGCCGACGAAGTCAGGCATCTGGCGCGCGCGGTGCCCGAAAATGTCGGGCGCAGCGTGATCGAAATCTATTCCGGGCCCGAATTCGTGGCCCACGTCCTGCGCCACCCGCCGCATGGGCCGGGGCTGGCGGCGCTCGAGGCCGCCCATCACGCGCGGCGTCCGGTGATCCTGGTGACCGGGCATTTCGGCAACTTCGACGCCTCGCGCGCCACCCTGATCGCGCGCGGCTACCGGGTGGGGGGGCTCTACCGCCCGATGAAGAACCGCTTTTTCAACCGCCATTACGAACGCGCCATCGCGGGCATCGGCACCCCGCTGTTCGCGCTTGGCAAACGCGGTCTGGGCGCGCTGGTGCGCCATCTGCGCGGCGGCGGCATGGTCGGCATGGTGATTGATCAGCACAAGCATGGCGGGGCGCGGCTGACCTTTCTCGGCCACGCCGCCCTGACCGCCCTTTCGGCCGCCGAGCTGGCGCTGAAATATGACGCCGCTCTGGTGCCGACCTATGCCATCCGCCAACCCAACGGGCTGGATTTCGACATTGTGGTCGAAGCACCGATCCCGCGCGGCACCCCCGAGGCGATGACCCAGGCGCTGAACGACAGCCTCGAGGCGGTGGTGCGGGCCCATCCCGAGCAGTGGTTCTGGATTCACCGGCGCTGGAAAGGCTGAACCGCGGTTGCCTTCGGCGAGGATATTTAGGCCAGTGGGAAAGTCGGAGGCCCTACTCGAGCCGCGCGGCGGCCAGAATGGCGGCGGGGCCGATTTCCTGCACGATCACCACAACCGGCTGCGCGCCGGGGGCCTCGGCTTCAAGCACCAGCGGCGCGGTGCCGGACCAATCGGCCAGCGGCTGCCACGAAGTGACGATATTGCGGTAGGTCATGGTCTGGCCTTCGTTTTCGCCATGCTCGATCGTCACCGTCTCGACCTGGCGGTAGCGCACCAGTT
The DNA here is from genome assembly GCA_964419305.1 of uncultured Rhodobacter sp. GTDB lineage: Bacteria > Pseudomonadota > Alphaproteobacteria > Rhodobacterales > Rhodobacteraceae > CAYQPD01. The sequence continues at coordinate 18,261 of CAYQPD010000019.1, forward strand.
GCACCCGCACCGGGCGGCTCAGGGCTGGGTCGGCACGGGCGGTGATCTGCACCCGGTCGCCGTGGCGCGTGAGGGTCAGGCTGACCGGCTGCGGAACCGCGAGGTGATCGCTGATCAGGCCAGCGACCAGCTCGGGTTGCAGGCCCTCAACCCGCTCGGTCCCGGCGACGATCATCTGCGGCGTGTAGATGGTGCGGCTGCCGGTGGCGAAGGCGTAAGCCTTCTGGCGCTCGGTGAAGCGCGGGTCGGCAAAGCTGTCGGCCCAGCCGATGTAATCCCAGTAATCGACATGCAGCGCCAGCGCGATCACCCGCGGGTCGGTGGCCAGCATCGCCAGATAAGCATCGGCGGGCGGGCAGGACGAACAGCCCTGCGACGTGTAAAGTTCAACCACCACCGGATCGCTGGCCAAGGTTTGAGCCGGTGCGGGGCCGCCAAGGGCAAGCCACAGGCCGCAGGCGGCACTGATCATTCCACGCATCGCTTTATCCTGACCCTATCTCGTCAGATCGTTCTAGCCAATGCGACTGTCGCATACCAATCAAGGTTTTGCGAGCCGGGAACCTTTCTTGTAACGTTTCCGGCAAATGCGCACTCTGAAGCGCATCCGACCGTTGGGGGGGCTGGATTTTCGGCATGCAATTGCATACAACTGCGCCGACTCCCTTGCGTCGTCTGGTTTTCCGGGGCATGACGCAACCCTTAGCATCCGCCATCGCAGGCGCCAGCCCAAGGAGGCCGTAATGACCGTCACCGTCGGACATGACCGCATGAAAACCCGCAAGACCCTGACCGCAGGAGGGCGCGCGGTTGCCTATTACTCGATCCCGGCAGCCGAAGCCGCGGGCTTGGGCAGCTTTTCCCGCCTGCCGGCCAGCCTGAAGGTGGTGCTGGAAAACATGCTGCGCTTCGAGGATGGCAAGACCGTGACGGTCGATGACATCCGCGCCTTTGCCGAATGGGGGGCCAAGGGGGGCCGCAACCCGCGCGAGATCGCCTACCGCCCGGCGCGGGTGTTGATGCAGGATTTCACCGGGGTGCCCGCTGTCGTCGATCTGGCGGCGATGCGTGACGGCATCCTGGCCCTGGGCGGCGACGCCCAGCAGATCAACCCGCTGGCACCGGTCGATCTGGTGATCGACCACTCGGTGATGATCGACGAATTCGGCACGCCGCGCGCCTTCCAGATGAACGTGGATCGCGAATACCAGCGCAACATCGAGCGCTATCAGTTCCTGAAATGGGGTCAGGGGGCGTTTGCCAACTTTCGCGTGGTGCCGCCGGGCACCGGCATCTGTCACCAGGTCAACCTTGAATATCTGGCCCAGACGGTGTGGAGCGACACCGATCAGACCGGCGCTGAAGTGGCCTATCCCGACACTCTGGTCGGCACCGACAGCCACACCACCATGGTCAACGGTCTGGCCGTGCTGGGCTGGGGCGTGGGCGGGATCGAGGCCGAGGCGGCGATGCTGGGCCAGCCGATCTCGATGCTGATCCCCGAAGTGGTGGGCTTCAAGCTGACCGGCAAGATGGTCGAGGGCACCACCGCCACCGATCTGGTGCTGCGGGTGGTGCAGATGCTGCGCGCCAAGGGCGTGGTGGGCAAGTTCGTCGAGTTCTACGGGCCGGGCCTTGACCATCTGCCGCTGGCCGACCGTGCCACGATCGGCAACATGGCGCCGGAATACGGTGCCACCTGCGGCTACTTCCCGATTGACGCCGAGACCCTGCGCTATCTGCGGGGTACCGGGCGCGACGAGGCCCGCGTCGCGCTGGTCGAAGCCTATGCCAAGGCGCAGGGCATGTGGCGTGGCCCCGACTATGACCCGATCTATACCGACACCCTGACGCTGGACATGGGCAGCGTGGTGCCCGCGATCTCGGGTCCGAAGCGGCCGCAGGATCACACCCCGCTGACCGAGGCCAAGGCCGCTTTCGCGCGCGAAATGGCGGGGGCCTTCAAGCGCCCGCTGGGCAAGGAAGTGGCGGTCAAGGGCAAGGACTACACCTTGCATTCGGGCCATGTGGTGATTGCCGCGATCACCTCGTGCACCAACACCTCGAACCCCTATGTGATGATCGGGGCGGGGCTGCTGGCGCGCAAGGCCCGCGCGCTGGGATTGACCCGCAAACCCTGGGTCAAGACCTCGCTGGCCCCGGGCTCGCAGGTGGTCAGCGAATACCTGACCGCCGCCGGGTTGCAGGAAGATCTCGATGCGGTGGGGTTCAATCTGGTGGGCTATGGCTGCACCACCTGCATCGGCAACTCGGGGCCGCTGGACCCGGCGATCTCGGCGGCGATTGCCGAGGGCGATCTGGTCGCCACCGCCGTGCTGTCGGGCAACCGCAACTTCGAGGGCCGCATCAGCCCGGACGTGCGCGCCAACTATCTGGCCTCGCCGCCGCTGGTGGTGGCCTATGCGCTGGCGGGTGACATCAACATCGATTTGACGCGCGAGCCGTTGGGGCAAGGCACCAGCGGCCCGGTCTATCTGCGCGACATCTGGCCCACCAACCGCGAAATCGCCGAGCTGGTCGAGGCCACCGTGACAAGGGCCGCGTTCCAGAAGAAATACGCCGACGTGTTCAAGGGCGATGCGCGCTGGCAGGCGGTCGAGACCACGGCGCGCGAGACCTACGACTGGCCGCCGACCTCGACCTACGTCCAGAACCCACCGTATTTCAAAGGCATGAGCCGCGAACCGGGGGTGATCGGCAACCTTGACGGCGCGCGCATTCTGGCGGTGCTGGGCGACATGATCACCACCGACCACATCAGCCCGGCCGGCAGCTTCAAGGCCACCTCACCCGCCGGGCAATACCTGACCGAGCGTCAGGTGCCGGTTTCCGAGTTCAACTCCTACGGCTCGCGCCGGGGCAATCATGAAGTGATGATGCGCGGCACCTTCGCCAACATCCGCATCCGCAACGAGATGCTTGACGGGGTGGAAGGCGGCTACACCAAGGGGCCGGACGGCGCACAGACCTCGATTTTCGACGCCGCGATGGCCTGGCAGGCCAAGGGCGTGCCGCTGGTGGTGTTCGGCGGTATCGAATACGGGGCCGGCTCCAGCCGCGACTGGGCCGCCAAGGGCACCGCCCTGCTGGGCGTCAAGGCGGTGATCGCGCAAAGCTTCGAGCGTATCCACCGCTCGAACCTGGTCGGCATGGGGATCATCCCGTTCGAGTTCACCGGCGGTGATACCCGCAAGACCCTGGGGCTGACCGGCGACGAGGTGGTGTCGATCCACGGGCTTGCTGGCGATCTGAAACCGCTGGCGCTGGTGCCCTGCACCATCCGCCGCGCCGATGGCAGCGCAACCGAGATCACCCTCAAGTGCCGGATCGATACCGAGATCGAGGTCGAATACGTCGAACACGGCGGCGTGCTGGCTTACGTGCTGCGCAATCTGGCCAAGGGCGCGTAAGGCAAAGGCCGGGGGATCATTTCGCGCCGTGGCCTGCCCGACCGGCAACGGGCGTCGGCCGCCCGTTGCGACCGATCCACCCAGCACCAGAACTGAAAGGGCGGGCCAATCTGACCCGCCCTTTCAAGATAGCCGCTACGCCTGATCAGAAACCGCGGGTCCGGTGCCGCGCGCGCTGCTAGAGCGAGTCGAGCGCCTCGATGGCCTGCTCAAGATCGGCTTTCGAGGCTTCCTTGTCGGTCACCTGCGCCCCAGCCACGATGAAATCCACCACCTTGTCCTCGAAGATCGGCGCCCGCAACTGCTGCTGCATCTGCGCGTTCTTCTGGACGAACTCGAAATACTGCCGCTCCTTGCCGGGATACTGCCGCGCCTGCGCCAGCACCGCCTGGGTCATCTCGGCATCGCTCACCGTGACTTCGGCCTTGCGCCCCAGCTCGGCCAGCAACAGCCCCAGCCGCACCCGGCGCACCGCCAGGGTCTTGTGCTCGTCGGTCGGCTCGGCCGAGCCGTGGTCGTGGTCATGCACATCGGGGTGGTCCTCGTGCCAAAGCTGATGCGCGATCTGCGCGGCTTCGGCCTCGACCAGCGACGGCGGCAGCTCGAACTGCACCATCGCGTCAAGCTGATCCAGCAGCGCGCGCTTCATCACCGCCCGCGCGGCACCCTGGTATTCGGCCTCCAGCCGCTCACCGATCTGGGTCTTCAGCGCGGCCAGATCTGCGGCACCGTATTTCTTGGCCAGTTCGTCGTCGATCTCGGCCGCCTGCGGCTTTTTCACGGCCTTCACGGTGCAGGCAAAGACCGCCGTCTTGCCCGCCAGATGCGCGGCACCGTATTCCGCCGGGAAGGTCACGCTGACGGAAACCTCGTCGCCTGCCTTGGCCCCAACCAGTTGGGCCTCGAACCCCGGAATGAACGAATTCGAGCCCAGCACCAGCGGGTAATCCTCGGCGGTGCCCCCCTCGAACGCTTCGCCATCCACAGAACCGGCAAAGTCGATCACGATCTGATCGCCGTCCCTGGCCTTGGCACCGTGCTTGCGATCCGCGAAGGATGCCCCCGATTTCGCCAGATTGGCCAGCGCTTCGTCAACGGCTGCGGCTTCGGCCTTGACCACCAGGCGCTCCAGCACAACCTTGCTGGCATCGACATCGGGAATTGCGGGCAGCGCCTCGTAATGCATCTCGACCACCACGTCGTGGCCTTCTTTCCACGATTCGCCGCCCACCATCTTGACTTCAGGCTGCATCGCCGGACGGTCGCCGCTGGCCTCGAAGTGGCCCTTCATCGCGGCGTCGATGGCTTCCTGCATGGCGTCGCCCATGATGCGCGTGCCGAACTGCTTGCGCAGCATCGCCATCGGCACATGACCCTTGCGAAAGCCCTTCATCTCGACCTCGGGCTGCGCCTCGATCAGTTTTTCCTGAACCTTGGCATCCAGCTCGGCCGCGGTCACCGTGATGGTGTAGGCGCGGCTCAAGCCCTGGTTCAGCGTCTCGGTGACCTGCATGTTGTCGTCCTTCTCATACCTCTGGTGCGGATGGAGGGACTTGAACCCCCACGCCTTGCGGCGCCAGAACCTAAATCTGGTGCGTCTGCCAATTTCGCCACACCCGCAATCGCTCAGGGCGGCCCTGCCCCTCCGACCGGAACCGCCCTGAAATTCCGCGCCCTTCTAGCAAAGCCGCGCGCCGGATGCGAGCGAAAAAAGCGCCAGAGTAAAAGCACACCGTCGACACTTTCCTGCCACACTTGGGATCAAGAAAGGCAGGGCAGAAAGAAGAGGAGCTTCCGATGTCGTATCTTGCCCGTCAGCACGCGGTGCGCCCGACTCCGGTGGCAGATCACGATACCGCTCAGATCGGCCTTGCGGCCGGCACCCGGGTGCTTACCCTGGCCGGTGCCGTCCGGGTCGAGGACCTGAAGCCGGGCGATCGCCTGATCACCCGTAGCGGTGCCCGCAGCCTGCGCGCCCTGCACATCCAGCCCCGGCACGACGCGGCGATGATCCTGATCCCGGCCGGTGCCCTGGGGCCCGATCTGCCCGCACAGAACCTCGAGCTGCTCCCGCAACAGCAGATCCTGATCCGTGGCCGCCGGCGCAACGCGACGCACGCCGTCGATCAGACCCTTGTCAGCGCCGCCCGGCTGGCTGACGCGAACGGCACCGGATCCGCCACGATCACCGACCAGCACCTTTACATGCTCGAACTTGCCGATGCGGCCGTGATCTATGCCGATGGCCTGCAACTGGCCTGCCGCGCCAAGGCGGCAGCCTGATCGGCGCTGCCTTTTGGTCGGCAATTTCTCGCTGGCTCAAATATCCCTCTTTGGCGGCAGCGGCACGATCCGGCCATGAGGGCGACGTCATGTCGGCAGATCGCGCAGCACCCCGGGCAGTAGCTCGGGCAGATCCTCGGCAATCAACCCCGGCCCGAACCGGCGCGCGCATTCGACATGCAGCCAGGCCGCCGCGCAGGCGGCGTCAAATGGCGCGAACCGCCGCGCCAGCATCCCGGCGATGAACCCCGCCAGAACATCGCCGGATCCGGCGGTGGCCAGCCATGGCACCGCCCGTTCATAGGCGGCAGAGTTGATGGCGCAGGTGCCATCGGGGGACGCGATCACCGTATCGGGGCCTTTGAACAACACCACGCACCCGGCGCGGGCGGCAGCATCACGAGTGGCATCGACCTTGGAATAGGCGGGGCCGCGGGTGCAAGGAGCCTCCAGCCTGGCGGCAATGTCGGGGAACAGGCGGGCAAATTCGCCACCATGCGGGGTCAGCACACAGCCCGGATGCACTGCCGCGAAAAGCGCGGGTTCCCGAGCCATGAGCGTCAGCGCATCGGCATCCAGAACAAGGCACCTCCCCTCCCCCTTGTGGGGAGGGGATGGGGGTGGGGGGGCCGCAAGAGCCACAGTCATCAGATCGGCCTGTGCCTGCCCCGTCCCCAGCCCCGGCCCCAGGCAAAGCGCATTGATCCGCTTGTCGTCCAGCACCCCGGCCAGCGCCGCCGCATCGGCCACCGGGCGCAGCATGATTGCATCCAGCCGTGCCGCATTCTCGGCCACCGCCTCGGGCGGGCAGGCCAGCGTCACCACCCCGGCCCCGATCCGCAGCGCCCCGCGCGCCGCCAGCCGCCCCGCCCCGCCATGACCCACGCCCCCGGCCAGCACCAGCGCGTGACCATGCGAAAACTTGTGGCCACCGGCCTTGTCCAGCCCCACCGCCACCCGCGCCGGGTCGATCACCGCCACCCCCGGCGTCGCGGTCAGCCCCAGCGGCACCAGCCGCAGCCGGCCGCAGCCCTGCGGCCCCTGCGCCAGATAATGCCCCAGCTTCGGGGCGTGAAAGGTGACGGTCAGGTTGGCCATGATCCGGCACCGATCCGGGTTTTCACCCGCGCTGCCCAGATACCTGCCGCTGTCGGCACACAGCCCGCTGGGCACGTCGATCGCCACCACCCGCGGCCTGGCCCCGGTGGTGCTGGCCGCATGCCACCGGTTCAGCTCGCACTGCACCGCGTCCAGATCGTCAAAGGGCCGGTTGAGACCGATCCCGAACAGCGCGTCCACCGCCAGATCCGCCCGCCCGGCCTCGCCTGCCAGTGACTCGTCGGTCAGCGGCTGCACCGAACCCAGCGCGCTCCAGCGCAGGTAATTCGCCCGCGCGTCCGGCGGCAGCTTTTCCGCATCGCCGTAAAGGAATACCGCTACCTCGCAACCCCAGTCCGCCAGCAGCCGCGCCACCACAAAGCCGTCGCCGCCATTGTTGCCCGGCCCGCACAGCACCACGGCACGGAACGGCCCCGCCGCAAGCGCTGGCCATTCGGCAAACACCGCGTCCACCACCCCCCGCCCGGCGCGCTCCATCAGATCAAGGCCGGTCACCGCCCCGCTGGCAATCGCCGCGGCCTCGAGCGCGCGCATCCGGGCCGCGCACAGCAGTTCGGTCATCGCGCCCCCCGTCCTCAAACCGCCCGCAATTGCATCAGACTGCCTAAAATTCAGGCACCCGCTGCCGAATCCGGCACCAATCAAGCCCAAACCCAGCCTAGCCGATTGTCCCCGCCAGCGGGAAGTGGTCAGAGGGCGAAAGACCAAAGCTGCGGGAGTCGGCCCATGAAGAAGATCGAGGCGATCATCAAGCCCTTCAAGCTTGACGAGGTCAAGGAGGCGCTGCAAGAGGTCGGGATTCAGGGCCTGACGGTGACCGAGATCAAGGGCTTCGGGCGCCAGAAAGGCCATACCGAACTTTACCGCGGCGCCGAATACGTGGTCGATTTCCTGCCCAAGGTGAAGATCGAGGTGGTGCTGAGCGCCGACATGGTCGAACCCGCCATCGAGGCCATCATCGCCGCCGCCCGCACCGACAAGATCGGCGACGGCAAGATTTTCGTCTCACCCGTCGAACAGGCGATCCGCATCCGCACCGGCGAGACCGGCGAAGACGCGATCTGAAACCAATTCCGGGCAGGCCAACGCCCGCAACCGCAATCCTCAAGCAAAGGAATGTTCCGATGAGCAAGGTGACCCAAGCCTTGAAACTGATGAAGGATGAAGAGGTCGAATACGTCGATATCCGCTTCACCGATCCGCGCGGCAAGTTGCAGCACGTCACCCTGAGCGCCGATCTGGTGGACGAGGACTTCTTCGAGGAAGGCTTCATGTTCGACGGCTCCTCCATTGCCGGCTGGAAATCCATCGACCAGTCCGACATGAAGTTGATGCCCGATGCGGGCTCGGTCTATATCGACCCGTTCTATGCCGAGAAAACCCTGTGCGTGCACTGCAACGTGGTCGAGCCCGACACCGGCGAGGCCTATTCGCGCTGCCCGCGCCAGACCGCGCTGAAGGCCGAGGCTTACCTCAAATCGACCGGCATCGGCGACGCGGCCTATTTCGGGCCGGAAGCCGAGTTCTTTCTGTTCGACGACGTGCGCTATTCGGTGACACCCGCCAAGGTGTCGTTCCAGATCGACGCCGAAGCCGCCGCCTGGAATACCGATACCGAAACCGAAGGCGGCAACTACGGCCACCGCGCCGGGCACAAGGGCGGCTATTTCCCGGTCAACCCGGTCGATGAAGCGCAAGACATCCGCAGCGAGATGCTCTCGACCATGAAACGCATGGGCATCAAGGTGGACAAGCACCACCACGAGGTTGCCACCTGCCAGCACGAACTGGGCATGATCTTCGGCGGGCTGGTCGAGCAGGCCGACAACATGCAGAAATACAAATACGTGATCCACAACGTGGCCCACGCCTACGGCAAGACCGTGACCTTCATGCCCAAGCCGATGAAAGGCGACAACGGCTCGGGCATGCACGTCAACATGTCGATCTGGAAAGACGGCAAGCCGCTGTTCGCGGGCGACAAATACGCCGATCTTTCGCAGGAGGCGCTGTGGTTCATCGGCGGCATCCTCAAGCACGCCAAGGCGCTGAACGCGCTGACCAACCCCGCGACCAACAGCTACAAGCGCCTGATCCCCGGCTTTGAAGCGCCGGTGCTGCGCGCCTATTCGGCCCGCAACCGCTCGGGCTGCGTGCGGATTCCGTGGACCGAAAGCCCCAAGGCCAAGCGCGTCGAGGCTCGCTTTCCAGACCCGGCGGCCAACCCCTACCTGTGCTTTGCCGCCCTGCTGATGGCCGGGCTTGACGGTATCCGCGGCAAGATCGACCCCGGCCCGGCCTCGGACAAGGATCTCTACGATCTGCCGCCCGAGGAACTGGCCGCGATCCCGACCGTCTGCGGCAGCTTGCGCGAGGCGCTGGAAGAGCTGGACAAGGATCACGACTTCCTGCTGGCGGGCGACGTCTTCACCCGCGACCAACTGGATGGCTACATCGCGCTGAAATGGGAAGAGGTTTACGCCTTCGAGCACACCCCGCACCCGGTCGAATACCAGATGTATTATTCCTGCTGAGCCAAGGCGGCAGACCTGAACGCGAAACAAAGGCCGCCTTCGGGCGGCCTTTGGCTTTGTGGCGGAAACCCGGCACAACCGGAAGAATATACCAAGGAATTAGCACAATCTTTCCGCAGTCGCCGCACATTTCAAAGCCAGTCTGACCAGCAACCGTTTGTTGGAGGACTGACCATGCGTTCCACCCCCAAAAGCACGATCGCGCAACTTCTGTTCGCGCGCCACCCGCTGCCGAATTTTGCCGCCATCGTGGGCGAACTGGATACCGCCCTCGACCGCTGCCCGGCCGAGCGGCGCAGCCTGAGGTGGGATTGCGAAGACGTTGCCATCTTCGAGCTTGACGACATGCGCGTCGTGCTGGGAAACAGCGAAGCGCCGGGCAACGGTTATCTCGCGTGCCTGGCGATTTCGGTTGGCCCGAACATGGTCGGCGCGCAAGAGTCCGCCCTGACCCGACGCCACGAAGGGCTGTGCCGGATGATTGCCGACGGGGTGCAGCAGCGCTATCCGGTCGAGGCGATCCTGTGGCATCAGGCCGAAAACCCGGTCACCTCCGACACCTTCGACAACCTGCTTGACGCGCTGCCCAACCGGGCCGATCTTGATCGGCTCGAATGCGAAATCGAAACCATGGCTGCCCCGGATGCACCGGCGGCACCCCAACCGGCGGTGCTGGCGGCACGGGCAAGGATCGCCGCGACGACAGCGCGTGCCGCGGACCAGGCCGACCAGCCCGCGCCCGACGTCACCACGGTTGCCAACGACATTCCCGACCTGCCGCGGCTGTTCGTCGAAGACCTGCGCCGGGTGCGCGAAGCGCTTTACCCCGAAGAGGCCGAAGGCTATGTCGCCCCGCCCGACCAAGGCGCGCTGGCGCGGCGGCTGGCGGCGCACACCATGAACACCACCCTGATCATGGTCTCGCTGCCGGTCGGCGGGGCGCTGCTGACCTATTCGGTGCTGCGCGGCGAAGACATGCGCCTGACCGGCCGGGCGATGGCGCTGACCGGGCTGGCCCTGGGGTTGATGCAGACCAGCGTAGGACTGCAACTTATCGCGATGATCTCGATCTGAGCGGCGGCTTCAGGCGGCGGGGCCGGACCATGCCACCCCGGCATCGCCAGACAGAAAGCCATCCGAGAACCGCCCGCCGGGGGCCTCGGGCAGCAGCGCCGCACTCAGCGCCGCAGCGCTCAGGCGGCCTGCCAGGCGGTCGCGGAACCGCTCGCATACGCGCACGAAATCGCCCGAATGGGGCGACAGCCGCAACGCTGCCACCCCGGCCTGCGCCAGCGCTTCGGTCTGATACGCGGCATTGGCGCAACTGGCCGACAGGGTCTGCACCCCGTTGACCGCCAGAAACGGCACCCCGTCCAGGGTATCGACTTCGCGCCCGTCCGCGTCCTGATCGCAGACGAACTGGCAGTTGTCCTTGGCGCGATCATGCAGCCTTGCGTGATAGCACCGCCCCGAGATCGCCAGCGGCACCCGCCCGTAGCCCCAGACCTCGATCGCCACCCCCAGCGGCTGCGCCGCCTGCACCAGCGCCGCCACCGATGCCAGCGGCAATTCCGGCGGCAGACAGACCCGGTTGGCACCCCGCCCGGCCAGCCAGGTGAGCGTGCCTTCGTTATAGACATTGACCAGCGGCCCGACCGCAAACGCCACCCCTTCGGGCAGATGCGCCAGCGCGGTCAGATCGTTGATCTCGACCTCGACCCCCATCCCGGCCAGATCGGCGGTCAGCTTGCGCTCGCGCTTCAAGGTGATCAGCGCAAGGCTGGTCAGCGCCACCGCCTTGCCTGCCGCCAGCAGGCGCTCGATGGCCTGCGGAATCTCGGTCTGGTAGAACGGCAACCGCTTCGAGCACACCAACTCGCCCAGCACCACCCGATCGACCGCCGGGCTGGCGGCCAGAGCGGCGTAGAAGTCGCGCCAGCGCTCGGCGGGCCAGAAGAACTGATTGGGGCCGACGGTCAGTTGCATTGCCATTTTCCTTGCTGCTTCCTTGCCGGATTTGATTTCAATCAAATCAGGCCGCGCCTGCCTGCCCCCGGC
>CAYQPD010000020.1:0-1319 GCA_964419305.1 uncultured Rhodobacter sp.
CATCGTGCAGGGGCGCCACGAAAAACGCATCGAACAGCGCACCACGCGCAAACGGGAGGCCTGATCATGGCATGGGATCGCAACCAGATGGCCGAACGGGCGGGGCGCGAATTGCACGATGGCTGGTATGTCAACCTCGGCATCGGCATCCCGACCCTGGTGGCCAACTACATTCCCGCCGGTGTCCACGTCACCCTGCAATCGGAAAACGGCATGCTCGGCATGGGCCCCTTTCCCTATGAGGGCGAGGAAGACGCCGATCTGATCAACGCCGGCAAGCAGACCATCACCGAACTGCCGCAGACCGCCTATTTCGACAGCGCCCAGTCCTTCGCGATGATCCGCGGCGGCAAGATCGCGATGGCGATCCTGGGCGCAATGGAAGTGGCCGAGAACGGCGATCTTGCCAACTGGATGATTCCGGGCAAGCTGGTCAAGGGCATGGGCGGGGCGATGGACCTTGTCGCCGGAGTCGGGCGGGTGGTGGTGGTGATGGATCACACCAGCAAGCACGGCGAATCGAAGCTGCTGCACACCTGCACCCTGCCGCTGACCGGGGCCGGCGTGGTCAACCGCATCATCACCAACCTCGGCGTGCTCGACGTGGTGCCGGGCGGCCTGAAAATCGTCGAATGCGCGACCGGCGTCACCGCGGCCGAACTGCGCGCCGCGACTGAGGCCACCATCGTGGCCTGAGCCCACGCCTTCTCCTTTGCCCAAATATCCTCGGGGGGTGCGGGGGGCAGACAGCCCCCCGCCGGTTACCCCCCCGCCGCGATCACCTTGAACACGCAGGGGTCTGATACCAGCTCGGGCGGGGTCAGGCACAGGCCCTGCGCCACCTGCCAGGCGGCCAGCACCTTTGGCACATAATCGCGGGTCTCGGGATAGGGCGGCACCCCGGCATTGGCCGTCACCGCCCCTTCGCCCGCGTTGTAGGCGGCCAGCACCAGCACCGGGTCGCGGTCGAATTCCGTCATCAGCCAGTCGAGATAGGCCACCCCGCCCGCGATGTTCTGGCCCGCGTCGGTGCTGTCGGCCACGCCAAAGCGGGTGGCGGTGGCGGGGATCAGTTGCATCAGCCCGACCGCACCGGCCGCACTGACCGCATCGACCCTGCCGCCGCTCTCGACCCCCATCACCGCCAGCACCAGCGCGGGCGAGACCGCGGTGCCAAGCGTCGCCTTCAGGATCTCGGTGCCATGGCTTTGCGCCAGCTCCTGCATCTGCTGCAGGCGCGGGGCGGCCACCGCGCTGCCCTGCGGGCCCTGGCTCAGGCTGGCCAGCGCCAGCGCAAACCGCCCCTGCACCGCACCTGC
>CAYQPD010000020.1:1419-19552 GCA_964419305.1 uncultured Rhodobacter sp.
CGGCGCGCCTGCTCGGCCGGGTCGATCTGCACCGTGATGCGCTTGCCCGCACCGGGGCCCGGCACCTTGACCCTGTGAAAGGTGAAATCATCTGCGCCCGACAAACCTTCGGCCTGCACCATAACCGGCGCTGCCAGGCCAAGCCCGGCAAGAACTGCTGCTGCCCATAGCCGCATGTCGAGGGACGCCTGCTCGTTTGTTGTTCTTGTTATTGCCGCCAGTGTCGCAAGAAAACGCCCGCAGCGCCAGTTTTTCCCGCGCCCAATCGTGGCAATTTTGTGGCATTGCGGCCCGTCTGGCACGATCCGCCCACCCGCACACCCCGGCCCCATTCCGGAAATAAACTAATTACTATTTTATTTTAATAGGTTGCATGATTTCTGACAGAAAGCTGAATTTTTCCGAAAAGGTCAGATTTCGTCCAAATTCCCGCCATGATTGCAGGGCCATATAAGGACATACCGAGACGGCGATTGACCCGGACAGAGACCGGCGAGACCTGAAGACCGAAGCGGTTGAACGAGCAACAGCAGCAGAGAAAGAGACACACCATGACCATGAACTTCAAAGCTTTCGCTTCCGACGAATCCGGCGCCGTGACGGTTGACTGGGTCGTGCTGACCGCCGCGATCGTCGGCCTCGGCCTGGTGGTGATGACCACGGTCGGCGGCGCGATCAAGACCCAAGCCACCAACATCGCCGCCGACGTGACCGCGAAAGCTTCGGCCGGCACCGCGTCGAACACCACGCCGTGAACTGAACCTCCACCATGTTGTGCAAGGCCGCGCCCGGGACAGGACGCGGCCTTTTGCATGGCCGGGGTCTGAAGCTGCCGCATCCAATGCCATCAACATGCCCCCCGCGCGCTCCACTTTTGGCCACATTCGGCGGCGATTCTGGGGCCACGTTGCAGCCGACACGACACCCGAAGGAAACGCACCTTGGTTAATGGTATCACAAGTTATACCTGGGACGACTCGGGCGCGGTCACCGTCGATTGGGTGGTGCTGACCGCCGCCACGGTCGGCATCTCGCTGATGGTGATGCTGCCTTTCGGTCTGGCGGCCGGCAGCACGGTGCGCAGCCTGGCCGCGTATATTCTCAGCATCGAAGACGCGACCAACGACTGATCGACGGAAAGGAAAGACCATGCGCATGATATTCGGACTGGTGCTGGTGGTGGGCCTCGCGCTGGCGGGGTTCGCGGTTTACATGGCGCAGGGCTACATCAGCCAGACCCAGGCCGAATTGGCGCAGGAACGCGCGGCGAGCGCCAAGGCCGGGCCGCTGGTCGAGGTCTATGTCGTCAACAAGCCGCTCGCTTACGGCGATGCGCTGACCCGCGACGACGTGCAGAAAATCTACTGGCCGCAAAATGCCCTGCCCGACCGGATTTTCACCGACGAGGCGCTGCTGTTTCCGGTGGGTGCCCCCGGGCCGCGCTACATCCTGCGCCAGATGGAGAAATTCGAGCCCCTGCTGGCGGTCAAGCTGACCGAGCCGGGGCAGGACGCCGGTCTGACCTCGCGTCTGGCCAAGGGCATGCGCGGCTTTGCCATCAAGGTTGACGTGGCCTCGGGGGTTTCGGGCTTCGTGCAACCCGGCGACAAGGTCGATGTCTATTGGACCGGCAGCAATGGCGGCAGCGAGATGACCCGGCTGATCGAAACCACGGTCAAGATCATCGCGGTCGATCAGATCTCCAACAGCGATCGTTCCACCACCGCCACGGTTGCGCGCACCGTCACGGTCGAGGCCACGCCGCAACAGGTGGCCCGGCTGGCCCAGGCCCAGGCCACCGGGCGGCTGGTGCTGGCGCTGGTCGGCAGCAACGACGCCAGCGTGTCCGGCCTGATCGAGGTTGACAGCCAGAGCCTGCTCGGGATCGAGCAGCAGGTGGTTGACGCCGCCCCGCCCGCCCCGCGGGTCTGCACCATCAAGACCCGCAAGGGTGCCGAGGTGACGGAAATCCCGATCCCCTGCACCAACTGAGCACCAACGACCGGCATCCGCCTGCGTGGCCGTGCCGGTGCCAGACCGTGCCACGGATCATGGGAATCGCCGCTGACCCGCAGGCGCTTGCGCGCGACGCGCGGCAGGGAAATGGTAGCGAGAGAGGGATTTGAACCCCCGACCCCAGGATTATGATTCCCGTGCTCTAACCAACTGAGCTACCTCGCCATCGGGCGCGGTCGTAGTCAAGCGGCAGCGGATCGTCAAGCAGATTCTGCCGCGCCCGCGCCATGCGCCACCCGCGGGCGGCCCGAGGCGGTGACGCTGACGCTGGCCTCGATGAACATGGTCTTGCCCTCGACGCAAGCCTCGCGGATGTCGCGGCTGGTGGCAAAGTGCAGGTTCTCGGCCCCGGCGCGGCGGGCGCTGGCACCGGCCTCAAGCGTCAGCGCCGCCGCCATCGCGGACAGCGCCGCATCAAGGGTGTCGAAGACCTGCAAGCCCGCCGCCAGATGGGCGACAAACTCGCCCTCGCCGGGGCTGGACACCAGCCCGGTGGCGCGCTGCGACACCTGCCCCACCACCGCGCCGATGGCATTGGCGACGCCCGCGTATTCGGGCAGGATGGTGGGGCAGCCCAGGCGCGCCCCGACCGCACCGTAATAGGCCGGGGCCGAGGCCCCCAGCCCGATCAGCGGCACCCCCAGCCGCAGGTCGATCTCGACCACGCCCCGATGGTGGTCGAGCCCCGCCACCGCCAGCGGGTGACGCGCCAGCGCCGCCGACCCCTGCCCGGCAAATGCCGTGTCCTCGGCAAAGGCGGCTTCCAGCAGGCAGTCCACGGTCTGCGCCGTCAACTGATCAACAATCGCCTGCGCCAGCACGGCCGGATCGGCGGCAAAACGCTCGCCACGGCCGTTGCGCCGCCGCCCCAGCAGCCGCAGCGCCTTTTCCGCCGCCCGCCCGTCCCAGGCGGCAAGGCCGCCCAGCACGTGGCTGGCGTCCGACGGCGTGACCCCGGCCAGCATCACCAGCCCGCGCGCCACCAGCCGCTCAAGCGCCGCCGCCTCCAGCCGCGAGGCGATCAGGGTCGCCACCGGCACCGCCGCGGTGATACGGGCCAGCAATGCCGCCTCGCGCCGGTTCAGACCGCCGGTCAGACCCTCGACCTCGCCGCCGGTCGGGATCACAAAGCGGCCATCCAGTTCGCCCACCGCTTGGGCGGCAAGGGCGCGGTCAAGGGCGGCATGGACCATCGCGCCATGCTCGACCGCCAGCAGGGCGACCGGAATCAGGCGGCGCGGCCCCAGCCGCAACCCGCCGGTCAGGCCCTCGGTCACCAGATGCACCTCGCTGTCGCCGCCAAGCCCGGTGGTGCGCATCGCGACCGCCTCGACCATGGTCCTGAACCCGCCGACCCGCGCGCCTTGCGCGTCAATCTCCGGCAGGCCGCCGCGCAGCAGGGCCACATCGGTGGTGGTGCCGCCGATGTCGGAGACCAGCGCGTCCTGCGCCCCGGTCAGCCAGCGCGCGCCGACGATGCTGGCGGCGGGGCCCGACAGGATGGTCTCGATCGGGCGCTCGCGCGCCATCGCGGCCGCGATCAGCGCCCCGTCGCCGCGCACCACCATCAGCGGGGCCGCGATCCCCGCCGCGTGCAGGTGGCGCTCGCAGGCGGTCACCAGCCGGTCGATCATCCCGATCAGCCGGGCGTTCAGCACTGCCGTCAGGGCGCGCTTGGGGCCGTTCAGGTTGGCCGAAAGCTCGTGCGAGCAGGTCACCGGCCGCCCGGTCACCCGCCGGATCAGATCGCGGGCGGCCAGCTCGTGCGCGGGATTGCGGGTGGCAAAGCGCGCCGCCACGGCAAAGCCCACCACCTGCGGGCCAAGCGGGGCGACTTCGGCTTCCAGCCGGGCCAGATCCAGCGCCGTCGCCTCGCCCCCGGCGTGCGTGTGACCGCCGTCAAGCAGGATCACCGGATCACCCGCCAGCGCCGCGCTCAGCCCGCTGCGCGTCAGATCACCGACATCAAAGCCGATGAACACCAGCGCCACCCGCCCGCCCTGGCCCTCGACCAGCGCGTTGGTGGCAAGCGTGGTCGAAAGCGACACCAGCGCCACCTCGCCTGCCGCCACGCCCGCCCCCGCCAGCGCCGCATCCACCGCCCGCCCGATGCCCAGCGCCAGATCGGCGCGGGTGGTCAGCGCCTTGGCCGAGCCGATCACGCGGGTTGCAGCCTCGTCCACGATCACCGCATCGGTATAGGTGCCGCCAGTATCAACGCCGAGAAAATACGCCATCAAAGATTTGTCCTAGTTGCATCTTTCCGAGATAGGGCGGATCGCGCCCGCGGTCAGCCCCGCTTGCGACCTTTCGCGCCCGGCAGCGACCGCCCGCCCCGCCGCCGCCGGTGGGCGGGCGGGATTTGCAGCAGGGCGCGGTATTTGGCGATCGTGCGCCGGGCGACCGGCATGCCCTTGGCGGCAAGGGCCGTCACCAGATCCTGATCCGACAACGGAACGCGCGGATCCTCGCCTGCCACCAACCCGGCCAGCGTGGCCCGCAATGCCGCCGCCGCCACCCCGCCGCCCTCGGGGCCAAGGTGCGGCGAGAACATCGCGCGCAGCCACCAGGTGCCGAGCGGCGTATCGACCCCGGTGCCCGCCACGATCCGGCTGACGGTGCTTTCGTGCAAGCCCACCGCTTGCGCCACCTCGGCCATGGTCAGCGGCACCAGCGCGGTCAGGCCGCGATCCAAGGCCTGCTCCTGGCGGCGCAGGATTTCCTGCGCGACCCGCAGCAGGGTGGCGTTGCGGCTATCCACCATGCGCTTGAGCGCCTGCGCCGCAGCCCAGGCCGCGCGCGCTGCGGGCGGAATCGGACGGGTCGGCGCGCGCAGCGCCACCGCCGGCAGGGCCGAGCGGTTGAGCGCCACCTGCCAGCCGCCCGCCCCGCGCGTCGCCACCAGATCAGGCTCGCGCAAGGGGGCGGCACCGGGATCGAACTGCGCCCCCGGCTTGGGATTGAGGCTGCGGATCAGCCGCAGCCGGGCGAAGATCTCGGCCTCGGGCACCGCAGCAAGTCGTGCCAGCCGCGCCAGTTGCCGCGCCGCCAGCAGATCGAGATGATCAAGAATGATAATCATCACCGGATCAAGGCAGCCTGCCTCTGCCGCCTGGATCCGCAGACATTCCGCCAGCGAGCGCGCAAACAGCCCGACCGGCTCGATCCGTTGCAATTTTGCCAGCACCGCCTCGGTTTCCGGCAGCGATGCCCCCGCCGCCTGCGCCAGATCCGCAACCGGACGGCCCAGCCAGCCGGAAGGTTCCAGCGCCTCGACCAGCACTTCGGCGATGGCGCGCTCGCGCCCGGGTTCGGTGAGCCGCCCGATCCCCGTCATCACATGCGCGATCAGGCTGGGGGCGGCGCTGGCCTGAGCCGGAGCCTCGGCCGGACCGGCGTGCTGGAAAGCCCGCCTCCAGCGCGGCAGCCAGTCACCGGGGGCGGGGTGGTCGAGCGCGACGTGGGGATTTGCCGCCGCCTGTTCCTCGAGATAGCGCGTCAACCCCGACGCATCGGTCCGCAGCAACCGGATCGACGCCGCCAGCCCGAGGTTGAGCTGCAAGCGCTGGGTCTGCGAGATCGTGATCCGGGGTCCGGGGGCCATCAGGGCTCCACGCCAAGGCAGGTTGCGCAAGCTTAGGGGGGCGGCCCGGCACACGCAACTGTGGCAGGCTGCCCTCTCGCCTTTGGCAGCGGCGGGCGCTAGGGTCCCGACCGGATGCGCCCATGGCCACCGCGAGCGACGGGGGGCTCTGCCCCCCGGACCCCCCGGGATATTTTTGCAAAGGAGAAAGCCAAGCGAATGGAGGGGACGATGCAGACTGACGCTTTGCCGCTGACCCAGGATCTGGTGCTGATCGGGGGTGGGCACGCGCATGCGTTGGTGCTGCGGATGTGGGGGATGCGCCCGCTGGCCGGGGCGCGGGTGACGGTGATCAACCCCGGCCCGATCGCGCCCTACACCGGCATGTTGCCGGGCCATATCGCAGGCCATTACCGGCGCTGCGAGATGATGATCGATCTGGTGGCGCTGGCGCGTCACGCCGGGGCGCGGGTGGTGCTGGACCGGGTGGTGGGGATCGACCGCGCGGCGCGGCGGGTGCTGCTGGCGGGGGGCGGGGCGATCGGCTATGACGTGGCCTCGGTCGATATCGGCATCGGCTCGGCTTTGCCCGAGCTGCCGGGTTTTACCGCGCACGCGGTGGCGGCCAAACCGCTGGGGGGCTATGCCGAGCGCTGGCAGGCCTTTGTCGCTGAAGGGCGCCCGACCCCGAAGGTGGTGGTGGTGGGGGCCGGGGTCGGCGGGGTCGAGCTGGCGCTGGCCTCGGCCTACCGGCTGCGGGCGGCAGGGACCGCGCCCGAGGTCACGGTGCTGGCGCGCGGCACCGAAGTGCTGCCGGGGGTCGGGGCCGGGGCGCGCGCGGCGCTGGCGCGGCACATGGCGCGGCTCGGGGTGCGGTTGCTGACCAACGCCGCCCCGGCGCGGGCCGAGCCGGGAGCGGTGGTGCTGGCGGATGGCCGGGTGCTGGCGGCGGATTTCATCCTGACGGTCGCAGGGGCGCGGCCGCAGGGCTGGCTGGCGGACACCGGCCTTGCGCTGCACGACGGGTTCATCACCGTGGGCGACACACTGCAAGCCTCGGACCCCGCGATCTTCGCGGCCGGCGACTGCGCCCATCTGGCCGATGCGCCGCGCCCCAAGGCTGGGGTGTTCGCGGTGCGCGAGGCCCCGATCCTGCTGCACAACCTGACCGCCGCGCTGTCGGGCGGCAGCCTGCGCCGCTTCCGGCCGCAGCGCGATTACCTCAAGCTGATCTCGACCGGCGGGCGGGGTGCCGTGGCCGACAAGTTCGGCCTGCCGCTTGACGGGGCCTGGCTGTGGCGCTGGAAGGACCGGATCGACCGCAAGTTCATGGCGAAGTTTGCCAGCTACCCCGCCATGCCCACCGCCGCCCTGCCCGCCACCGCCGCCCTCGGCCTGCGCGCGGCGTTCGGCGACAAACCGCTGTGTGGCGGCTGCGGCGCCAAGGTCGCCAGCCCCACCCTGAGCGCCGCCCTGGCCCACCTGCCCGCGCCGCAGCGCGCCGAGGTGCTGTCCGGCCCCGGCGATGATGCCGCCGTGCTGCGCGCGGGGGCGGGCTTTCAGGTCATCACCACCGATCACCTGCGCGCCTTCACCCTTGACCCCGCGCTGCTGGCACGGATCGCCGCCAACCATGCCATGGGCGACATCTGGGCGATGGGGGCCACGCCGCAGGCGGCGCTGGCCCAGATCACCCTGCCCCGCCTTGCCCCGCGCCTGCAAGCCGAGACCCTGCGCGAAATCCTGCATGCCGCAGGCGAGGCCTTTGCCGCCGCCGGGGCCGACGTGGTGGGCGGCCATACCGCGATTGGCGCTGAACTGACCCTCGGTTTCACCGTGACCGGCCTTGCCACCCGCATCCTTGCCACCGGCGGGGCACGCCCCGGCGACGCGCTGATCCTGACCAAGGCGCTTGGCACCGGCACCATTCTTGCCGCCGAGATGGCGATGACCCGCATCCCCGCCGACGGCCCGAGCTTAGGCGAATGTGTGGCAGCGGCCTTCGCCCAGATGACCCGCCCGCTCGGCCCCGCTGCCGCCGTGCTGGCCCCCCACGCCCATGCCATGACCGATGTCACCGGCTTCGGCCTGGCCGGGCACCTGCTCGAAATGCTTACCGCCTCGGGCTGCGCCGCCGGCATCGGCCTTGACCAGATCCCGCTGCTGCCGGGGGCCGAGGCGCTGGCCGCCCTTGGCACCGCTTCGACCCTGGCCCCGGCCAACCGCGCCGCCTGCACCCCGCAGATGACACTCACCGACAGCCCCCGCGCCGCCCTGCTGTTTGATCCGCAGACCGGCGGTGGCCTGCTTGCCGCCGTGCCCGCGGAACAAGCCGACGCCCTGCTGGTCGCCCTGCGCGCAACCGACCCCGACGCAGCCCGCATCGGCACCGTCACCACCGGCCCGGCCCACCTTGACGTGCACGACTGACCTCCGGCTTTCTCGCTGGCTCAAATATCCTCGCCGAAGGCACGCCCGCCACGCGCCCCGCCCTCAGGGGTAAAGCACCGCCACCCCGGCGGCAATCCGCGCCGCCAACCCGTCCAGCGCCCCCCCATCAAGGCGCGCGGCGCTGACCTCGACCGACGCCGCCGTGCTGCGCCCGTGGTGCCGCCCGTAGCGCGGATCATAGTGCTGCACCATCAACTGCCCGGCCAGGGTCGCAAACTCCCCCGCCGCCGCCAGCGCCTGCCAGTCCTCCACCACCGCTGCCGCGTGGTGCGGGCGCAACTGGTCGATCACCGCCGCCAGCCGCGCCGGATCGGCCAGCAGATCCCGGTAGGCCCGCACCAGATAGGCCGCGCGCGCGTCAACCGGGGCCGTGACCTCGATCCTTGGGGCCGCCACCATCGCCCGCCACAGCTTGGGCGGCAACCGCAGATCGCCGATCTTCGAGCTTTCCGCCTCGACCACCACCGCCCGCCCGGGGTCGAGCCGCGCCAGCGCCAGCGCCAGCGCACTCTCGAATCCCTTCTGCGACGGCTGCCCCCCGGGCATCGCCCCGAACAGCGAGCCGCGATGGTGCGCCAGCCCCTCGAGATCAATCACCTGCCCCCCGCGCGCCGCCAGCAGCGCCAGCAACTCGGTCTTGGCGGTGCCGGTATTGCCCGCCAGCACCACCACCGGGGCCGCCACCGGGGTGTCGTAAAGCGCCTTGACCACCAAAGCCCGCCAGGCCTTGTAGCCGCCCGCCAGGGTCTCGACCCGCCAGCCGATCTGGGCCAGGATGGTGGCGAACGAGCCCGAGCGCTGGCCGCCGCGCCAGCAATAGACCAGCGGCCGCCAGCCGCCGGGCTTGTCACGCAGCGCCCCTTCAAGGTGCCTTGCGGCATTGCGCGCCACCAGCGCCGCCCCGATCTTGCGCGCCAGAAAGGAATCCTGCTGCACGTAGATGGTGCCGACCCGGGCACGCTCGGCATCATCAAGCACCGGCAGGTTGATCGCGCCGGGCAGATGATCAATCGCCCATTCCGACGGCGCACGC
The DNA here is from genome assembly GCA_964419305.1 of uncultured Rhodobacter sp. Lineage (GTDB taxonomy): Bacteria > Pseudomonadota > Alphaproteobacteria > Rhodobacterales > Rhodobacteraceae > CAYQPD01. The sequence continues at coordinate 10,503 of CAYQPD010000020.1, forward strand.
ACGTCGATGATGTCATCGAATCCGTGCGCGCCAAGCTCGCCAAGATCAGTCAGGGTCAGTGCCATGCCCCCTTCTAGCCCGGCCCGAGCGGCAGGGCCAGCCCGGGGCTTGAGCCTCCCGATTTGACCCGCGTCAAATCGGGTCGCGCCTGCCTGCCCCCGGCAGGCGCGAATTGCGCCCGCCAGGCAGGCGCGCCCCGATTTCCCGGCACAGCACCCAGCCCTGCCACCCTTGCCCTGCGGCGTTCCGCCTTCGGGCAAGGGACCGGGCGGCCTTGCCCCGCAAGGCCGCTGACCCGGTCCCGGTGCCCAAAACCGGCGCCGTGTGGGATGTAAGACTTCCAGCTTACGTCATGATGCGCTTAGAACCCCGCCTCCAGCCGCGCCAGCAGCGCGGCCAGCATCGCCTCGCAGCGCGCCAGTTGCACCAGGCTGACATATTCGTCGGGCTTGTGGCCCTGCGCCATGCTGCCGGGGCCGCAGATCACGGTCGGGATCCCCAGGCGCGCAGAAAACAGCCCGCCCTCGGTGCCGTAGGCCACCTTGATGGTGCCGTTGGCGCCGGTCAGACCCTTGACGAAATTGACCACCGCCGCATCCGACGGGGTGCCGAGGCCGGGGTAGTCCCACAGCCGTTCGATGCCGATCGCGGCTTCGGGAAACCCGGCGCGCAGCGGGGCCACGATCGCCTCGGCCGCCGCCGCCAGATCGGCCAGCAGCGCGTCGGTATCCTCGCCCGCCAGCGAGCGGATCTCGAAATCGAGCACGCAGGCGTTGGCCACGATATTGACCTGCACCCCACCATGAAACTTGCCGACATGCAGCGTGGTATAGGGCACATCGTAATCGCCGTCGCGCCGCCCGCTGGCCTCGACCCGCGCCTGCAAGGCCCTGACCGCAGCCATGAAATCCGCCCCCAGATGCAGCGCGTTCAAGGCCAGCGGGGCCAGCGCCGAGTGGCCTTCGCGGCCCGTGCAAGTGGCGCGCAGCGCGATCTTGCCCTTGTGGCCGGTGGCGACCTGCATGCCCGTCGGTTCGCCCACGATGCACATCACCGGGCGCACCGGCGCAGCCGCCAGCAGCTCGATCAGCGACGGCACCCCGAGACAGCCCACTTCCTCGTCATAAGACAGCGCCAGATGCAGCGGCACTTGCAACGGTCGCCGCGCGGCGTTGATCATCGCCGCAATCGCACAGGCGACAAAGCCCTTCATCTCGCAGGTGCCGCGCCCAAAGAGCCGCCCGTCCTGCTCGGTCAGCGCGAACGGCGGGTGGCTCCACACCTGCCCTTCCACCGGCACCACGTCGGTATGGCCCGACAGCATCACCCCGCCCACGCCCTGCGGCCCGACGGTGGCAAACAGGTTGGCCTTGCGGCCGGTCACATCGGGGATCAGCACCGCGTCAATCCCGGCCTGCCCCAGCACCGCCTGCACGTAGTGCATCAGATCGAGGTTGGGGCGCGAGCTGACGCTATCGAACGCCACCAGCCGTTCCAGAATCGCACGCATGCCAATCAGAGCTCCCCCACTTGCGCCGCCAAGGAAACCCGATTTTTGCGCCGACCGAAAGCCCGGATCAACGAGATGAAAAATGCGGCGCAGCCCGACCCGGGACTGCGCCGCAAGGTTGGCCGGAAAAGGCGCGGGAGTGGCACCTTCCGGGTGGTATCAGCCCAGCACTTCGCGCATGCTGACAGTGCGTTTTTCCGCCACCGATTGCAGGGCGGCTTCGGCCAGTGCCAGCGCCACCAACCCGTCCTCGCCCGAAGGCGACGCGGCACCTTTGTCGGCCACCGCCGCGACAAAGGCGGCGATTTCGGCGGCGTAGGCGTCGGTATAGCGGGTCATGAAGAAATCATGCAGCGGCGGGCGGGTGTAGCCGCCAGCGGTCGCCACCTCGATCGACACCGGGCGCTGGTTTTCCGCTGCCACCGCCCCCAGCGACCCATGCACCTCGACCCGCTGGTCATAGCCGTAGGTGGCGCGGCGCGAGTTGGAAATCGTGCAGTGCTTGCCCGAGGCGGTGGTCAGCATCACCGACACACTATCGAAATCGCCCAGCTTGGCGATGTTCGGGTCGGTCAGCACCGAGGCCTGCGCGCTGACGGCGCTGATCTCTTCGCCCAGCATGAAGCGCGCCATGTCGAAATCGTGGATCGTCATGTCACGGAAAATCCCGCCCGAGCGGGTGATGTAGTCATAGGGCGGCGCGCCGGGGTCGCGGCTGATGATCGTGACCATCTCGACCGCGCCGATGGTGCCCGCATCAATCGCCGCCCGCACCGCGCCGAAATGCGGATCGAAGCGGCGGTTGAACCCGACCATCAGCACCGCCTTGCTGTCGCGCACCACCTTGAGGCAGGCTTTGACCCGCGCAAGGCTAAGATCAATCGGCTTTTCGCAAAAGATCGCCTTGCCGGCGCGGGCGAATTTCTCGATCAGCTCGGCGTGGGTATCGGTGGGGGTGCAGATCACCACCGCGTCGATGTCCTTGGCCGCAAGAATCGCCGCGATGCTGCGAACCTCGCAGCCATAGTGATCGGCAAGCGCCGTGGCCGCCGCCGGAAACGCGTCGGCCACCGCCACCAGCCTGGCCCCCGCACTGGCCGAAATGGCCTTGGCATGCACCTTGCCGATGCGCCCCGCGCCCAACAGTCCTAGTCTTGTCGTCATTTCATCCTCTGTGATTTGGTCTCAGGCATAGGCCACGTCCGACGTGCCTTTCACCCCGGTGATGTAGCTGACGATATCGTTGCCGTCGGTCTCGGCGCGCGGCAGGCTGGCCACGATCCGGCCACGGCGGAAAACCACGATGCGGTCCACCAGATCGAACACCTGGCGCAGGTTGTGGCTGATCAGGATCAGCGGCACCCCGCGCGCCTTCAGCCCCTTGATGATGTTTTCGACCTGCCCGGTTTCCTGCACCCCAAGTGCCGCCGTCGGCTCGTCCATGATGATCAGCTTGCTGGCAAACGCCGCCGCGCGGGCAATCGCCACGCATTGCCGCTGGCCGCCCGACATGTTGCGGATCGCATTATCGACATTCGGGATCTTGACCGCCGTCGCCGCCAGCGCGCGCAGGGTGGCTTCCTTCATCGCGCGGCGGTTCAGGATCGAGAACGGCCCGAGGTTGAACCTGATGATCTCGCGGCCGAGGTAAAGGTTCGACGGCACGTCGAGATCGTCGGCCAGCGCGAGGTTCTGAAACACCGTCTCGATCCCCGCTTCGCGCGCCTCCAGCGGCCCGCCGTAATCGACCTCCTCGCCGTTGAAGAATATCTGACCGCCAGACTTTTGCTCGACCGCCGTGATCTGGCGCACGAAGGTCGATTTGCCCGCGCCATTATCGCCCACCACCGCCACGTGTTCCCCCGCCCGCAGGGTGAAATTGGCGTCTTCCAGGGCATGCACGCCGCCGTAGCGTTTGGTCAGGCCGCGGGTTTCAAGAATGATGTCGCTCATCTTTGCCTCTCTCACACCGCTTTGGCGCGGCGCCGTTGCCGGGCCACGTCGGTGGCGACAGCGGTGACGATGATCACGCCCTTGATCATCTCTTGATAATAGGCGTCGATCCGCAGAAAGGTGAAGCCCGAGATGATCACCCCGAAGATCAGCATCCCCAGCGCCGTGCCGATGATCGAGCCGCGCCCGCCCGAAAGCGAGGTGCCGCCGATCACCGCCATGGCGATCGCGTCAAGTTCATACATCACCCCCATGCCCGCCTGCGCGGTAAGGTTCTTTGACGACAGCACCATCGCGGCGATCCCGGCCAGCATGCCGGCAATCGCATAGACCAGCACCAGATGGCGCTCGACCTTGATGCCGGAAACCCGCGCCGCTTCGGTGTTGGAACCGATGGCGTAGGTGTGCTTGCCGTAAAGGGTGTATTTCAGCGCCAGATGGAACAGCACGGCGATCACCGCGAAGATGATCACCGGGTTCCAGCCCGCGCCGATCACGGTGTAGCTCTCGATCGGAAAGCTGACCGGCTTGCCGTTGGTATACCACTTGGCTACGCCGCGCGCCGCCACCATCATGCCCAGGGTGGCGATGAAGGGCGGAATTTTGGTGTAGGCGATCAGGCAACCGTTGACGGTGCCCGCCGCCGCCCCCATCCCCACGGCCACCACAATCGGCACGATCACCGGCAGGTCGGTCAGGCTGGGATAGACCGGCGACGCCCCGGTCGAGATCTGGGCGAAACTCATCGTCACCATCGCGGTCGCCCCCACCACCGACCCCGCCGACAGATCAATCCCGCCGGTGATGATGACCTGCGTCACCCCGATTGCGATGATGCCGACAATCGAGACCTGCAGAATGATGATGCGCAAGCGCTGCGGGTTCAGAAAGAAGCTCTGGCCGATGAAGATCCATCCCAGCACCTCGAACAGAAGAATGATCGCCAGCAGCCCGAGAAAGACGTTCATCTCGGCGGGATGCGCCCGCTTGGCCGCAACATGCGCCCCGCCGATTGTCGTGCCCGCCATGTCAGCCCCCCCCCGATTGGTCGCAATTGGTTCCGGTATTCCCGGCGTCAGGCTCAGCCTACAGCAATGTGCCGCGGGCCGGGCATGGAAAAGGGAAGGGCAGCGCCGGGGCCGCCCCCCCCCTGGTTTCAGCCTGACCCGCGTCGCAGATCAGTTCCTGGCGGCGAAATCGGCGACGTTGGCCGGGGTCACCAGCAGGAACGGGACATAGACCTTCTGCTCGACCGCCTCGCCTCTGGCCAGCGCCAGCGCCGCGTTGACCGCGCCCGAACCCTGACCGGCGGCATCCTGGAACACCGTGGCGTCAAGATCACCCGCCTGCATGGCCGCCAGCGCATCCTGGGTGGCATCGACGCCGCCGACAATCACCGTGGTCATGTCCACGCCGCCCGCTTTCAGCGCCTGAATCGCCCCGATCGCCATTTCGTCGTTGTTGGAAATGACGGCATCAAAAGCGGTGCCGGTGGTCAGCCAGTTGGTCATCAGGGTCTGGCCCTGATCGCGCGACCAGTTGCCGGTCTGCTCGTCGATGATGTTGAGCGTGACACCGCAGTTGCCCGAGGCCATCACATCATGGATGTCGGCCGTGCGCTGCACCGCGGCCTGGTTGGAAAGCTCGCCCATCATGACATAGATATTGGCCTCGGTCTTGCCCGCTTCCGTCAGCAGACGGCAGACCTCCATGGTTTCCAGGGTGCCGCTGTCGCGCTCGTTCGAGGCCACAAACGCCTGGTTGTCGGGCAGGCTGTCAACGTTCACCGGCTCGCGGTTGACATAGACCAGCGGAATGCCCGCCGCAGCGGCGGCATCCGACATCGCCTGGGTGGCCGAGGTATCGACCGGGTTGACGATGATCGCGCTGACCCCGGAAGCCACGAAGTTGTTGATCTGGTCAAGCTGCTTGGCCACATCATTGCCGGCGTCTTCGATCTGCAGGGTCACGCCGTCGAGCGTTTTCGCGTGTTCGTCCATGCCGTTGCGCAGCACGGTCAGAAAGTTGTCGTCAAACAGCGCCATCGACACGCCAATGTTTTCGGCCATGGCGGTGGTGCCAAGCAGGGCGGCAAAGCCGGCCACGACAAGGGTCTTTTTCATGTGTCACTCCTCCACTGATGGTGTCCGGCGCACCGATGATCTCCCCGCCGGACCGCCCGCGCATCGCAGGCGGGTATTCCCCCCGCTCAGGCTGCCTTGGCGGCAACCCCAGCGGTGATGAATTGCATCGAGGCGCGCAGCGGTGCCTTGAAATCGGCCAGCGCATGCACCGAAGCCGCAAACGGCTCAAAGCTGATCGGGCCGCGGTAGCCCGCTTCGCGCAGCGCCCTGATCTGGCCCACATTGCCCAGCCGGTCGTTCGCATCGACCAGCACCCGGTGGCCGTCGCGCAGGTCGGACACTGCAACCGACGTGTCGGTCACGCCCGAAACGTGCACGATTCCGGTGTGTTCCGGGAAGATCGCACCACCACCGGCGAGATAGTGGTGAAAGGTGTCATGCACCAGCTTGAAGGTATCCGCCCCACCCACCGCCGCGATCGCCTCGACCGCCTCGGCCTTTGATCGCAGCGAGCAGATCTCGAACCCCAGCGGCTCGATCATACCTTTAAGGCCATGGGCACGCAGCATCGGCAGCAACTCGCCAAGCGCGGTTTTCAGCGCCGCCTGGCGCGCCCCGTCCGCCATGCCCTGGCCATCGTTGCGCGGAATCAACGCCAGCCCCTCGGCCCCCAGCGCCTGCGCGATGCCCATCAGGGCCTCGGCCTCGGCGCGGCGCGCCTCGGACCAGTCGTTGAACAGGCAAAGCTGCGCCAGCCCGACAATGCGCTGCCCCGTGGCCGCCGCCGCCGCCCGCACCACCGCCGGATCGCTGCCACCAAACAGCTTGCCCGGCAGATCGGTGCGAAATTCGACCCCGATGCAGCCCAGGCTGGCCGAAAGGTCAAGCAGCGCCTGCCAGCCCAGGCGCGGCGCCGTCATGTGGTTCAAGGCAAAAGGCAGCATCCAGAGTTAATCCCCCGATTCCCGACCGCATGGTCGCATCATGGAATTGATATTCCATTTTTGAACCATTTCAACCGAAAAATTCCAAAACTGCAAAATCCGCCCGAATCCGGGCGCTCATCGGCCCTGACCGGCCTCTTCGCTTTCTCCTTTGCCCAAATATCCCCGCCGGAGGCACAGCCGGTTGCCCCGGACGCTCCGCGAGGGATATTTGGACCAGCAAGAAATCCACAACTCAGCGATGACAGCCCGCCGGGGCTGGAAGAGCGCCTCAGATCGATTCGGCGATGTGCAGATCAAGGGTGAGGAAATGCTGGCCGGGCGGCGCGGTGGCGTCCGCCGCGCGCGATATCCTGATCGAACTCCTGCCCGCCCTCAGCCGCCGCGCGGCCGGGTGCCCCAGTCGAAGTGCGGGCTCGACCACCAGCGCTTCGGTCTCGGGCCGCACCGCCTCGCGCCGGTTCAGCACGCGATCAACGGTGGCAAGCGACACCCCGCCGCCTGCGCCAACTCCTTCGGCCCGGTCCGCCTTGCCATTGCGGCCCCTGACGTTTTCGCATCAATTCCCTGAGGTCATCGTGACGTTTCCTGATGGGTTATGCCAGTGCACCCATTGGTCGCCGCCGAATACGACCGCCTGCAACAGAAACGCATCGCCGCCTTCCGCGAGTATGCCGATGATGTGCATTCCGGCACCTACCCCGGACCGCAGCATCTGGTCGAAATCGACCCCGAAGTGACCGCCGCATTCGGCATCTGGCTTGATCAGACCGGTTGAGCCGGGCAGCGGCGGTCGGGCCGTGACAAATTGTCCGCGCGAGGTATTTGATTGATTGCGCGCAAGCCCGTTGCTAGTCTGACCCTGCAAGGTTGTCCAAGAAACCAATGCAAGGGAGATATTCGATGTTCCGTCTGGCACTTCTGTTGTTCGTCTTCATTTCGGTCACGCTGGCCGGCATGGGCATGATGGTCGCCTTGGTCACGGGCCACGACACGGCGCAACCGCTGATGATCGCTGCCGCGATCGGCTTTCTGCTGTCGTTCCCGGTGTCGTACATCGCAGCCAAGCGCCTGTCCTGAGCCCGGCCCACCGGCTTACGCGTCGAGAAAGACCCTGACGGTTTCGATGAATTCGTCGGGTTGATCGACGTGCAGCCAGTGCCCGGATCGGGCAAAGCGTGCAAAGCGGGCTGCCGGAAACAGCGCCCGGATGGGGTTGCGATGTTCGGGGCGCACGTAATCCGACAGCGCACCGGTAAGGAACAGGGCCGGGCGCGGGAATCTGCCAGACACTTCGGGCCAGCCGGTGATTTTCTCCATTTCCGCCGCCAGCACGTCAAGGTTCAACCGCCACTGCGGCGGCTGGGCCTTGAGATCAAGCGATTGCAGAAAGAACGCGCGCAGGCTGGCCTCGGGCACGCTGGCGGCCAACCGCCGGTCGGCCTCGCCCCGGCTGGCAAGCCCGGTCAGATCAAGCCCGCGCAGCGCGTCGATATGGCTGGTCAGATCGTGCTCGTATGCCACCGGGGCAATATCGGCCACCACCAGGCGGCGCACCAGATCGGGGGTGGTCAGCGCCAGCATCATCGCCGCCTTGCCCCCCATCGAGTGGCCCAGCACATCCGCCTGCCCACCGCAGGCACCGATCACCTCGGCCAGATCGGCGGCCATCTCGGGGTAGGACTGGCTGGCAAAACGCGGGCTGGTGCCGTGGTTGCGCATATCCACCGCAATCACCTCGCGCGCAAGCGCCAGCTTGCGCGCCACCGCCCCCCAGTTGCGCGCCGACCCGGCCAGGCCATGCGCGATCATGAGCGGCGGCTTGCCTTCGTCCGATTGGGCGGGATGGGTGACAAAATTCAGCATGAGCCTTCCTTATCCGGTCGCGCGCGCCGCTGCCAGCGCTGGTGAAGCCGCGCAAGCCTGTGCTACTGTGTCGCAGAGCCGACAGGAGCAGACATGGGCGCGGTGACGATCCAGCAGATGGCCGACCGGGTGGCCGAACTGATGGAACTGCGTCTGCGGGCGCGCGGTTCCGGTCTGGCCGAAAAGCTGGCACGGGGCGGGCGCGCCCTGCCCCGCCGGGTGCGCGCGGCGGCAGGCACCCTGGCCGAGGCCGCGCAGATGGCGCAGAACCCGAAACTGCTGGTGCAGATCGACGAGGCCCAAGTGGCCGCGGCCTATGATATCTGCCTGCACTACCTTGGCCCGCTGGGCCGTGGCGCGCGGCGCAAGGGCGCGGCGCTGGACATTCTTGCCACCATGGCCTTCAGCCTGGTGGTGGTGGCGGCGCTGGTGATCGGCGTGCTGGTGTGGCGCGGCTATCTCTAGAACGGTTTGCCGTTGATTTGACGCGGAAAAGGCCCGCTCGTCACTCCCTTGCGGTCGTTCCTCGCTGGCGCAAGCGAAGAACGACCGCAAGGGAGTGATGAGCGGCTGGTCCGGATTTTTTGCAAAGCCGTTAGCCGCGCGAGCACGCTTACAGCGCGGGGTAGATCGGATAGCGGGCGCACAGCGCCTCGACCTTGGCGCGCACCAAAGCTTCGACCTCGTGATTGC
>CAYQPD010000020.1:19652-28941 GCA_964419305.1 uncultured Rhodobacter sp.
CGGGCGCACAGCGCCTCGACCTTGGCGCGCACCAAAGCTTCGACCTCGTGATTGCCGTCTTCGCCGTGCGCGGCCAGGCCATCGACCACTTCGACGATCCATTGCCCGATCAGGCGGAACTCGGCCTCAGCAAAGCCGCGGGTGGTGCCGGCCGGGCTGCCCAGCCGCACGCCACTGGTGACGGTGGGCTTTTCGGGGTCATTCGGAATGGCATTCTTGTTGCAGGTGATGTGGGCGCGCCCCAGCGCCGTTTCGGTGGCTTTGCCGGTGACGCCCTTGGGCCGCAGATCGACCAGCATCAGATGGGTGTCGGTGCCGCCGGTGACGATCGCCAACCCGCCCTTGAGCAACTGCTCGGCCAGGACTTGGGCGTTTTTCACCACCTGCGCGGCATAGACCTTGAACGAGGGGTCGAGCGCCTCGCCGAACGCCACCGCCTTGGCGGCGATGACATGCATCAGGGGGCCACCCTGAATGCCGGGGAAAATCGCCGAGTTGACCTTTTTCGCGATGTCTTCACGGTTGGTCAGGATCATGCCGCCGCGCGGGCCGCGCAGGGTCTTGTGGGTAGTGGTGGTCACGACATCGGCAAAGGGGAAGGGCGAGGGATGCGCCCCGCCCGCCACCAGCCCGGCAAAATGCGCCATATCGACCATCAGATACGCGCCCACCTGATCGGCAATCGCGCGGAAGCGGGCAAAGTCGATCTGGCGCGGAATGGCCGAGCCGCCGGCAATGATCAGCTTGGGGTGATGTTCCAGCGCCAGCGCCTCGATCTGATCGTAGTCGATCAGGTTGTCCTGCGCCCGCACCCCGTATTGCACCGCATGAAACCACTTGCCCGACTGGTTCGGGGCCGCCCCATGCGTCAGGTGCCCGCCCGAGGCCAGATTCATCCCCAGAATGGTGTCACCCGGCTTGATCAGCGCGTTGAACACGCCCTGATTGGCCTGGCTGCCGGAATTGGGCTGCACATTGGCATAGGCGCAGCCAAACAGGGCTTTCGCGCGGCTGATCGCCAGATTTTCCGCCACATCGACCCATTCGCAGCCACCGTAATAGCGCCGCCCGGGATAGCCCTCGGCGTATTTGTTGGTCATCACCGAGCCCTGCGCCTCCATCACGGCGCGGCTGACGATGTTTTCCGAGGCGATCAGCTCGATCTCGCTGCGCTCGCGGCCAAGCTCGCCGGTGATTGCCGCGAACAACTCGGGGTCGCGGTGGGCCAGGGTTTCGGTGAAAAAGCGGGGGTCACGGTGCGAGGCGGTCACGGTGCGTCTCCTGTTCAGGGGGGCGGGTGTGAATTTCTCTAGCCGATGGTAGCGCGCACAGAAAGGGTGAAAAACGGCCGTAGCCGACGTTTGCGCGAAAACCGGCGCTGCCGGGGCTTGAGTTTGCCTGCCGCCCGCCCCATGACTGCGCTCGCAACCAAGGGGGCAACCCACCATGCGGATCAGATTCACCGCCAGCACCGCCCCGGCGGCCATCGCGGCCTATAGTCAACTGACGGCGGCTTACGGCCAGGCCACGGCGGCTGAGGCCGAGGTCATGGTGGCACTGGGCGGCGACGGCTTCATGTTGCAGACCCTGCACGAGCACCACGGCCTTGGCCTGCCGATCTATGGCATGAACTGCGGCACCATCGGCTTTCTGATGAACAGCTTTGCCGCCGAGGGTCTGCCCGAACGGTTGGCCGCGGCGGTCGAAGAGGTGATCAATCCGCTGGCGATGACCGCCGAGACCCCCTCGGGGCAGACCCATCAGGCGCTGGCGATCAACGAGGTCAGCCTGCTGCGCGCCGGGCCGCAGGCGGCCAAGCTGCGGGTCAGCGTCGATGGCCGCGAGCGCATGGCGGAACTGATCTGCGACGGCGCCATGGTCTCAACCCCGGCGGGATCGACCGCCTACAATTATTCGGCGCACGGGCCGATCCTGCCGATCGGCTCGGATGTGCTGGCACTGACGGCGGTGGCGGCGTTCCGGCCGCGGCGCTGGCGCGGGGCGCTGCTGCCCAAGACCGCGGTGGTGCGGTTCGATGTGCTGGATGCCGTCAAACGCCCGGTGATGGCCGATGCCGACGGCCGCTCGGTGCGCCATGTGGTGGCGGTCGAGATCCGATCCGAGCCCAAGGTGCGCCACCGGCTGCTGTTCGACCCCGGTCATGGCCTTGACGAGCGCCTGATCGGCGAGCAGTTCGTCTGATCTGGCGGAGCGGGGAAAGGGGGCTGTCTGCCCCCTCTTGGCCTTGCGGCCAATTCACCCCCGAGGCTATTTGCGCCAATGAGAAAGGCGGGTGTCAGCCCTGCTGCCAGCTTGCCAGCTTGCGGTAAAGAGTCGAGGGCGAGACATCCAGCGCACGGGCGGCGCGCGGCACCGAGCCGCCATGGTGGGCAAGCGTGGCTTCGATCACCCGATGTTCGATTTCGGCAAGGGTGAGGCCAACAAGAGCCTCAAGTTGGGGGGGGGAAGGTTCGATATTGACAAGCTGGGGGGGCACCGGATCGGCGGCATGTGCCAGATCATCGGGCAGCATCTCGGGGGTCACCACACCGCCCTCGTTCAGCACCACCACGTTGCGGATCACGTTCAGCACCTGGCGCACATTGCCTGGCCAGGGCAGGCGGAGAAACAGCTCGCGGACGTCGGGCGCAAGGCCATCGAAGTGGCGGCCTTCCTCGGCACCGAAGCGCCGGAGCGCCGCCTCGGCGATCTCGATCACGTCGCTGCCACGCTCGCGCAGCGGCGGCATGTGGATCGGCACGACGTAGAGCCGGTAGTAGAGGTCTTCGCGGAACTGACCACGGCGCACCGATTCCAGCGGATCGCGGTTGGTGGCGCAGATGATGCGCACGTTGACCTTGCGCGGGCGCGTCGCGCCCACCGGCTGCACCGTCGAGGTTTGCAGGAAGCGCAGCAGCTTGGTTTGCAGCGCTGGTGCCATCTCGCAGACCTCATCGAGAAACAGGGTGCCGCCATCGGCTGCCGCCGCCGCCCCGGGCTTGTCGGAAACCGCGCCGGTGAAGCTGCCTTTCATATGGCCGAAGACCTCGGATTCCAGCAGTTCATGCGGGATCGCGCCACAGTTGAGGGCGATGAAGGGGCCGCGGCCGCGGGCCGAATTGTCGTGCACCGCCAGCGCGCACAATTCCTTGCCGGTGCCGCTTTCGCCGGTGATGAAGACGGTGGCCATCGAACGCGCGACCGAACGGATCTTGGCATGTATGCGGTCCATCGCGGCGGAAGAGCCGATGAAGGCGTCGCCGCGCCCGGTGCCGGTTGGCAGCGGTGGGGTCGGCACCGGCGGTGTCGGGCGGCGCGCCGTTGCGGCCCGTGGGCCTGCGGCATTCGCCACCGCGTCGAGAAATTGTTGCTGGTCGAACGGCTTTAGCAGAAACTCATGCGCCCCGGCGCGCATCGCCTCGACTGCCTTGGCGATCGAGGCGTTGGCGGTGATCACGATCACGGCGGTATCGGGGCGCACTTCAAGGATTTCGCGCATCAGGTCCAGCCCGTTGCGATCCGGCAGCAACAGATCAAGCACCACCACCGCAGGTCGTTCACGCTGAAACAGGGCCAGCCCTTCCCCCGCCGAGCCGGCCGACAGCACCCGGTAGCCAGCCTCGGTCAGCACCGCGCGGTAGGCCAGTTGCAGCGCGGACATATCCTCGATCACCAACACCGGGCCTGCGACCGGGCGGGCTTTGGCGGCGGCCCGCGCTGGCACTTTGGCAGCGGGTGCGGGGGGGGTCATGGGGTCTGCTCCAGGCGGCTGGCCACGACCGCGATCAGCCCGCCCAGAAGCGCCAGAACCTGCGGCCGCAGTGCGGCCAGCGCCGCCTTGTCGTGCTGCCGCGTCGCCGCGTTCAGGTCCGTTGCCGCGCTCTGCATCGTCTGCGCCCCGACCAGCCCGGCAAGGGCAATCAGGGCATGGCTGTGGCTGTCGAGGGCCTGCCAGTCGGTGGTGGCGAAGCCGTCGTGCAGGCCGCGCTCGACCCCTGCCAGATCGGTGGTCAGGCAGCGGACCAGTTCGCGCGCCGTTGCGGGGCCGATGCCCGCCAGCAGGCGCTGAAAACCGGTCAGATCAAGCGCCACAGCGGCTGCGAGAGGGTCGCAAGGCCGGTTCATCGCCGTGCCCGGCCTGGCGGCAGAGCCGGGAATTGACGGTTGGAAAAAGGTGCGTGGGCCATGGCACGGACAGATTAACCGAGGGCGGGTTGATGTCCAGCGCCGATTTGGCAAGCGGCAGGGCCGAGGTGAAACCAGGCCCTGCCGCAGCCCGTTTCGCCTAACCCTGCGCCAGCCCAAGCGCCTGCAACGCCAGCCGGATTTCGTCGAGGATGGCGGGATCGTCGATCGTGGCCGGCGGCTTGAACGGCAGGTTGTCGGCGATCTTGACCATGGTGCCGCGCAGGATCTTGCCCGAGCGGGTCTTGGGCAGGCGGTCCACCACGCAGGCGCGCTTGAAATCGGCCACCGGGCCGATCTTCTGGCGCATCAGGGTGATGCATTCGGCCACCACATCAGCATGCGCCCGGTTGGCCCCCTTGTTGAGGCACACAAAGCCCAGCGGCGACTGGCCCTTGAGCGCATCCGCCACCCCGATCACCGCGCATTCGGCAACGTCGGGGTGGGCGGCCAGCACTTCCTCCATCGCGCCGGTCGAAAGCCGGTGGCCCGCCACGTTGATCACGTCATCGGTGCGCGCCATGATGTAGAGATAGCCGTCGTCGTCGATATAGCCTGCGTCGCCGGTCTCGTAGTAGCCGGGAAAGTGGCTGAGATAGCTTTTGACAAAGCGGTCGTCGGCCTGCCACAGGGTGGCAAGGGTGCCAGGGGGCAGCGGCAGCTTGATGGTGATCGCCCCCAGGGTGCCCGCGGGCACCGGGTGGCCACCCTCGTCAAGCACCTGCACGTCATATCCCGGCATTGCCACCGAGGGGCTGCCGATCCTGACCGGCATTGCCTCGATCCCCAGCGGGTTGGCGGCAATTGCCCAGCCGGTTTCGGTTTGCCACCAGTGGTCGATCACCGGCACCTTGAGGTGGCGCTGCGCCCAGAGGATGGTATCGGGGTCGGCGCGCTCGCCCGCCAGATACAGGGCTTGCAGGCTGCTGATGTCGTAGTCGGCCACCAGTTTGCCTTGCGGGTCGTCGCGCTTGATGGCGCGCAGCGCGGTCGGCGCGGTGAACAGGGCCTTGACCTTGTGCTCGGCGATCACCCGCCAGAAGGTGCCGGCGTCGGGGGTGCCGACCGGCTTGCCCTCGAACAGCACCGTGGTGCAACCGGCAATCAGCGGGCCGTAGCAGATGTAGCTGTGGCCCACCACCCAGCCGACATCCGAGGCCGCCCAGTAAACATCGCCGATGCCGACATTGTAGATCGCCCGCATCGACCAGTTCAGCGCCACCAGATGGCCTGCGGTCGGGCGCACCACGCCTTTCGGGGTCCCGGTGGTGCCCGAGGTGTAAAGGATATAGGCCGGATGATCGCCCGCCACCGGCACGCATTCGGCAGGTTCGGCGCCGAACTGGAAGCTGTGCCAGGCGACATCGCGACCGGGCACCAGATCGGCCACCTCTTGCTCGCGTTGCAGGATCACGCAGAACTCGGGCTTGTGGCGGGCAAGCTGGATCGCGCCGTCGAGCAGCGGCTTGTAATGCACGATGCGGCCCGGCTCGACCCCGCAGGAGGCGGCGATGATCGCCTTGGGCTGACAGTCGTCGATCCTGACCGCCAGCTCGTTGGCAGCAAAGCCGCCGAACACCACCGAGTGGATCACCCCCAGCCGGGCGCAGGCCAGCATCGCCTCCAGCGCCTCGGGCACCATCGGCATGTAGATCACCACGCGGTCGCCCTTGGTCAGCCCGCGCGCCCGCAAGGCCCCGGCAAAGCGCGCCACCCGGTCCTGCAACTCGGCGTAGGTGATGGTGCGGACGGTGCCGGTGACCGGGCTGTCGTAGATGATCGCGGCCTGCGCGCCGCGCCCGGCCAGCACATGGCGATCAACGGCGTTCCAGCAGGTGTTGACCTGCGCATCGCTGAACCACTGATAGATCGGGGCGCGGCTGGCGTCGAGCGCGCGGCTTGGCGGCTTGATCCAGTCGATGCCCTTGGCCGCCGCCATCCAGAATGCTTCCGGATCCGCTTGCCACGCTGCGTAAACATCCTTGTATGCCATCGTATACCCTCCCACCGGTGTCACTCTGTTACGCTTGGGTAGGCGGTAAAGCAAGATTCTTGCAAGGCTAATGATGTGACGCATGGTCACATTTTGCGCGGGTGGCACCGGGGAATCGAGTATTTAGGCAAAGAAGAAGCCGGGGGCTCAGCCGTAATGGGCGACCGGAGTGCCCGCCAGGGCCGCGATGTTCAACAGGCCGCGCGCGGTGATGGCCGGCGTCACGATATGGGCGCGGTTGCCCATGCCCATCAGGATCGGCCCGACCTCGAGCCCGCCCGCCTTGAGTTTCAAAAGGTTGCGCGCGGTGTTGGCGGCATCGGTATAGGCAAACACCAGAATGTTCGCCGCCCCTTCGAGGCGGGAATCGGGAAAGATGCGGGCGCGCAGCGCGGGGTCAAGGGCGGCATCGGCGGACATTTCGCCCTCAAAGGCGAAATCGACGCCGCGCGCATCCAAGAGCGCCAGCGCGGCGCGCATCCGCCGCCCGCTGTCGGTATCGAGATTGCCGAAGTTGGAATGCGAGCACAGCGCCACCCGCGGCGTCACGCCGAAGCGGCGCGCGTGGCGGGCGGCCGCGATGATGGTCTCGGCGATCTGCTCGGGGGTCGGCACCGCGTTGACATGGGTGTCGGCGACAAACAGCGGGCCATCCTCGAGGATCATCAGGCTAAGCGCGCCTTGCGGATGCAACTCGCCCCGCGCCAGCACCTGACGGACATAGTTCAAATGCCACAGATACTGCCCGAAGGTGCCGCAGATCATGCTGTCGGCATCCCCCCGGTGCACCGCGATGGCCGCAATCGCGGTCGAGTTGGTGCGCAGGATGGCGCGGGCGATGTCGGGGGTCGCGCCCTGACGCTGCATCAGCTCGTGATAGCTGGTCCAGTAGTCGCGGTAACGGTGATCGCTGGCGGGGTTGACGATGTCGAAATCAATGTCCGGGCGGATCGGCAGCCCGGCCTTTTCGCAGCGCGCCGCGATCACCTCGGGGCGGCCGATCAGGATCGGCTTGTCGGTGGTTTCTTCCAGCATGGCGTTGGCGGCGCGCAGCACGCGCTCGTCCTCGCCTTCGGCAAACACGATGCGCCTTGTGGCCGAGCGCGCGGCCTCGAACACCGGGCGCATCATCAGGGCCGAGCGGAACACCGAACCGTTCAGCCGCTCGCGGTAGGCATCAAGGTCGGCAATCGGGCGGGTGGCGACCCCGCTCGCCATCGCCGCCTTGGCCACCGCCAGCGCCACCACCCCGATCAGGCGCGGATCGAACGGCTTGGGGATCAGGTAGTCGGCCCCGAAGGTCAGCTTTTCGCCCCGGTAAGCCGCCGCCGCCTCGGCGCTGGTGGTGGCGCGGGCCAGCGCCGCAATGCCCTCGATGCAGGCCAGTTGCATGGCGTCGTTGATGGTGGTCGCCCCCACATCCAGCGCACCGCGAAAGATGAAGGGAAAGCACAGCACGTTGTTGACCTGGTTGGGCAGATCCGAGCGCCCGGTGGCGATGATCGCCTCGGGCGCGACCGAGCGCACCTCCTCGGGCGAGATTTCCGGGGCCGGGTTGGCCAGCGCGAACACGATCGGGCGCGGAGCCATGCGTGACACCATTTCCGGGGTCAGCACACCGGGGGCGGAAAGCCCGAGAAACATGTCGGCACCGTCGATCACCTGCGTCAGCTTGCGCTTGTCGCTGGCTTGCGCGAAAGCCGCCTTTTCGGGGTTCATGTCTTCGGGTCGGCCCTGGTAAACCAGCCCGTGAATGTCGCACAGCCAGACGTTCTCGCGCCGCAGCCCCAGTTTCAAGAGCATGTTGAGGCAGGCAATCCCCGCAGCACCACCCCCGGTCGAGACCAGCTTGATCTGATCGAAGCGTTTGCCCGCCACCTGCAGCGCATTGGTCGCCGCCGCCCCGACCACGATCGCGGTGCCATGCTGATCGTCGTGGAATACCGGGATGTTCATGCGCTCGCGGCACAGCTTTTCGACGATGAAGCAATCGGGGGCCTTGATGTCTTCAAGGTTGATCGCGCCGAAGGTCGGTTCCAGCGCGCAGACGATCTCGGCCAGCTTGACCGGGTCGGGCTGATCAAGCTCGATATCGAAGCAGTCGATGCCGGCGAACTTCTTGAACAGCACCGCCTTGCCTTCCATCACCGGCTTGCTGGCCAGCGGGCCGATGTTGCCAAGCCCCAGCACGGCGGTGCCGTTGGTCACCACCGCCACCAGATTGCTGCGCGCGGTGTAGCGGCTGGCGGTGGAAGGATCGGCCTTGATTTCAAGGCAGGCGTCGGCCACGCCGGGGGTATAGGCCCGCCCCAGATCGCGGCCATTGGCCAGCGGCTTGGTGGCGCGGATCTCTAGCTTGCCGGGCTTGGGGAACTCGTGATAATCCAGCGCCGCCTGACGCGCGTTGTCTTGCCTGGCTTCGTCCATCGTGACCTCCGGGATTTGGTTCAAGACTAAACCATACCCCGGCGACCACAAGGGCCGATGCGGGTGACGGAGTTTCATGCCCAGCCTGAAAGTCCGCCCCGCGCCCAAGGATCAGAGCTTGCCCTGCACAAACGCCACAATATCGGCGGCGGGGCGTGCCCCGGCCAATCGGGCGACCTCGCGCCCGCCCTGATACAGGATCAGCGCCGGAATACCCTGAATCCGGGCGCGGCTGGCGATGTCGGGGTGAGCTTCGGTGTTGAGCTTGGCCAGCCGCGCGCGCGGGGCCAGCGCCTTGGCGGCCTTGGCAAACTCGGGGGCCATCATGCGGCAGGGGCCGCACCACGGGGCCCAGTAATCGACCAAGAGCGGCAGCTCGTCGCCGCGCGTCGCGCGATCGTGGGCGTTGGCGTCAAGCTCGGCCACGGTGCCATCAAGCAGGGCCGCACCACAGGTGCCGCATTTCGCGCCATCCGCCAGCTTGGCGCGCGGCACCCGGTTGCCTTGAGCGCAACTGGTGCAGGTGATTTTCACGCTGTCCGACATCGGAGCCTCCATCACATTCCGTTGCATGAATATATTGGGGCGCGTCCGGCGTCATGCAAGGGCAAAGGTCACGCCGTAAGCCAGTGATCCCGCCAGCGTGGCCGCCACCACCGAACGCCGCCACCGGAACACCCCGAC
>CAYQPD010000021.1:0-3057 GCA_964419305.1 uncultured Rhodobacter sp.
GGCGGCGGTGGCCAGCATCACCAGGCGCTCGAACCCCAGGGCAATGCCGCTGGCGGCGGGCATCTGCGCCAGCGCCGCCAGAAAATCCTCGTCCAGCGGGTAGCGCTCGCCGTAAACCCGTTGCTTTTCGTCCATCTCCAGCCCGAAGCGGCGGCGCTGCTCGACCGGGTTGGTCAGCTCGCCAAAGCCGTTGGCAAGCTCGACCCCGCAGGCGTAAAGCTCGAACCGTTCGGCCACCCGCGGATCATCCGCCGCAGGCCGCGCCAGCGCCGCCTCGGCCACCGGATAGCGGTCAAGGATGGTCGCCCGCCCTAACCCGAGGTGCGGCTCGACGCGTTCCACCAGCACCCGCGACAGCATGTCCGACCAGGTATCGTCGGCGGCGAACCTGATGCCGGCCTGCGCCAGCGCCGCAGCCATTGCCGCAGTATCGGGCGCACCATCCGGGCCGACCGTGGCCAGCAGATCAATCCCGGCATGGCGGGCAAAGGCGTCGGCCAGCGACAGCCGTTCGGGGGCGGCAAACGGATCGCACCGCCGGTCGCGGTAGCGCAGCGCGGTTGCCCCCGCCGCCGTCGCCGCGAGCCCCAGCAGCGCCGCGCAATCGGCCATCAGCGCCTCGTAAGGCTCGCCCGCGCGATACCATTCCAGCATGGTGAATTCGGGGCTGTGCAGCGGCCCGCGCTCGCGGTTGCGCCAGACATGGGCGAAGGCGGCAATCCGGGTCTCGCCCGCCGCCAGCAGCTTTTTCATCGCGAATTCCGGCGAGGTGTGCAGATACATCGGCCGCGCCACCCCATCAGTGCCGATCATCGCGGTGGCAAAGCCGTGCAGATGCGCCTCGTTGCCCGGCGAGACCTGCAGGCAGGCGGGATCGACCTCGCTAAAGCCCTGCGCCGTCAGCCAGCCGCGAATTGCGGCCTGGATGCGGTTGCGCGCCAGCAGCAAGGGGCGGCGGCGAGCATGAGCCGCAGCCGACCACCATGGCGCGGGGTGGCTGGTGTGGTGCGGGCGGTTGGGCATCGTGCTGGCTTTCGACTGGAGATTTCGCGCACCATGCGCTAGGAAAGGCGCAAATCCCGCGTCCTTTACGGCGCAAACCCCGCAATCGCAAGGAAGCTTACGTGAAAGTCATCGCCTCATCGCTGCGCAAGGGCAACGTCGTCGAACACGACGGCAAGCTTTATGTCGTTCTGAATGCCGAGAATTTCCACCCCGGCAAGGGCACGCCGACCACCAGTGTCGATATGCGCCGGATCTCGGACGGGGTGAAGGTTGCCGAACGCTGGCGCACCACCGAAATGGTCGAAAAGGCCAATGTCGATGAACGCGAATACGATTTCCTTTACAGTGACGGCGAAGGCTTCCACTTCATGGAACCCGCCACCTACGAGCAGGTCACGGTGTCGCCCGAGGTGGTGGGCGAGCAGAAAGTGTTCCTGACCGACGGCATCAAGGTGTTCCTGAAAACCTACGACGGCAGCGCCATTGCGATCGAATTGCCGCAGAAGGTGACGGTCGAGATCATCGAGACCGAGCCGGTGATGAAGGGCCAGACCGCCTCGTCGTCCTACAAGCCCGCGATCTGTGCCAATGGTGTGCGGGTGATGGTGCCGCCGCATATCGGGGCGGGCACGAAAATCGTGATCTCGACCGAAGACAATTCCTATGTCGAGCGTGCCAAGGGCTGACGCACCGCCCCCAGCACGGCATCGCTCAGGGTGCCGCAGGGTGTGTGCTGGCACGCACCGCCGCCGATGATATCGCCAGAGCCGCTGTGGCAAACCGGCGCATTTGCTCTTTCCTCGACCCCGGTTCGCGACTATATACCCCGCTGACTTCCCGAAAACGAGAAGACGCGGGCGCCCCCCGCAGCCGTTTTCCCGGCTTGGGAGAGATTTGTAAAGGAGGCTCAGATGAACAAGCCGCTGATGGCCAAGGCAACCGCCGTATGGCTGGTTGACAACACCACCCTCAGCTTCCGTCAGGTTGCCGATTTCTGCGGCATGCACGAGCTTGAGGTGCAGGGCATTGCCGATGGCGACGTGGCCGCCGGGGTCAAGGGCTTTGATCCGGTTGCCAACAATCAGCTTGACGCCGCCGAGATCGCGCGCGGCCAGCAAGACCCGGCCTACAAGCTCAAGCTCAAGTTCAACGCCGCCGCGATCGGCGAGGAAAAGCGCCGCGGGCCGCGTTACACGCCGCTGTCCAAGCGCCAGGATCGCCCGGCCTCGATCCTGTGGCTGGTGAAATTCCACCCCGAGCTGACCGATGGCCAGATCGGCAAGCTGGTCGGCACCACCAAGCCCACCATCCAGGCGATCCGCACCCGCACCCACTGGAACATCGGTTCCATCACCCCGATCGACCCGGTGGCGCTTGGCGTGTGCAAGCAATCCGAGCTTGACGCGGCGGTGCAGATCGCGGCGCGCAAGAAGGCCGGCGAGGGTGGCGTGATGAGCGATGACGAGCGCCGCAAGCTGGTCTCGACCGAGCAATCGCTGGGCATGGCACCCGACCCCAGGATGCCCGCCGGTCTGGCCGCGCTGGAACAGTTCACCCGCCGCGAAGAGCTGGAGAAGCCTGCCGATTTTTCCAACGCCGACAGCTTTTTCAACCTGCCGCAGGGCGATGACGACGACGAGGATGACGACAAGCACTGAGGCGGGTCGGGTGTCGGGGCAGGATTTTCCGCCCCGACCTCAGGCCGCGGTCAGACCCGCTTGATCACCTTGATCAGCAGCAGCAGGATCACCGCGCCGACGGTGGCGTGCAGCACGCCGCCCGCGATGCCGCTGCCGAGGCTGAACCCAAGCCGGGGAAACAGCAACCCCGCGATGAAGGCCCCGACGATGCCGACCACGATGTTGCCCAGCAGGCCGAAGCCATAGCCCTTGACGATCAGCCCGGCCAGCCAGCCTGCCAGTGCGCCGACGATAACGATTACCAGAATTGCGGTGAGAGGCACGGTTCGATCTCCATTTGGTTGCGATAAGCCTGCATCCTACACCTGAACGCCAACCTCGGTTGACAAATCGTGACGCCGGGGCCGATTGG
>CAYQPD010000021.1:3157-27729 GCA_964419305.1 uncultured Rhodobacter sp.
CCTTGCCGCTTGTGGCGACAAGCCGGTCAGCCGGGCAGCACCCCAACCCTATGATGCGGTGCAGGATGGCGAGATACTGATCCCGCCGGTCGATCCGAAATACCTGCGCGGCACCATGGCCCGGGCCGAGGTCGATTACGCCGGGCCCGAGGCCCCGGACACCATCGTGGTCGATACCTTTGCGCGCAGGCTTTACTACGTGCTCGAAGGCGGGCGGGCGATCCGTTATGCCATCGCGGTCGGGCGCGAGGGGCTGGCCTTCCACGGCAGCGCCCATGTCGGGCGCAAGGCGGAATGGCCATCCTGGACCCCCACCGCCAACATGCTGCGCACCCAGGGCGAGATCTACCGCGATTATGCCGGTGGCATGCCGGGCGGGCTTTACAACCCGCTCGGGGCGCGGGCGCTGTATCTTTATCGCGGCGGGCGTGACACCTATTTCCGCATCCACGGCACCGCCGATGATACCTCGATCGGACGGGCGACCTCGGCGGGCTGTATCCGGCTGTTCAACCAGGACGCCATCGAGCTTTTCAACCGTGCCACCATCGGCACCGAGGTCAAGTCGCGCACGCTCGATGAGTCGATCGCGCTGGAAGGTGCGAAGATGGATGACGCCGATGGCTACCCGGTGCCGTTCGTCCCCGGCGCTGACCTTGCCGCCGACCCCGCGCCCGACCAGGCCGCGCAGGGCTAGCTGGCCGGTCACGCCTGGCTCTGGCGTTAGCCAACCATACGATGTGCTGTCGCTCATCGGCGAGCGGGTCGTCGAAAAAATAGCGGCAAAGCTGTCTGCGCTCACTTGCAACGCCGCCATCAGCATGCGCCGCGCCCCATCGCGGACAATCTGGGTCAGCGGGTCACGATACCCCCGTCAGCGGACAGGCTGATCTGCGGCAGTCTCGCTTTTCCAGAACCTGATAAGTTCAGGCAAAGGGAAGTCCTTCTGCGTTGAGCTTCCCCGATCCTTTGGTTTTGGAGTATCTGACGTGAACAAGAGTGCAATGATTGCCACCATGCTGTCGGCCTTGCTGATTGCCACCGCAGCCGAGGCGAATCCGAAAGGCAACAACGGCAACGGCCATGGCAATGCACAATCATCCAATGACAAATGCCCCCCCGGCCTCGCAAAGAAGGGTCCGGGGTGTGTGCCGCCTGGCCAGGCCAAGCTAGAAGGCACGGGCACCGACACGGATGGCACTGTCGTCGTTGTGCCCGACTACCTTCGTGGTGATCGGCTTCCTGATGACTACGTCGTGATGATTGATCCGCGGACCTATCCGATAGGACCGAACGCAGATTTTGTGCGCTATGGTGATTTCCTCTACCTCATCGACCGCAACTCTGGGAACGTCCTGAACCAGCTTGGACACGTTTCCGATTGGGGCTGGACCTGGAGTGAAACTGACTTTGACAACTGCCCGCCCGGACTGGCCAAGAAAAATCCGCCCTGCGTGCCACCGGGGCTGGCCAAACCCGGAAACAGCCTGCCAAGCGTCGATCCCTACGGTGTCGGCGGTCGCTTGCCCAGTGGCTACCGCGTGATGATCAACCCGCAGTATTTTGACGGCAGTGACAACACGCTCTACGCCCGGCGCGGCGACTCGCTTTACCGGATCGACCGCCAGAACAACCAGGTGCTGGACCTGATCGGCAGTATTGCGGATCTGTTTCGCTGACAGGTGACGGAAAGACAGAAGTAATGCCTGATTTTGGGACGCTGCCTGATCAGGTGGCGCTGTCCCTGGCGGGATCGCGGTTGGCGGTCCCGTCGGTGAATTTGCCGCCTAGCTGGCCGGTCACGCCTGGCTCTGGCGCTGAGGCAACCGCCCGGTCGGGCGCGTCGTTTCGCGGCGAGACGGCGGGGGCTTTGCCCCCGAACCCCCAGAGTATTGAGGCAAAGAAGAATCCCGCGACGCTGCCCGATGATCGGCCTGCAAACCGCCGGATTTTCGGACCCGGCGGGTGGTTCCTAGTAGATGTAGCGGATCTGTTCGGTCCAGTAGCGCTCCATCCGTTTCAGCGACGAATTGATATCCTCCATTCCCGAGGCCCCGATCAGACCGCGCCGGTCCAGCCCGTCGGCATGGCGGGAAAACAGCTCGTTCAGCACGGCGCGCACCCGCCTGCCCTTTTCGGTCAGCTTGACCCGCACCGAGCGGCGGTCGATTTCCGAGCGCTGATGGTGCATGTAGCCCAGATCGACCAGCTTCTTGAGGTTGTAGCTGACGTTGCTGCCCTGATAGTAGCCACGCGATTTGAGCTCGCCCGCCGTGACCTCGTTGTCGCCGACGTTGAACAGCAGCAGCGCCTGCACCGGGTTGATTTCCATGAGGTTGAGCCGCTCGAATTCGTCCTTGACGACATCCAGCAGCAGCCGGTGCAGGCGTTCGACCAGCGCGAGGTTTTCGAGATAGCCCAGCATGAAGGCCTTCTGCGACCCGTCCAGAACTTCCTGCTGCATGTCCATGCCTGTTCTCCACCTCGGTTGACGAGGGGTAGAATCAGCACAAACCACAAACATTCCGTAAACTCGCGGCGATTTCGCCGCAATTTCGCGCCGCTCACGCCTTCGGCTGAAACCGGGTCAGCGAAAACTCGGCGATTTCGCCCAACAGTCCGGCCAGTGCGGCGGGCGGGGCCGCCTTGCCCAGCACCCAGTTCAGCAGATCGGCATCGTTTTCGGCCAGCAGCGTCTCGTAAAGTTCCAGCCGCGCCGGATCGAGGCCCGCCAGATTGGCATCCGCCCAGGGCCCCAGGATCATGTCCATCTCCTTGGTGCCGCGCCGCCACGACCGCATCGCCATGCGTTTCAGCCGGGCCTCCGGGGTTTCGATCATGCCACATCCTCACGCAACAGGGTCCGCATCCGTTTTTCCAGATGCCCCATTTCGGTGACAATGACCAGTGTCTGCGCCCGCAACCGGGCCAGATCGGACAATGCGCCGCGGGCATCATTGCCCAGCACGCCCTTGGCGGAAGGTTCCTCCAGCCCGTCGCCTTCGCCAGTCAAAAGCCAGCGCAGCGAGACGTTCAGCATTCCGGCCACCATCTGCAGCCGGTTGGCGCGCGGGTCGGTCATGTCGTTTTCCCAGGCTTGCAGGGTTTTCAGCCGCACCCCCAGCCGCCGTGCCAGATCTTTCTGGCTCATGCCTGAGGCTTCGCGCGCCCCGGCCAGACGGTCGCCAAATGTCGCGGTCGCCTCGCTGAACCAGCCTTCTTTCGGGGTCTCTGCCATCTTGCCTCTCCTTATTTTCGATATCGCTTGATCGCTTGCGGGCGCCACCCTAGAAGAAAAAGCCGCCAATATCAAACCGCCCGCCTTTTTGCCCGCCTTGCCACATCGGAGCACCCCGCCATGGCTTTCCTCTCGAACACCCTCGCCCGCGTCAAACCTTCGCCCACCATCGCCGTCACCACCAAGGCGAACGAGATGAAGGCGTCGGGGCGCGATGTCATCGGCCTGGGGGCGGGCGAGCCGGATTTCGACACGCCGCAGAACATCAAGGATGCCGCCAAGCGCGCGATTGACGCGGGCCGCACCAAATACACTGCCGTCGATGGCATCCCCGAGCTGAAGGCGGCAATCTGTGCCAAGTTCGCCCGCGAAAACGGCCTGCGCTACACGCCTGCGCAGGTCAGCGTCGGCACCGGCGGCAAGCAGATCCTGTTCAACGCCCTGATGGCCACCCTGAACCCCGGCGACGAGGTGATCATCCCGGCCCCCTACTGGGTCAGCTATCCCGACATGGTGCTGCTGGCCGGGGGCACGCCGGTGGCGGTGGCGGCGGGGATCGAGACCGGGTTCAAGCTGACGGCGGCACAACTTGAGGCGGCGATCACCCCGCGCACCAAGTGGTTCATCTTCAACAGCCCCTCGAACCCCACCGGGGCGGGCTACAGCCGGGCCGAGCTCAAGGCGCTGACCGACGTGCTGCTGCGCCACCCGCAGGTCTGGATCATGTCTGACGACATCTATGAGCATCTGGTGTTCGACGATTTTCAGTTTTGCACTCCGGCCGAGGTCGAACCCCGGCTTCATGAGCGCACCCTGACCTGCAACGGGGTCTCAAAGGCCTACGCCATGACCGGCTGGCGCATCGGCTACTGCGCCGGGCCGGTGGCGCTGATCAAGGCGATGGCCACCATTCAAAGCCAATCGACCTCGAACCCCTGTTCGGTATCGCAATATGCCGCGCTTGAGGCGCTGACCGGGCCGCAGGATTTTCTAACCACCAGCAAGCTGGCCTTCCAGCGCCGCCGCGATCTGGTGGTGGGTATGCTGAATGCCGCCCCCGGCATCACATGCCCCACCCCGGAAGGCGCGTTCTACGTCTATCCCGACATTTCCGGCTGCATCGGCAAGACCAGCGCCGGGAGCACCCGGATCAGCGATGACGCGGCCTTTGCCACGGCGCTGCTTCAGGAAACCGGGGTGGCGGTGGTGTTCGGGGCCGCGTTCGGGCTTTCGCCCAACTTCCGCGTCAGCTACGCTACTTCGGACACGGCGCTGCGCGAGGCCTGCACCCGCATCCAGCGCTTTTGTGCCGGTTTGAGGTAAGAAAACCATGGCGGGCGATCTGCCGGACTATTACTTTCGCATCCGCGATAACGGCGCGGTGGTGTTTCGGGTCGATACCGAAAACCGCCAGCGCCGGATCGACATGCAGGAAATCGCCAGCGTCAACGTCAAGAACGGCGCGATCAAGGTGCATGGCGAAACCGCCCTTTCGCCCGAGGATAGCGCCGCCATCGCCGAATGGCTGGAGCGCCGCACAATGCTGCTTGCGGCGCGCGACATCGACGATATCCACCGCGCGGTCGATTACCTGAACCTCACCACCCAATGGGCCCAGACCCGCGCCAGCGCGGCGCAGCTTGAGGAAGTCACCGACGCGTTGCTGCTGGCGATGCACGATCTGCGCTCGGTGCTGGTGCGCAAGAAGGCCGAACGGCTGATGTCGGACGCGCCGCCGAAATGAGCCCGGCATGGCCCTGACCTATCGCCCCGAAATCGACGGGTTGCGCTATCTGCCGCTGTCGGCCATGCCTGCGCTCGACATGACGACCGACTTCATCACCTGCGACACCATCTACTGGAGCGACGGCGACCACTGGAGCACCTCGGGCGAACAGCATTTCGGGCCAAGCCTGCTGGCCGCCCTGCCGCCGGTCTATCGCTGAGGCAGTTTGCGAAAAATCGGAACCGGCCGCTCGTCACTTCCTTGCGGTCGTTCCTCGCTGACGCAAGCGAAGAACGACCGCAAGGAAGTGATGAGCGGGCACGGGGGCCGAGGCTGATCAAGGGCCAACGCACCAAGGTCCGTCACACCCGCGGCGCGCGGCTCCAGAACCGCGCCATCAGCAGGGTCGCCGCCAGGCTCAGCCCGACCACCAGCCCCAGCCACAGCCCCTCGCCGCCCCAGCCCAGCCCGAACGCCAGCACGTAGCTGGCCGGAATGCCGATCAGCCAGTAGCTGACGGCGGCCAGGATCATCGGCACCTTGGTGTCGCGCACCCCGCGCAGCAGGCCAAGCGCCATGACCTGCACCGCGTCGGCGACCTGAAACAGCGCCGCCAGCACCAGCAAGCGGCTGCCAAAGGCGATGATCCCCGCGCTTTCGGGCTTGGTGGCATCAAGAAACAGCGCAATGATCGGCCCCGGCAGGGTGACGAACACCACCACCGTGCCCAGCACGAAGATCAGCGACAGCCCGATCGCCACCAGCGCCCCGTCGCGCAGCGCGCGCACATCGCCCGCCCCCTGCGCCCGCCCGGTGCGCACGGTGGTGGCGTTGGCCAGCCCCAGATGCACCATGAAGGTCAGCGCCGTGACCTCGATTGCAATGCCATGCGCCGCCAGCTCGACCGTGCCGATCCAGCCCATCATCAGCGCCGCCGCCTGAAACAGCCCGCCCTCCGCCAGCCCGGTCAGCCCGATCGGCCCGCCCAGCCGGGCGACCTGACGCAGCGCCTGCCAGTCGGGTCGCCAGAAGCGCTGGAACAGCGCAAAGCGGCGCAGCGCGGGCAGGGCTCCGGCATAAATCGCCAGCACCCCTACGGTCAGCACCTGCGACGCCACCGAGGCAATCGCGGCCCCCTGCACCCCCCACTCGGGCGCGCCCCACCGACCGAAGATCAGCATCCAGTTCAGCCCGCCGTTCAGCACCACCGCGCCCAGCGTGGCGGCCAGCACCACCTGGGTGCGCTCCAGCGCCGCAAGGTAGCTTTTGAACACCATCACCAGCAGCGCCGGAATCATGCCAAAGCCCGCGATGCGCAGATAGTCCTGCGCCAGGCCTGCCACCTCGGGCTGCTGCCCCGCCGCCAGCAAAATCGCCCCGGACCACCAGAACAGCGGATAGCAGATCACGCCAAAACCGATCGACAGCCACAGCCCCATGCGGGTGTCGCGCCGCACCTGCACCTCGTCGCCGCGCCCGATCGCCTGTGCCACCATCGGCATCACCGCCTGGGCAAAGCCCGAGCCAAGAATGAACACGATGAAGAACGCCGACGACCCCAGCACCACCGCCGCCAGCTCGACCACGCCATACCAGCCCAGCATCACCGTGTCGGTGACATGCAGCGCCATCTGCGCCAGATGGCTGCCGATCAGCGGCAAACCAAGCGCCAGGGTGGCGCGGGCGTGCGCAGATCTGGTCATGGGCGGTGTCATCGCCCCCGATTATCCTGCCCCGCCGGGTGCTACAAGGTGTCGCAGATTCCCCTTCCCGCCCGCCGATTGCCGGGCTAGGCTGCCCCCGCCCAACCCGGAGGTTTTTCATGCTCACCCTTTACGGTGTCTATCGCTCGCGCACCTCGCGCCCCTTGTGGCTTCTGGCCGAGATCGGCCTGCCCTTCACCCATGTGCCGGTGATCCAGTCGAGGCACCTGCCCGACCCGAGCGCTGCGGGGGCACCGCTCAACACCGCCTCACCGGCGTTTCTGAAGGTCAACCCGCAGGGCCAGATTCCGGCGCTGACCGACGGCAAGCTGGTGTTGACCGAATCGCTGGCGATCTGCCAGCATATCGCCCGCAAGCATGGCGGCCAGCTTGGGCCGCAGAACCTTGACGAAGCGGCGCTGATCGACCAGTGGGCGCTGTTTGCCGCCACCGGGATCGAGGCGGCGGCGCTGGAAATCCTTTACGCGCAAGAGGCTGGCGAGGACAAAACCGCCGCCGGGGCGGCCAAGGTCGCCGATTGTGCCGCCCGGCTTGCCCGCCCGCTGGCCCGGCTGGAAGGCCACCTCGCCAGCCACCAATGGCTGCTGGGGGCGCGCTTCACCGTGGCCGACATCATGGTGGCCGAGTGCCTGCGATACGCGCAGGGCCACACCGCCCTGATGGCCGCCCATCCCGCCACCACCGCCTGGCTGGCGCGCTGCCAATCGCGCCCAGGCTTCATGGCGATGATGGCGGGCCGTCTGGCCGAACCGGCCTGACGGGGCGTCGAAACCGGCTGCAGTGCGCTGCCCTTGCCGATATGTGCGATGCAATGTACATTGGATTGCACATATCGCGATCGGAGCCGCCCCATGACCCGCCTTGCCACACCGCAAATCGCCACCATGACCGAACTGCGCGAGCCGCAGAAGGTGTTCGACCGCGCGGGCGGCCAGCCGGTCGCGATCCTCAAGAACTCGGCCCTGGTCGGCTATCTGGTGCCCGCTGAAGCGGTGACGGATATGGGGGCGCATCGCTATGCGACGCTGGAAGAGGTGATGGCCCATCTGGACGCCACGCGCGAAGCGGTGCAGCCGGTTCTTGATTACCTCAAAGACAAATGACCTTTGTTCTTTTGTCGGCCGATCTGGTCGTGACATTGCATGATGCCGTTTTGAACCCCGGTGAACTGGCTGGTCTTGCCTTGGATAAATCGCTTGAGGGTGCCTTGGGCCGCGTAGAGAATCGTCTGGCCTATGGGATGATCTCGGACCTGTTCGATCTGGCCGCCGCTTACGGCATTGCCATCGCGCATGGCCATTGCTTCAACGACGCCAACAAACGCACGGCGTTTCGTGCGATTAACGCCGTGCTGGCCCTGAACGGGGTGCAGGTCAGGTGGAGTGCCGAGATTATCGGCCCGGTCATCATCCGCGCTGCCCAACGCCTGCTGGATGAGGGCGAGCTGGCCCTTTGGTTACGCCAGCACTGCTGAATAAACCCTACATCTTGCGTCCCTGCCCCCCTTGGTGCTCTAATCCCGGCCCAAAGCCATAAAACAAGAATCGAGCAGCCGATGGCAGACGACCTTCTTTCCAACCCGATCGAGACCTATGATGCCGCCTCGATCGAGGTGCTGGAAGGCCTCGAGCCGGTGCGCAAACGGCCCGGCATGTATATCGGCGGCACCGACGAGCGGGCGCTGCACCATCTGGTGGCCGAGGTGCTGGACAATGCGATGGACGAGGCGGTGGCGGGCTTTGCCAGCCGGATCGAGGTTGAACTGGCGGCTGATCACACTGTCACCATCCGCGACAATGGCCGCGGCATCCCGGTCGATCCGCATCCCAAGTTTCCCGGCAAGTCGGCGCTGGAAGTGATCATGTGCACCCTGCATTCGGGCGGCAAATTCAGCGGCAAGGCCTATCAGACCTCGGGCGGGCTGCACGGGGTGGGGGCATCGGTGGTCAACGCCCTGTCGGACGTGATGCGGGTCGAGGTGGCGCGCAACCGCACCCTTTACAGCCAGTCCTTCGCCCGCGGCATCCCGCAAGGCCCGCTGGCGACCGTGGGCCCCGCCCCGAACCGGCGCGGCACCAGCATCATGTTCCACGCCGACCCCGAGATTTTCGGCAGCCTGCAATTCAAGCCCGCCCGCATGATGAAGATGGCGCGATCCAAGGCCTACCTGTTTTCAGGAGTTGAGATCCGCTGGAAAACCGCAATCCCGGATGGCGACATTCCGCTGGAAGCCACCTTCCACTTTCCCGGCGGCCTGGCAGACTATCTGGCCGAGCAGTTGCAAGGCTCGACCACCTACGCCGACCGCCCGTTTGCCGGCAAGGTCGAATTCCAGGACAAATTCGGGGTGCCCGGCTCGGTCGAATGGGCGATCAACTGGACCCCCTCGCGCGACGGCTTTCTGCAAAGCTATTGCAACACCGTGCCGACCCCCGAAGGCGGCAGCCACGAGGCAGGCTTCTGGGCCGCCATCCTGAAAGGCATCCGCGCCTACGGCGAGCGGGTAAAAAACCGCAAGGCCGAGCAGATCAGCCGCGATGACATGCTGGCGGGGGGCTGCGCCGTGATTTCGGTGTTCATCCGCGAGCCGCAATTTGTCGGCCAGACCAAGGACCGGCTGGCCACCGAAGAAGCCGCCCGCTATGTCGAAGGTGCGGTGCGCGACCATTTCGACCACTGGCTGGCCAGCGATACCAGATCCGCCGGTGCCATTCTCGATTTTCTGGTGCTGCGCGCCGAAGAACGGCTGAAGCGGCGGCAGGAAAAGGAAACCGCCCGCAAGACCGCGACGAAAAAGCTGCGCCTGCCCGGCAAGCTGACCGATTGCAGCGCCAAGGTCCGCGACAACACCGAACTGTTCATCGTCGAAGGCGACAGCGCCGGCGGCTCGGCCAAGGGCGCGCGCAACCGCGAAACCCAGGCGCTGCTGCCACTGAAAGGCAAGATCCTGAACGTGCTGGGCGCGGCATCAAACAAGCTCAACGACAACGCCGAGATCCGCGACATCTGCGAGGCGCTTGGCGTCCAGATGGGCAGCCGCTTCCGGCTGGATGATCTGCGCTATGACAAGATCATCGTGATGACCGACGCCGATGTCGATGGCGCGCATATCGCCAGCCTGCTGATGACGTTTTTCTTCACCCAGATGCGGCCCCTGATCGACAAGGGCCACCTTTACCTTGCCTGCCCGCCGCTTTACCGCCTGACCCAAGGGGCGCAGCGTATGTACGTCTCGGACGACGCCGAGAAAGAGCTGTGGCTGGCCAAGGGTCTGGGCGGCAAGGGCAAGATCGACGTGCAGCGCTTCAAGGGCCTAGGCGAGATGGACGCCAAGGATCTGAAAGACACCACCATGAACCCCGCGACCCGCAAACTGATCCGGGTCAGCATCGACGAGGATGAGCCGGGCGAGACCGCCGATCTGGTCGAGCGCCTGATGGGCAAGAAGCCGGAATTGCGCTTTCAGTATATCCAGGAAAATGCACGGTTTGTGGAGGAACTCGACGTCTGACGCCGCCCGCTGCGCGCCCCGCGCGTTTCTTCTTTGCCCATACACTCCGGGGGTCCGGGGGCAGCGCCCCCGGCTAGCGCTGCAACCCGCGCAGATATTCGCCAAGCTGCACCAGCCGCAGCGGGGTCGGGGTGGCGATCCCGTCGCCGGAATCAAACAGCACCGTGTCGCCTTCCAGCAGGGCGGCAAACCCGGGCATCACCTGGCCATTCTGTTGGGTATAGCCCCAGATCTTGCTCATCACCTGTGCCTGCGGAAAGCTGCCGCCACTCCGGGCGCTGATCGCGGTCAGATCGGCGGGGGCTTTGACCAGACCCGCCGCCAGCGGGCCATCGCCAACCCCGCCCGGGCCATGGCACGGCACGCAAAAGGTGGCAAAATCCTCGGCCCCGGTCGGCACGGATGCGGTGGGCTGGGTCAGATCGCACGCCGCCACAGCGCCGATCAGGCCGAGGCTGGCAATCATCTTGCTGGGAAATCCGGGCTGCATTGCTGCCTCCGCTGTCGGTCCCAGAAAACCACGCGCCGGTGCCGGTTGCAAGCGCCGATCCACGCCGACCGCGGTTGGCGCACCTTTCGATCGACCAACGCGGCACCCGGGGGGGCAGATCAAACGTCGCCCCGATCCGGGCCGCGCCTGCCACACCGGCACTTGACGCACGTCAAGCCAAAGCCCGCCGCAATCGGCTAAAGCGGGTCAATACCCTCGTAAAGGAGACCGCAATGACCACCACCATGAGCCGTGCGCGCGCCTTTCGCGGGCCTGCCGTGCTGAGCTTCGGCTTTCGGCCCTTCTTCCTTTTGGCCGGGCTCTGGGCGCTGGCCGCGATGGGGCTGTGGCTGGCACAGCTTGCCGGTGCTCTGACCCTGCCCACCGCCTTTGCTCCGCGCGACTGGCATGTGCATGAACTGCTGTTCGGGCTGTTTCCCTGCATTGCCGCCGGGTTTGTGCTGACGGCGGTGCCGAACTGGACCGGGCGGCTGCCGGTGGTGGGCTGGCCCCTGGGCGGGCTGGCGGCGGTGTGGATCGTTGGACGGCTGGCGGTGGCGACTTCGGGCCTGATCGGGGCGGGGTTGGCGGCGGCGCTGGACCTCGCGTTCCTTTTGACCTTTGCCGCCCTGATCGCGCGCGAGATCATTGCCGGGCGCAACTGGCGCAATCTGCTGGTGCTGGCCCCGCTCTTGCTGTTGCTCGTCGCCAACGCGCTGTTTCACTGGCAGGGCGGCGGCGGCGCGGATGGCGCGGGCACCCGGCTGGGGGTGGCGGCGCTGGTGTTTCTGGTCAGCCTGATCGGCGGGCGGGTGGTGCCCAGCTTTACCCGCAACTGGCTGGCGCGACGCCCCCCCGGCCCCCTGCCCGCCCCGATCGGGCGCTTTGATGGCATCAGTCTGGTGGCCACCGGCGCGGCGCTGGCGCTGTGGGTGGCGCTGCCCGAGACCCGCGTCACCGGCACTCTGGCCGCGCTGGCCGGGGCGCTGGGTCTGGTGCGGCTGGCGCGCTGGCGCGGCTGGCGCTGCCTGGCCGAGCCCCTGGTGGCGATCCTGCACCTCGGTTTCATCTGGATGCCGATCGGGTTTCTGGTGCTGGCCGCCTCGATTCTGGCCCCCGAGGTGGTGCCCCGCCTGGCGGCGCTGCATCTGTGGCTGGCCGGTGGCCTGGGGCCGATGGTGCTGGCGATGATGACCCGCGCCACCCTTGGCCACAGCGGGCGCGCCCTGACCGCCGGCCCCGGCACCTCTGCGCTCTACCTTGCCGCCCTGCTGGCGGTGCTGGCGCGCGCTTTGGCCGCGTTCTGGCCCGAGCCTTGGCTGCTTTACCTTTCCGCCACCCTGTGGCTGCTGGCCTGGGCCGGGTTCGTGGCGCTTTACGCCCCGCTGCTGCTGCGCCCGCGCCGCCACCCGGCGGGCTGAGCGCATCAGCAAAGGCGCGCCCCGGCAAGGGGACGCGCCATCGTCGCCACCCTTGCCGTCAGTTCTGGCCGACGGTCTTGATCCGGCCCTCGACCGCTGCCGTCACCTTGCCGGTGGCCTCGATATAGGCCATCACGTCGTTGGCCATCAGCGCCCCCGCCCCGGTGTTGGTCAGCACGCGACCGCCCCCAAGGGCGGCAAACCCATCGCCGCCGCCCAGCATGTAGTCGTTGGTCGCGACCTTGTAGAGCGCGTTCACATCGAGATCGGCCCCGTTGATCTTGACCGACGCCACCCGACTGCCGGCCTCGGCGGTCGGATCATAGACCACCGCGATGCCCGAGACCTGCACGAACCGCCCGGCCCCCTTCTCGACTTGGGCAAAGCCGTTCTCCAGCGCCGCCAGCACCTGGCTGCCCGGAATCTCGGTCACCACCGTCAAGTTGCCGAACGGCAGTTCGGTCAGGATGTCGCGCCGGGTCAGCACGGTGCCCGCGTCATAGGTGCGGTCGCCCCGGATGCCGCCACCGTTGGTGATCGCCACATCGGCCCCGGTCGCCGCCTTGATCGCATCGGCAATCAGGTTGCCCATCGCCGATTCCTCGCCCCGCACCACGTTTCTGCGCGAATCGAGCGCCCCTTCGGTGCTGCCGACCGCCACATTCAGCGCGTCATCAAGCTGCGTCTGGAAGCCGTCCACCATGGCCTGGCTTTCCGGGTCGGGGGTCACGCCAGCGGTGTCGATGAAGCGGAAATTGGGCACCCATTTCACCGTGCGCTTGCCGCCCTTCTCGCCGATCTCGACCGTCAGATCGACCGGCGACAGAAAGCGCGCGTCGATCGAGGTCTCGACATAGGCGGTGATGCCGTCATACGAGGTGCCATAGGAATGATCGTCGCCCGACAGGATCACGTCGAACGCCTTGCTCTTGATCAGGGCGCGGTCGTTTTCCATGTTGGTCTGCACCACGCCGATCACGATATCGGCCCCGGCCTCACGCGCCGCCTTGGCGGCGGCAACCGCACTGTCAACCGTCGGCCCGAACACCAGATCGCCCGAGCTTGCCACTTCCGGCGTGGTGTCCTGCGCCACCGGCACCAGCGCCACCTGCACCCCGCCCACGTCCTTGACCATCACCCCGCCCAGGCCCGCAAGCGGGCTGCCATCGGCATTGGTGATGTTGATCGCGGCCCAGGGATAGCTCGACGCCGCCAGCTTTTCGGCGAAATTGGCCGGGCCGAAGTCGAATTCGTGGTTGCCCGGCACCGCGATGTCGAATGGCACCAGATTGGTCAGATCAATGGTGTTCTGGCCCTTGTCAAAACCCGACAGGATCGAGGGCGACAGCATGTCGCCATCAAAGGCATAGATCGTGTTGGGGTTGGCGGCGCGCTCGGCCAGCGCCACCGCGTTCAGCCGCGCAAACCCGCCGCGCCCCCCGGCCCCGGCAAAGTTGTAAACGTCGCCGACGCCAAGGATGGTCAGCTTGACGGTCTCGCCAAAGCCCGGTGCTGCGGCCAGCGCGATCAGACTGCACGCGCCCAGCAAGGGGGCGGCAAATCGGCGCGAAAAGGTGGTCATGTGGATTCTCCCATGATGGTTGATGCTGTCACAGTGCTGTTACAAAAGGCGCCTGTCAAAGCCTGACTGCATTGCCCTGACAGAACCATGTGAAACCGCCGTGACGCTACGTCCCGCTTGCGCCATTGACCCCCCGCCTTTGAGCGTGCATGAAACCGCCATGCTGATCTACAAGATCTTCCGCCGCCCCGAATGGGATGCCTTCCGCAGCGCCGGCACCACCCTTGGTGCCCCGATCGACCTGAGCGATGGCTTCATCCACTTTTCCACCGCTGCCCAGGTGGCGCAAACCGCAGCAAGACACTTCGGCGCGGAAAGCGATCTGGTGCTGCTGGCGCTTGACGCCAGCCGCTTTGGCCCAAGCCTGCGATGGGAACCCTCGCGCGGCAACCAGTTGTTCCCGCACCTCTACCGCCCGCTGCGGCTGGACGACGTGCTGTGGGACAAATCGCTGCCGCTGGGGGCCAGCGGCCACATCTTTCCCGAAGGTGTGTGGTGAAGCTGGTCGAGCGCACAGCACTCGCAGCCCTGCACCGGCTTGACCCCGAGCGCGCCCACCACCTTGCGCTCGGTGCCCTGCGGCTTGGTCTGGTGCCCCTGCCGGGGGTGATCACTTCGCCCCGGCTGGCCACCACCCTGGCCGGACTGGCGCTGCCGAACCCGATCGGGCTGGCGGCGGGGTTCGACAAGAATGCGCTGGCGCTCGATGCGCTGATGCGGGCGGGCTTCGGCTGGCTCGAGGTCGGCGCGGCCACCCCGCAGGCCCAGCCCGGCAATCCGCGCCCCCGCCTCTACCGCCTGACCGAGGACCGCGCCGCGATCAACCGCTTCGGCTTCAACAACGAGGGGGCGGCCGCGATCTCGGCCCGCCTTGCGCTGCGCCGCCGATCCCCGGTGCCGGTGGGCCTGAACCTTGGCGCGAACAAGGCAAGCGCCGACCGCGCCGCCGATTTCGCCGCCGTGCTGGCGACCTGCGGCCCGCATGTCGATTTTGCCACCGTCAACGTCTCGTCCCCGAATACCGAGAACCTGCGCGCGCTTCAGGGCCGCGCCGCCCTGACCGCGTTGCTGACCGGCGTGATCGCCACCCGCGACGCCCTACCCCGTTTGATCCCGGTCTTTCTCAAGATCGCGCCCGACCTCACCGCGGACGAACTTGCCGACATCGCCGAAGTGGCCCTTGCCACCGGCCTTGACGGGATCATCGCCACCAACACCACGCTGTCGCGCGAAGGTTTGAAAAGTGCAGATCGCGGCCAGTCCGGCGGCCTTTCCGGCGCGCCATTGTTCGAAAAATCCACCCGAGTCCTGGCGCAGCTCGCGCATCTGACAGCCGGAAAACTGCCGCTGATCGGGGTCGGCGGCGTCAGTAGCGCCGCGCAGGCCTATGCCAAGATCCGCGCCGGTGCCTCGGCGGTGCAGCTTTACACCGCGCTGGTCTATCACGGCATCGGCCTGGTCGGCGAAATTGCCCGCGGCCTTGACGCCCTGCTGGCCCGCGACGGCTTTGCCACCGTCAGCGCGGCCACCGGCAGCGATCGCGCCGCCTGGCTCTGACCCCCCATTTCTCCTTTGGAAAAGTA
The DNA here is from genome assembly GCA_964419305.1 of uncultured Rhodobacter sp. GTDB lineage: Bacteria > Pseudomonadota > Alphaproteobacteria > Rhodobacterales > Rhodobacteraceae > CAYQPD01. Next base: position 18,433 of record CAYQPD010000021.1, read on the forward strand.
TCCTCAGGGGGTCCGGGGGGCAGACAGCCCCCCGGCTGCCGGCTCAGAACGCCTTGAAGGTCATCGTCGTCAGAGTGCGGTTGATCCCCGGAATGTCGAACAAGCGCTGCGACAGGTAGTGCCCGACCTCCTCGCCCTCGGGGATATAGACCTTGGCAATCAGGTCATACTCGCCCGAGGTCGAAAACAGCTCGGACACCACTTCGCGGTCATAGATCGCACCGGCCACCTCGTAGGTCTTGCCGGGGGTGCAGCGGAACTGGACAAAGACGCAGGCCATGGCAGCTTCCTTTCGGTTTGCGCCACCCTAGCGCCCCGAAAGCCGCTGCGAAAGGGTCAGTCTTGCCCGGCCGCCGCCAGCACCAGCGGCGCGGGGGCGGCGCGCAGATCATCCACCCCCAACGCCTGCGTCGGTCGCCCCAGCCGGTTGCGCACCACCCACAAGAGCCGCACCTGCGCGCGGGTGATCGCGACGTAAGCCAGCCGCTTCCACAGCGGCAGCCCGGCCTCGATCCGCCCCGACTGCGACGCCGCCCAGAGGTCAGGTGCAAACACCTGCACCGTCTCCCATTGCGACCCCTGCGCCTTGTGGATGGTCACCGCCGACCCATGCAGGAACGCCGCCCCCATCCGCGCTGCCGAAGGGATGAAGGGCTCGGCCTCGTCGGGTTTCTCGATCTTGATGATCGACGCCGCCGAGATCTGCGGCTCTTCCGCCCCCACCACGTGCAGCCGGGCAAAACCATCCTTGGAGCCGGGGCCAAGGTAGATCACCTGCGCCCCCTTGATCAGCCCGCGCGCCTCCAGATCAATCCGCTTCTTGCGGTGCTTGACCGGCAGCTCGATGCCGTCGCAGATCAGCGGCTCGCCCGGCACCAGGGCATAGTCGGGGGCACCGTGGGCGGCGCGAAAGGCGGTGATCAGCCGGATGCGGGTGGTGTTGCGCCACACCAGCACCGGGCTGCGCGCCATCAGATCGCTGTCCACCCGTGGCGCGATCTGCACCCGGTCATCGTCGCCTGCCACCCGCTCGACCATCCGCTCGAACGCCTCGAAGCCAAGATCGGGGTCGGCCAGCGCATGCGCCAGATCAAGGATCGGGTTGCCTTGCGCCTGGCGGTGGATGCGCGTCAGGTTGAGCTTCTGCGCCGGTTGCAACTGGTCGAACACCATCTCGCCCGATTGCCCGACGGGCGCCAGTTGGGCCGGGTCGCCAAACAGCACCAGAGTTGGAAAGATTTCCCGCAGATCGTCGAACTGGCGCTGATCGAGCATCGAGGATTCATCGACGAACCCCACGTCCAGCGCCTCCTCGCGCCGCTTCCAGCCCTTGATGAAATCGCTGCCGCGCAGCCCCGCCGCCGCCAGCGCACCGGGGATTGACGCAACCTGCGCGTAGAACGCCTGCGCCCGGTCCAGCGCCAACTCGGTCAGCCCCTCGACCGCCGGGCGCTTGCCGTTGCCCGCCAGCCAGTCGGCAATCCGTTCATACTGCGGGTCGTAAAGCGGGGTATAGAGAATGCGGTGGATGGTGGTCGCGGGCACCCCTTGCAGCCGCAGCACCGACGCCGCCTTGTTGGTGGGGGCAAGGATCGCCAAGGTGCGGCGCTCGCGCCGCCGCTTGCCCTCGTAGTCACCCGAGACCACCTCGACCCCCGCCGCCACCATCGCCCGGTAAAGGGCTGCCAGCAGCAGGGTCTTGCCCGATCCGGCCCGGCCCACCACCGCCAGCACCGCGCCCTTGCCCTCGCGCGCGGGGGTCACGCTGCCCTCGGCCAGATCAATGCCGATGCCGCGCAGCGCCTCGGCCACCCGGTCATGGGCTTCGGCCTGATCTTCGGAAAACGGCGGGGCGGGAACATCCATCCCGCGACCATAAGCCAGCCTGCCGCCCGAGGCGAGGGGGTGCGCGCCTAGTTCGGGCGCCCACCGGGCGGGATGCCGCCCTGGCCTTTGGCGCTGTCGCCGACCGCCTCAGCGCTGGCCTGCATGGCAATCTCGGCACGGGCGATGCGCAACGTCTCCTCGGCCTGCGCCGCCAAGCGCGGCAGACCGTTCTTCAGGGCGTAGGACTGCAAGTCCGTCAGCACATCGAAAATCCAGTCATGGCGCATGGCAACCCGGCCTCGCAAATGGTTAACACCATGGCAACCATACCATTCCACCCAGGCGCGACGTGACCCCCTGATCGGGCAACAAACTGTTGCCCAACCTGCGACAAACAAAGAAAAATCATCCCGAGTGCGGCTCAGCGCCCGCGGCTGGCCTCGAGCGCGTCCTCGAAGGTGCGCAGGCCGGTGCGCGGGGCCTGCACCAGCACCGCCATGTTGCCCGGCTTGTGCTGGTTGTGGTGCATCTTGACATGCGCCGCCGGAATTTCCGCCCAGGGAAAAACCTCCGACATGCCGGGGTCGATCCGGCGCTCCAGCATCAGCTTGTTGGCCGCCGCCGCCTGCTTGAGGTTGGCAAAGTGGCTGCCCTGCACCCGCTTCTGGTGCATCCACAGATAGCGCACATCGAACGTGATGTTGTAGCCGGTGGTGCCGGCGCAGATCACCACCATGCCGCCGCGTTTGACCACGAACACCGAGACCGGAAAGGTTGCCTCGCCGGGGTGCTCGAACACCATATCGACATTGTTGCCCTTGCCGGTGATCGCCCAGATCGCCGCCCCGAACTTGCGCGCCTGCTTGAACCAGGCGGCATATTCGGGGGTGTTGACGGTCGGCATCTGGCCCCAGCAGGCAAAGTCCTTGCGGTTGATCACGCCTTTTGCGCCCAGCCCCATCACGAAATCGCGCTTTGATTCTTCGGAGATCACCCCGATCGCATTGGCCCCGGCGGCGTTGATCAACTGGATCGCGAACGATCCCAGCCCGCCGCTTGCGCCCCACACCAGCACGTTGTCGCCGGGTTTCAGGATATGCGGGCGGTGGCCGAACAGCATCCGGTAGGCGGTGGCCAGGGTCAGGGTGTAGCAGCCCGATTCTTCCCAGGTCAGGTGGCGCGGACGCGGCATCAACTGCTGCGCCTGCACCCGGGTGAACTGGGCGAAACTGCCATCCGGGGTCTCGTAGCCCCAGATCCGCTGCGAGGGGCTGAACATCGGATCGCCGCCGTTGCATTCCTCGTCGTCGCCGTCATCCTGATTGCAGTGCACCACCACCTCGTCGCCGACCTGCCAGCGCTTGACCGCTGATCCCACCGCCCAGATGATCCCCGCCGCATCGGATCCGGCGATGTGATAGGGCTGCTTGTGGCCATCGAACGGGCTGACCGGAATGCCAAGGCAGGCCCAGACGCCGTTGTAGTTGACCCCCGCCGCCATCACCATCACCAGCACCTCGTGGCTGTCGATGCTGGGGGTATCGACCACCTCGACCTGCATCGCGGTATCAGGTTCACCGTGGCGCTCGCGCCGGATGCACCAGGCATACATCGACTTCGGCACAAACCCCAGCGGCGGCATCTCGCCGACCTCGTAAAGGTCTTTCTTCGCCGCGTCGTAACCGGCGATGTCGCGATCGGTGTCGAGCGCCATGGCGTCCCCCTGCGCAAATGCCGCGCCGCAGAATCGACGAGGCTTGCCGCATGAAATACGCAACCGGCGCAACATTGCAATAGTCACGGCGCAAATTTTGAAATTTTGTGTCTGCCGCGTTGCAGCGTCAGCGTTTCTTGACAAACTCGGTCAGGATCACGATGCGCTGGCCTTCGACCCGGCCTTCGATCTGCGCGCCGTTGTCGGCGACCAGCGCGATACCGCGCACCACGGTGCCGCGCTTGGCGGTAAATCCCGCCCCCTTGACCGCCAGATCCTTGATCAGCACCACGCTGTCGCCCTGCGCCAGCAGCACGCCGTTGCTGTCGCGGTGCTCGACCCCCGCCACCGCCGCCGCCTCGGCCCAGGCCGCCACCTCGGGGGCCAGCACCATGCCGTCGCGCGCCTCGGTGGCCCAGGCCTCGTCGATCTGCCCCAGCCTGCGCCACACCGCCAGTTGCACCACCGGCTCGGCCGACCACGCCGCCCCCTCGAGGCAGCGCCAATGCCCGGCCGGGGCGGGGTTTTCCGCGCGGCAGGTGGCGCACAGCAGCACTTCGCCCGCCGGTGCCACCGCTACCGCCGCCAGCCCGTCGCCCGCGCCGCAGAATTCGCAAACCCCGCCCGCGCGCGCCCTCAGATCATCCTCGCCCATGTCATGCCCTTTTGCCCGATCGAGCCCGCCTTAGCCTGCCCCCGGCCCGCTTGCCAAGCCCGAAATGCCGCTGCTGCAATTTGCCTTGCTTTGGCGGCAATTTATGGCATTATCTCCGCCGCGACGTTATCACTATCGACCACTGTCTCCCGCTGGGGGCAACAGTCCATCGATCTTGCCCTGACTGAGCCACGCCGCCGCACTTCCGCGGGCGGCACACTAGAGGAGACATCACGATGGCCAAAGGCACCGTGAAATGGTTCAACGCCACCAAGGGTTTCGGCTTCATCGCCCCGGAAGGCGGCAAGAAGGACGTGTTCGTTCACATCACCGCGCTTGAGCGCGCCGGCATCCGCTCGCTGGCCGATGGCCAAGCCGTGACCTTCGACATCGAAGCTGGTCGTGACGGTCGCGAATCGGCCACCAATCTGGCTCTGGCCTGATTGGCGGGGCCGCTCGGCCCCAGGTGAATTGCAGCGGGGCGGGTCGGATGATCTGCCCCGTTTGCGTTGCGGGTCAGGCGCTCAGGCCGCGATCCACCGGCACCCGCTCAGCGCTTGTTCCAGCGCCCCCGTCGATAGCGGCGCAGGCAGAACGATCGGGTCCTGGCCCAGCTCGGGGATGACCTTTTCACCAGTCTCGCCGGTAATCAGGATGACCGGGATGCGCGTCGTCAGGCTGCCCAGCATGGCACAGGCGGTGCGACCGGCGGCAAGCCCGCCATAGCTGTCACACGCCATCACGAACAAGCCATAGCCCGCCGGATCGTCGATCATCGCGCTCAGGGCCGTGAACATTTCGGCTTCGTGTTCGATCGTGACTCCGAGTTCGGCAATTCGATCCGCAGCGAGCCCCAACCCGGGCGATTGAACCGGCCCCAATACCATGACCGCCCGCCCGCGCCGTGCCTTCGCGGCAGCATTCGTGATCGTCTTGAACCGGAACATCATACCTCCGAACCCGTCGGGCACTGATTACCCGCCCACCCTGCCGCCCATTCATGGCCGAATTTGGGAAACTTCGTGCCCAACATCCCTTTTCATCGCCCCAAACCCGCAGCTTGCGAAACCGCGCGGCGAGGCGCAGCTTTGGCCATCGCCACCGGGATGTCTGATCATGACTCGACTCGATTACCAAAGCCTTATCGACGCCAAAACCTGGGAATTTATCCGCCGCACCGGTGAATTCTACCCGCCCGATACGGCGCTGATGACGATCGCCGACCAGCGTGCGGTTTATGGCCGCATGTGCCGCGCCTTCCACCAGGGCACCCCGCCGGGGGTCACGCGGCACGACCAATGGCTTGGCAGGGTGCCGGTGCGGTATTACGAAGCCCGGTCAACGCCCGCCACCGTGATCTATTTTCATGGCGGCGGTTTTGTCGTTGGCGACCTCGACAGCCACGATGATGTCTGCGCCGAGATTTGCGCCGCCACCGGCTTTCGGGTGATCAGCGTCGATTACCGGCTGGCCCCCGAATATTCGCACCCCGCCGCCTACGACGATTGCCTCGGCGCCACCCGGGCGATCGCCACGCTCCATCCCGGGCCGCTGGTGCTGGCGGGCGACAGTGCCGGGGCGGCGCTGGCGGCCTCGGTCTGCCATGCGGCGCGCACCGGCGGCCCGGCCATCGCGGGCCAGGTGCTGATCTATCCCGGCCTTGGCGGCGACCCCGATCAGGGCAGCTACCTGACCCATGCCAACGCTCCGATGCTGACCCGCGCCGATGTCCTTTACTACGCCGCAATCCGCCATGGCGGGCCGGAACCCGACGGCGACCCCACCGCCTGTGCCCTGCAGGATACCGTTTTCTCGCACCTGCCCCCGACCATGATCTTCAGCGCCGAATGCGACCCGCTGGCTGACGATGGCCGGACCTACCGCGACCGCATCCTTGCCGCCGGGGGCCACGCCCACTGGCACCTCGAACCCGGCCTGGTGCACGGCTACCTGCGCGCCCGCACCACCGTGCCGCGCGCGAGCGCCAGTTTCACCCGCATCACCGCCGCGATCCAGGCCCTCGGGCGCGGCACCTGGCCCGCCCTCGCCTGACCGCCCCCCATTCTCCTTTGCCCAAATATCCTCGGGGAAGGGGTCCGGGGAGGGGGCGGAAGGCCCTCTCCCCGGCGCGTGCCACCAAGCACCGCCTCAGGCCGAAAGGAACGGGGCCGCCCGCATCGTTGCAGGGATTTCCGCCCCAAGCCTGCGCAGAATGCTCGGGGCCAGCGCCAACTGATCAAGCAGGGTGTCCGCGCTCGGCCCCTCGCCCGCGCCGAAATAGTAAAGCGCAAAATCCTGCTGATCCTCGCCCGCGCCGCCATGATGGCCGCGCGCCGACTGACCGTGATCGGCGGTCACGATGACCTCGTAGCCCGCCGCCCGCCAGCGCGCGACATAAGGGGCCAGGGTCGCGTCCAGGGCGTAGCAGGCATGGTCCATCTGAACACAGTCGTGGCCATAGCGGTGCCCCATGCTGTCGAGGGTGCAGGTGTGCAACATGCCATATTGGATGCCGAAACGCTCGGTCAGCCGGGTCAGGGTGGCAAACAGATCGGCGTCCGCGGGCGTCATCTGGTTGATCAGATTGTAGCCCGCCATGGTGTGAAACCGGCCATGGTTGATGCTGGCACTTTCCGGCTCGTCATACTCGATGTCGCGCACCGCATCGAACGGGGCGCGGTTGAAGAACTCCGACCAGAACGAATGCGCCACCGCCCCGGTCAGGCCACCCGCCCGCCGCACCTGGGAAAAGATGTCGGGCTGGCTCAGGCGAAACACCGCCTCGTTGCCCCAGGAGCCATGCACCTGCGGCACCACCCCGGTGTGGATCGAGGCGTAGCACGAGGCCGAAGTCGAAGGCAGCACCGCCCGCATTCGCCACACCCGCGCCTCGTTTGAGCGCACCCAGCCCTCAAGGTTGCCGAACAGCCGCCGCCAGTTGGCCCAGGGCACACCGTCAAGGATGATCAGCAGCAGTTTGCGCGGTTGCGTCATGTCCGGTTCCTTGTCCCATGCCACTCATCGGCCCTGCCGCCCGCGAAGAAAGCCGCAAGGCTTGATGAGCGCGCCGTCAATTGCCGCCACTTTCCATCCGGCGGGTGGCGATCACCTGTTCCAGCCACCCCAGCCGCAATTCCGGCACAGATGACAGCAGCAGATCGGTGTAAGCGTCGAACGGCGGGGCCAGCACCTGCGATTTCGCGCCGTAGCGCACCACTTCGCCTTGATACATCACCGCAATGCGGTCGGCGATGGCGCGCACCGTGGCGATGTCGTGGGTGATGAACAGATAGGCCACCCCCTCGCGCGCCTGCAAGTCCAGCAACAGCTTCAGAATCCCCGCCGCCACCAGCGGGTCCAGCGCCGAAGTCACCTCGTCGCAGATGATCAGCCGGGGCTTGGCGGCCAGCGCGCGGGCGATGCAGACCCGCTGCTTTTGCCCGCCCGACAGCTCGGCCGGGTAGCGCTCAAGATAGCCCTCGCCCATCTCGATCTGATCAAGCAGTTCCTGCACCCGTTCGCGCCGTGCCGCACCCGTGATGCCGAAATAGAATTCCAGCGGTCGCCCGATGATGGTGCCGACGGTCTGGCGCGGGTTCATCGCGACATCGGCCATCTGATAGATCATCTGCAATTCGCGCAGATCGTCCTTGCTGCGCTGCGCCAGCGCGGGGGCCAGCACCCGCCCGGCAAAGCTGATGCGGCCCTTGGCGGCAGGCAGCAGCCCGGTGATCACCCGCGCCAGCGTCGATTTGCCCGACCCGCTTTCGCCCACCACAGCCAGGGTCTGACCCGGCAGCAGATCGACGCTGATATCCTTCAGCACGTCCAGCTTCGTTCCAGGGTAGCGCGCCGTGACGCCCGCCACCGACAGCACCGGCACCCCACGGCTCGGCTGCTCGGGGTGATCGACCTTGCGCACCGAGACCAGCTCGCGGGTATAGTCCATCTGCGGCGCTTCGATGATCTGCTGCACCGGGCCGTATTCCACCATCTGCCCGGCCTTGAGCACCAGAATGTGATCGCTGACCTGCGCCACCACGGCAAGGTCATGGGTGATGTAAAGGGCGGCCACCCCGGTCTGGCGGATCGCCTGCTTGATCGCCGCCAGCACTTCGATCTGGGTGGTGACATCAAGCGCGGTGGTGGGTTCGTCGAAGATCACGAGGTCGGGGTGGGGGCACAGCGCCATCGCCGTCATCACCCGCTGCAACTGCCCACCCGACACCTGATGCGGATAGCGCCGCCCGATGGTTTCGGGCTCGGGCAGGCTGAGGGCACGGAACAGTTGGGTCGCGCGGGTCTCGGCCTCGCGCCGGGTGGCCAGACCGTGGTGCAGGGTGGTCTCGATCACCTGCTCCATCAGCCGCTTGGCGGGGTTGAAGGCGGCGGCGGCCGATTGCGCCACATAGGTGACCTCGCGCCCGCGCAAAGCCCGCAAGGCGCGCGCGCCGCCTTGCCGGATGTCGCGCCCGTTAAGCCGGATCTCGCCGCCGGTGATGCGCACCCCGCCGCGCCCGTAGGCCATCGCCGCCAGCCCGATGGTGGATTTGCCGGCCCCGGATTCGCCGATCAGCCCCAGCACCTCGCCCTTCTTCAGGCTGAACGACACCCCTTCCACCAGCGTCAGTTCGCGCGCAGGCTCGCCCGGCGGATAGGCGGTGGCCTCGATCCGCAGGTCGCTGATCTCCAGCATGATGTCGGCACCCGCCTCAGCCACCGCGCCCGCCTTTCAGACTGGTGGTGCGGTTCAGCACCCAGTCGGCCACCAGATTGACCGAGATCGCCAGCGTCGCGATCGCCACCGCCGGAATCAGCGCGGCGGGGATGCCGTAAACAATCCCCTCCTTGTTTTCCTTCACGATGCCGCCCCAGTCGGCCATCGGCGGCTGCACCCCGAGGCCAAGGAACGACAGGGTCGAGATGAACAGCACCATGAAGATGAAGCGCAGCCCCATTTCCGCCACCAGCGGCGACAGCGCATTGGGCAGAATCTCGCGAAAGATGATCCACAACTGACGCTCGCCGCGCAGCCTTGCGGCCTCGACGTAATCCATCACCGCAATGTCGGCGGCCACGGCGCGCGACAGCCGGAACACCC
>CAYQPD010000022.1:0-4383 GCA_964419305.1 uncultured Rhodobacter sp.
AGCGTCAGGGCCCGATGGGCAACACCCCGCGCTGTGAAAACGGCCCGGTGGGCGAGGGCGGCGATTGCACCCGCACCCGCTCGATCGAGACCCTGCCCAACGGCGTGAAACATTCGGTACTGAACATCGACACCAATGGATTCGCCGACAACACCGATGTCTTCACGGTGCCTGCGGGGCAATATTTTTTCATGGGCGACAACCGCGACAACAGTCAGGACAGCCGCTATGGTCAGGCCGTGGGCGGGGTGGGATTCGTGCCTGCGGAATACCTGATCGGGCGCGCTGACCGGATCATGTTCTCGTCGGCCGGCAAGTCGATGCTCTATTTCTGGACCTGGCGCTCGGATCGGTTCTTCAAGGCGGTGGAGTGAAGCTGTCGGCAGATCTTCTGGCCTTTGCGGGTCGTCTTGGGCACGTCTTTCGCCGCCCCGAACTGTTACGCCGCGCCCTGACCCACGCCTCGATTTCCGCATCTACCCGGCCCGACAACCAGCGGCTGGAGTTTCTGGGCGACCGGGTGCTGGGTCTGGTGATGGCCGAGGCCCTGCTGGCGGCCGATCCGGCGGCATCCGAAGGGCAACTGGCACCCCGGTTCAACGCGTTGGTGCGCAAGGAAACCTGCGCCGATGTGGCGCGCGCGCTGGGTCTGGGCGACGTGCTCAAGCTCGGGCGGTCGGAAATGATGTCGGGCGGGCGGCGCAAGGAGGCGCTGCTGGGCGACGCGATGGAGGCGGTGATTGCCGCGGTCTATCAGGACGGTGGGTTTGATGCGGCACGCGCGATGGTGCTGCGGGTCTGGGGCGAGCGCATCGCTGGTGTCCGGGCCGACGCCCGCGATGCCAAGACCAGCTTGCAGGAATGGGCGCAGGCGCGCGGTCTGCCGCCACCGCTTTACACCGCAATCGGGCGCGACGGGCCGGATCATCAGCCGATCTTCACGGTGGAAGTGCGGCTGGAAAACGGGGCGGTCGAGCGCGCGCGCTCGGGCACCAAACGGGCCGCCGAACAGGCGGGGGCAAAAGCGCTGCTGGCGCGGCTGGAGGCCGGAGATGACTGATCAGACAGGCGACAAGACCGGGGGCGCGATTGGCGGCAGCGGCGCCACCCGCGCCGGGTTCGTGGCCCTGATCGGCGAGCCCAACGTCGGCAAATCGACCCTGCTCAATCAGATGGTCGGGGCCAAGGTCTCGATCGTCACCCACAAGGTGCAGACCACCCGCGCCCGCATCCGCGGGGTGTGCATGGCCGGGCAGGCGCAGATCGTGTTCGTCGATACGCCCGGCCTGTTCGCCCCGCGCCGCAGGCTGGACCGCGCCATGGTGGCGGCGGCCTGGGGCGGGGCGGCGGATGCCGATCTGATCGTGCTCTTGATCGAGGCCCATCGTGGCCTGACCGCGGGCACCAAGGCGATCATCAGCGCCATGCGCGACCGCATCCCGCGCGGCCAGCAGGTGGCGCTGGCGATCAACAAGATCGACCGGGTCAAGGCCGATACGCTGTTGGGGCTGGCGGCGGCGGCGAACGAGGCCTTTCCCTTTGTCGAGACCTTCATGATTTCGGCGGAAAAGGGCTACGGCGTTGACAAGCTGAAAGCGTGGCTGGCCGGGCAGGTGCCGCCGGGGCCGTGGTTCTACCCCGAAGATCAGATCGCCGACCTGCCGCTGCGGCTGATCGCGGCCGAGGTCACGCGCGAGAAGCTGACGCTGCGGCTGCACGAAGAGCTGCCCTATCAGTTGACGGTCGAAACCGGGAAATGGGAAGATCGCGCCGATGGTTCGGTGCGGATCGACCAGATCGTCTATGTCGCGCGCGACGGTCACAAGGGCATCGTGCTGGGGCACGCGGGCGAGACCATCAAGGCGATCGGTCAGGCGGCGCGGCTGGAACTGGTCGAATTCCTGGGCCGCCCGGTGCATCTGTTCTTGCAGGTCAAGGTGCGCCCGAACTGGCTGGAAGAGCCCGAGCGCTATACCGAGATGGGGCTGGATTTCAAGGACGGCAACTGAGACACGGGCTTGATGCCTCCGGCGGGAGTATTTGAGCAAAGGTGAATGCGGGGGGTTGGCGTGAGGCCGCAACTGACCACCAAATTCTGGGTTTCGGCCTATCTGGCGCGGCTGGGGCTGGCGGCGATACCGGCCTATCTGACCGCCCAGGGCGATGCCGACGCCGGGGCGGTGCTGGTCAAGCTGGCCACGCTCGACGGTCAGGCGGTGGCGTATCAGCGCAGTTTCGATCTGACTGCCGATCACCGGGTCTGGGTGGTGCTGAAGGCCGGGCCCGAGGTCGAGGTCGATGCCGCGATCGCCCGGCAGCGCGGCTTTGACCGCGATCTGTGGGTGATCGAGGTCGAGGACAAGGCCGGGCGGACGCTGCTCGACGAGGACGGTTTGCGCTGAGCGGGCAGGGGGCGTCGGCAGGATGGAATGGCGCGACGAGGGGGTGCTGCTGGCGGTGCGCGCGCACGGCGAAAGTGCGGCGATCATCGAGGTTTTCACCTTTGCCCACGGCTGTCATGCCGGGGTGGTGCGGGGCGGTGCCTCGCGCAGGCTGGCACCGTTGCTGCAACCGGGGGCGCAGCTTGATCTAAGCTGGCGCGCCCGGCTTGAGGCGCATCTCGGGGCCTTCACGGTCGAGCCGATCCGCTCGCGCGCTTGGGTGCTGGGCGATCGGCGGCAGTTGGCGGGGCTGGCGGCGGTCTGTGCGCTGGTCCGCGCGGCCCTGCCCGAGCGCGAGCCCAACCCGGTGCTGTGGCGTGCCACCGTGGCGCTGCTCGACGCGCTTGAGGTCGAGCCGGACTGGCCGCTGCGCTATCTGCGCTGGGAGCTGGGGCTGCTGGAGGAGCTGGGTTTCGGGCTGGATCTGGCGCGCTGTGCGGTGACCGGCAGTCGCGACGATCTGGCCTATGTCAGCCCGCGCACCGGGCGCGCGGTCAGCCGCCAAGGGGCTGGCGAATGGGCGGATCGGCTGCTGGCGTTGCCGCCCTGCCTGCTGGGGCAGGGCGGGGCGACGGCGGCCGAGCTGGCGGCGGGGCTGGCGCTGACCGGCCATTTCCTGAGCCGCGAGCTGGCGCTGCTGCGCCACGTGCCGCACCTGCCCGAGGCGCGCGCGCGGCTGCTGGATCTGTTGGCGCGATGAGCGGCTTGTAGCGGTGGTAAAAGGGCCTTCCGCGTGACAGCTTCGGCCCCTGCGCCCCAAATGCTGCCCTTCGCATCAGCCAAATCTTGCGGGCGAAAGGGCGGCAATCAGAGCCGGTTCGACCTCGGGCGCGCGCCCGACGATCAGATCGGCGGCCAGGCGGCTGGCGGCGGGTGAGGTCTGAAAGCCATAGCCGCCCTGTCCCGCCAGCCAGAAAAACGATCCTGCCCGCGCGTCGCGCCCGATCACCAGCACCCGGTCGGGGGCGAAGGTGCGCAACCCCGCCCAGTTGGCCAGCAGCCGAGTCACCGGCGCGGTGACCATTTCCTCGTAACGCGCCAGACCCTCGGCCAGCACCATGTCGTCGGCCCAGGCGTCGTGCGGCTCGACCGGTTGCTCGTCGGCGGGCGACACGATCAGCGCCCCGGCATCGGGTTTGGCATACCACGATTCCCCGGCGCCGAACATCATCGGCCAGTGCGTCACGTCATGCCCGCCCGGCGCCGGTATCCGCGCCATCGAGCGCTTCAGCGGGGTGAATCCCAAACCGCGCACCCCGGCCATCGCGGCGATGCCATCGACCCAGGCCCCGGCGGCGTTGACCACAACCGCCGCAGTGAACTCGCCCTGCCCGGTCGTCACCCGCCAGCCGCCCCGCACCGGCGCAATCGCGCTGACCCGCGCGCCGGTCACGATCCGCCCGCCGCCCGCCTTCACCCGGCGGGCGTGGCCCTGCACCAGCCGGTCGGTGTCGATATCCCAGGCGTGATCGCCATAAGCCGCCGCCACCACCACGTCGGGGTTGATCACCGGCACCATCGCGCGCGCCGCCTCAACCGAAATCCGCTCGAGCGCCATCGCCTCGGCGTCATGGGCCAGGCCCTCGGCCTGATCCGCCCGCGCCAGCAGCATCAGCCCGCGCGGGGTCAGCAACCCCGGCTCGGCGTGAAACGCGGCGCTCGATGCCAGCGACAGCGCGACCACCGGGGCCAACCCGTAGCGCGGCTCGAACAGCGCAGCCGATCGCCCCGAGGCGTGCCAGGCCAGCGCCGCCTCGGCTTCGAGCACCAGCACCGAGCCATGCTCGACCAGCCGCGCCGCCGCCGACAGCCCGGCAATACCCCCACCGATGATCAGGAAATCACTTTGCATGGCGCGCAGTGTGGCACGCCGCCCGACCGGGGAAAAGAGCACAAACCCGCCTTTGCCGATTTCTCACTGGTCAAAATATCCGCGGGGGTG
>CAYQPD010000022.1:4483-25351 GCA_964419305.1 uncultured Rhodobacter sp.
AGAGCACAAACCCGCCTTTGCCGATTTCTCACTGGTCAAAATATCCGCGGGGGTGGGGTCCGGGGAGGGGGTGGCAAACCCCCGCCCCGGCTTTGCCCTCAGCCCTTCTTTACCGCCTTCAGCTTGGCGATCCCCAGCATCTTCATCGCCGCCGATTCGTAGTAGGGCTCCGACGTGCCCTTCTTGACCTTGCGCATGAAGTATTTCTCGAACCCCACCTTGGCCAGGTGCACCCACTTGCCCGAGGACGACCAGTTGACGTTGCGCGGCGGGATCTGGGGCTGGGCCACGAAGGCGATACCGCCATCGCCGAAATCGGCCAGACAGACGGCGTTCCAGGTGGCCACCTGATCCGGCTCGCGCCCGCGCACCAGCGCGCCGATGTTGTGCGCCGTTGCCGTCACCATCGACTCGATCATGAAGCCGGTTTTCGGCACGCCGCAGGGCACCGGGGTCGGGCCGGTCGGCGGAATCGCGACACAAACCCCGACCCCGAAGATCTCGGGATACTTCGGGTTGCGCTGATGCTTGTCGATGATGGTGAAACCGCGCGGATTGGACAGGCCTTCGATGCCCTGCAACGCCTTGATGCCGCGAAACGCGGGCAGCATCATGGCATAGCCGAACGGCAGCTCGCGCGTCGCTTTGACCGCGCCGTCATCGGCGATTTCCTCGACCGTCATCTTGCCCGGCTCGACCTTTTTGACCCTGGCCGAGGTGATCCACTTGATGTGCTTGGCGCGGAACTCGGATTCCAGCAAACCGCGAGTGTCGCCCACCCCGTCCAGCCCGAGGTGCCCGACATAGGGCTCCGAGGTGACAAAGGTCATCGGCACCTTGTCCCTGATTTTCAGCCGCCGCAGCGCGGTTTCCAGAATGAAGGTGAATTCGTAAGCCGGGCCAAAGCAGCTTGCCCCCTGCACCGCGCCCACCACGATCGGGCCGGGGTTGGCGCAGAACGCATCGAACGCCACCTTCGCATTCTCGGCGTGATCAATGTGGCAGATCGACTGGGTGTTGCCCTCGGGCCCCAGCCCCTCGATCTCGTCGAACGCCAGTTCCGGGCCGGTTGCAATCACCAGATAGTCGTAGCTGATCTGTTGACCATCGACCAGGCTGATGCGCTTTTCTTCCGGATGCAGCTTTTCCGCCGCCACCGGGATGAACCTGATGCCCTTTTTCGCCATCGTCGGGGCCAGATCGACGCTGATATCCTTGCGCTCGCGCCAGCCGACCGCGATCCATGGGTTCGAGGGCACGAAGTGATACTTCGGGTCCCTGGTGATCACCGTCACGGTGTCTTGCGCCCGCAACTGTTCCTTCAACTCGTAGGCCATGATCGACCCGCCAAGCCCCGCGCCCAATACAACGATATGTGCCATCCGTGATGCCCTCCCTGACATTCCGGCCAACATATATATAAATCAGAATATGTGAAGCGATATTTGCAAGCCCCGACCTTGGTCGGAAATGCAAAGGCCCGCCGAGGCGGGCCTTCACCACCGCAACGCTGCGGAATTACTTCGGAATCTCGCCGGTGATGCCTTCGACGAAGAAATTCATCCCCGCCAGCGTGCCATCGTCGGCCCGCTCGCCGTCAGCCAGCCAGGCCGAGCCGTCCTGTTTCATCAGCGGCCCGGTAAACGGGTGATAGCTGCCATCCGCGATACTGGCCGCCACCGCTTCGGCTGCGGCCTTGACCTCGGCGGGAATCGCGTCGGTGATGGCGCCGATCCCGACCACCCCGGCCCCGATCCCGGCCCAGGTGTCGCTTTGCGCGTAGCTGCCGTCCATCAGCGCCCCGACGCGCTCGACATAATACGGCCCCCAGTTGTCGATGATCGCCGAAACCCGCGGGCTGGGCGCGTATTCGCTCATGTCCGAGGCCTGACCGAAACCGATCACGCCGGGGGTCTTGGCCGCTTCGGCCATCGGCGCGGTGGAGTCGGTGTGTTGCAGAATCACGTCCACACCCTGCTCGATCAGCGCCTTGGCGGCATCGGCCTCCTTGGCCGGATCGAACCAGCTATAGGCCCAGACCACCGAGATGCTGACATCGGGGTTCACCTTGCGGGCATGGATGAACGACGCGTTGATGCCCTGAATCACTTCCGGAATCGGGAACGAGCCGATGTAGCCGATCTTGTTCGATTTGGTCATCAGCCCGGCAATGGTGCCCATCACGGCGCGGCCTTCATAGAAGCGCGCGTTGTAGGTCGAGACGTTCGGCGTAGCGCGCATGAATCCGGTGGCATGCTCGAACTTCACGTCGGGAAACTTGGCGGCGACGTTGTTGGTGGCATCCATGTAGCCGAACGAGGTGGTGAAGATGATCTTGCAGCCCGACAGCGCCATCTGGGTCAGCACGCGCTCGGCATCGGCGCCCTCGGGCACGCTTTCCTGATAGTCGGTCTCAACCTTGTCGCCGTAGGCCGCTTCCACCGCCAGACGACCCTGATCGTGCTGGAAGGTCCAGCCGCCATCACCGATCGGGCCGACATAAATCCAGCAGGCCTTGAGCTTGTCTTGCGCAAACGCGCCGCCCGCCATCACCAGACCCAGGCCAAGGGCGGCACTGGCAAGAAGAATTCTGCGTTTCATTGGGTTCTCCCTTTGGATGGGGCCGCTGGCCCCGGTTGCTGTTGGCCTCAACGCGAGGCGTGGAAATTCTGACCGAGTGCGGCCGGTGCCGCCGTGCTGCCGCCCCCCCGGCCCGACGACATGATTACCAGCACGAGGATGGTTATCAGATAAGGCGACATCGACAAGTATTCGACCGGTATTCTGGCCCCCGCCGCCTGAAGATTAAGCTGAAGCACGGTGATGCCGCCGAACAGATAGGCCCCGATCAGCACCCGCCACGGCCGCCAACTGGCAAACACCACGATTGCCAGTGCGATCCAGCCGGCCCCGGCGGTGATGCCGTCGGTCCATTGCGGCACCCGGATCAGGCTGATGTAGGCCCCGCCCAGGCCCGCCATCGCGCCACCGAACAGGATCGCCAGCACCCGGATCCGCACCACCTTGTAGCCCAGGGCATGGGCGGCGTCGTGGTTCTCGCCCACCGCGCGCAGCACCAGCCCGGCGCGGCTGTATTTCAGCACCGCCCAGACCGCCGCGATCACCGCGATCGACAGATAGACCACCCAGTCGTGCCGAAACAGGATGGTTCCCAGCACCGGGATGTCGGCCAGCGGCCCCAGCGGCAGGTCGCCGCTCGAAGGCGGCTTGATGCCGTTGTAGCCCTGCCCGATCAGCGCGCTCAGCCCCAGCCCGAACAGGGTCAGCGCCAGCCCGGTCGCCACCTGATTGGCCAGCAGATACTGGGTCAGCACGGCGAAGATCAGGCTCAGCGCAGCCCCTCCCACGGCACCGCCGACAAACCCCAGCACCGGGCTGCCGGTCGCGACTGCGGCGGCAAAACCGCAGATCGCGCCCATGATCATCATGCCCTCGACGCCAAGGTTCAGCACCCCGGCCTTTTCCACCACCAGCTCGCCGATCGCCGCCAGCACGATCGGCACCGCTGCCACCATCAGGCTGGCCACCAGCACCGCAGGGTTGATCGCGCTCAGATCCATCACCTGCCCCCCCAAGCGGTCCAGCGGATACGGTAGTTCGACAGCAGATCAAGGGCCAGCAGGAAGAACAGCAACATGCCCTGAAACGCCTGAATCGCCGCCGCCGGTAGCCCCAGCAGAAATTGCGACAGCTCGCCACCGATATAGGTCAGCGCCATCAAGAGCCCCGCCAGCAGGATGCCGATCGGGTTCAACCGGCCCAGAAAAGCCACGATGATTGCGGTGAAACCGTAGTTCGAGCCGAAGTCGATGCTGATCTGCCCGGCCGGGCCCGCCACCTCGAAAAGCCCGGCCAGCCCCGCCAGCGCGCCCGAAATCCCCAGACACAGCACCACCAGCCGGTTGGGCGAAACCCCGGCAAAGCGCGCGGCGCGCGGGGCCTGCCCGGCCAGCCGGATCTGAAAGCCCAGGATGTGGCGCTGCAACAGGATGGTGGCGGCGATCACCGCGATCAGCGCCGCCACCACCCCCCAGTGCATCCCGCTGCCCGCAATCAGTTCAAGATTGGCCGCCGCCGGATACTGCGCCAGATTGCGCGAGCCGGGAAAGCCGCCGCCCTCGGGATTGCGCATCAGCCCCAGGGCCATCGACGCCAGGATCGCCTGCGCGACATAGACCAGCAGCAGGCTGACCAGAATCTCGCTTGTGGCAAAGCGGGTGCGCAGCAGCGCTGGAATCATCGCCCAAAGCCAACCGCCGAACCCCCCCGCCAGCACCATCAGCGGAAAGACATACCACGCCTGCACCGGGTAGAACGCCAGCCCCACCCCGGCCCCGGCAATCGCCCCCATGATATACTGACCCTCGGCCCCGATGTTCCAGATCCCGGCCCGGAACCCCAGGCTCAGCCCGACCGCGATCAGGATCAGTGGTGCCGCCTTGACCAGCAGTTGCGGGCGCGAGTAGCTGGCAAACTGGGGGCTGAACAGCGGGTCCCAAAAGATGATGCGGATCGCCTCGAACGGGTTCTTGCCCAGAAGCGCGAACATCACCCCGCCCGCGATCATCGTCAGCACCACCGCCAGCACCGGCGTCGCCGCCGTCCAGACCCGCGATGGCGAGGGCCGCTTCTCAAGCCTCAGCATAGCAATTCACCTTTGCCCAAATATCCTCGGGGGGTGAATTGGCCGCAGGCCAAGAGGGGGGCAGACAGCCCCCCTGCCGCGTCATGCGCCATGATGCCCCGCCTCCAGACCATGCGCGCCGCCCATCATCAGCCCGATCTGCTCGATCGTCAGCCCCTGCACCGGCCGGGTCGGGGTCAGCCGCCCACCGTTCAGCGCGGCAAAATCATCAGCGATTTCCATCAGTTCGTCGAGGTCTTGCGAGATGCACACCACTGCCGCCCCCGCCGCCGCCAGATCAAGCAGCGCCTGACGGATCGCCGCCGCCGCCGCCGCATCCACCCCCCAGGTCGGCTGATTGACCACGATCACGGCGGGGTCTTGCAAGATTTCGCGCCCGATCACGAACTTCTGCAGGTTGCCACCCGACAGCGCGCGCGCCGCCACCCCCACCCCGGGGGTGCGCACATCAAAGCGCTGCACGATCGCCTCGGCAAAGTCGCGCGCCTTGGGCCAGTCGATCAAGCCGCGCGCCACCAGCCCCTTGCGGGCGGCCCCCGACAGCAGCGCGTTCTCGACCAGACTCATGTCGGGGGCGCTCGCATGGCCAAGGCGTTCCTCCGGTGCCGTCACCAGCCCCGCCCGCCGCCGTGCATTCGGCCCCGCCTGCGCCACGTCCGCGCCCGCCACCCAGACGCTCCCCGGTGCCGATCTGATCTCGCCCGACAGCGCCAGCAGCAATTCGTCCTGACCGTTGCCCGCCACCCCGGCAATCCCCAGCACCGCGCCACGCCGCACCGTAAAGCTGATCCCCGCCAGCGCGGTGCCAAACGCAATCGGCGAGGGCAGCGTCAGATCACGGACCTCCAGCGCGACCGCGCCCTGGGGCCGGTCGCGCCGCGCCGGCGGGGTCAGCGCCTCGCCCACCATCAGTTCCGCCAGCTCGCGCGCCGAGCGCTCGGCCGGGGTGCAGATCGCCACCACCTGGCCCCGCCGCAGGATCGTCGCGGTGTCGCACAGGGCCCTGATCTCCTCAAGCTTGTGGCTGATGTAAAGAATCGCGGTGCCTTCGGCGGCCAGTTGGCGCAGGGTGCGGAACAGAATCTCCACCTCTTGCGGCGTCAGCACCGAGGTCGGCTCGTCCATGATCAGCAGTTTGGGCTCTTGCAGCAGGCAGCGGATGATCTCGACCCGCTGACGCTCGCCCGCCGACAGATCGCCCAGCCGCCGCCCCGGCTCCAGCGGCAGACCGTAGGCATCCGAGACCTGCCTGATCCGCGCCGCCAGCGCCCCCATCGGCGGCGGATTCTCCATCCCCAGAGCCACGTTTTCCGCGACATTCAGCGCCTCGAACAGCGAGAAGTGCTGAAACACCATGGCCACCCCGGCCGCCCGTGCCGCCCGTGGCTCGGCCGGGGCATAATCCGCGCCGCGCAGCCGCATCCGCCCGGAATCGGGGCGCACCAGCCCGTAGATCATCTTGACCAGGGTCGATTTGCCCGCGCCGTTTTCGCCCAGCAGTGCATGCACCTCGCCCGCCTTGATGGTGAACGAGACATCGCGGTTGGCGACCACGCCGGGATAGGTCTTGGTCAGACCTTCGACACGCAACAGTTCAGCCATGCCGCCACCCCTGATCCACGCCCCGCGTGGCGGTTGAACCCGCCGCCCGCGCCAGCAGCTCCGCCGCCACCCCGATCGCGATCGCCTGCGGGTGCTTGCCTAGGCCTCGATTGCCGATCGGGCAGGTGATCCGCGCGACCGCCGCGTCACTGTGCCCAAGGTCGCGTAAGCGCGCCCGGAACCGCGCCCATTTGGTGGCCGACCCGATCAGCCCAAGGCTGTCAAAGCCGCGCCCCAGCAGGCGGTGACAAAGCTCAAGGTCCAGCGCGTGACTGTAGCTCAGCACCAGATGCCCGGCATCCGTCGGCGCATACGCCACCAGCGCCGCCGGATCGGCCGCAGGCAGCACCGTCACCCCGCCCGGCACGGCGGCGGGAAAGCGCTCCGGTGCGACATCGACCCAGGTGATCGCCAGCCCCGGCAAGGGGGCCAGCACCGCCACCACCGCGCGCCCGACATGCCCCGCCCCCCAGACCCACAGCGCGCGCGCGGGCCGCGCCACCGGCTCGACCATCCAGCCCTGCACCAGCCCCGGCGCGGGAGCCACGCCCTGACCCCGCGCCCGCGCCAACAGGCGCTGCACCGCCAGCGGCATCGCCGCCCCCGCCTGCACAGGCCGTGCGATCACCGCGCGCCCCGCCAGCGCCGCGACCTCGGTCGCGCCGTAAACCTCGCTCACCACCACCACGCTGCCACCACAGCACTGCCCCAGCCCCGGCCCCAGAACCTCGCGGTCCAGCCGCGCGCCACCCGCCGCCAGCATCCCCCGCGCCCGCGCCAGCGCCGCCCACTCGAAGGCGCCGCCGCCGATGGTGCCCGCACTGCCATCCGCCCACACCAGCATCGCCGCCCCGACCTCGCGCGGGGCCGATCCCGCCACCGCCGCCACCACCAGCCGCACCACCCGCCCCTGCGCCGCCACCGCCGCCTGCAATGCCCCCAGATCAAACATCGCGCCGCTGCCGCCCCACCGCGGCCAGAATCCGCTCGGGCGTGGCCGGCGCATCGAGTGCGGGATAGACCGTGCCATCGCCACAGGCCGCCACCGCATCCGACAGCGCCAGCAGGGCCGAGATCCCCAGCATCAACGGCGGCTCGCCCACCGCTTTTGATCGCCCCACCGTCGGCTCAGCGTTAGGCCGCCCCCACAGCGCCACATTGAACACCTTTGGTCGATCAGAACAGGCCGGAATCTTGTAGGTGCTGGGGGCATGGGTGGTCAGCCGCCCCATGCCGTCCCACACCAGTTCCTCGCTGGTCAGCCAGCCCACCCCCTGCACATAACCGCCCTCGATCTGCCCCAGATCCAGCGCCGGGTTCAGACTGGCCCCCGTGTCGTGCAGAATGTCGGTGCGCAGGATGCGGTGCTCGCCGGTCAGACTGTCGATCACCACTTCGGTCACCGCAGCCCCATAAGCGAAATAGTAGAACGGTCGCCCGACACCCCTGATCCGATCCCATTCAAGCTTTGGCGTCGCATAAAACCCGGTCGCCGACAGGCTGACGCGCGCAAGGTAAGCCGCCGCTGCCGCGTCGGCAAAAGCCATGTCCGCCCCGGCCACCCGCACCCGCCCGCCCAAGAACACCACATCCCCGGCCTTCGCCTGATGCTTCCCGGCCAGAAATGCGGCAATCCGCCCGCGCAATTCCTCGCACGCCGCCTGCACCGCCATACCGTTCAGATCAGACCCGGATGAGGCCGCCGTGGCCGAGGTGTTGGGCACCTTGCCGGTATCGGTCGCGGTGATCTTGACCGTCCCCACCTCGACTCCGAACACCCCAGCCGCCACCTGCGCCACCTTCTGGAACAGACCCTGCCCCATCTCGGTGCCACCATGGTTGAGATGGATCGAGCCGTCCTGATAGACATGCACCAGCGCCCCAGCCTGGTTGAGATGGGTGAGCGTGAACGAGATCCCGAATTTCACCGGCGTCAACGCGATGCCGCGCTTGAGGATCGGGCTTCCCGCATTCCACGCCGCAATCGCCTCCCGCCGCACCAGGTAGTCGCTTGATCGCTCCAGCGCCGCCACCAGTTCATGCCCGATGAAATCCGCGACCGGCATGTGATACGGCGTGGTCTGCAATTTCTCCTTTGCATAAATACTCTGGGGGTCCGGGGGCAAAGCCCCCGGCGCGGCATAGAAATTGACGCGGCGCACTTCCAGCGGGTCCAGCCCCAGAGCGAACGCGATGTGATCCATCACCCGCTCGATCCCCACCATCCCCTGCGGCCCGCCAAAGCCGCGAAAGGCGGTGGCGCTCTGGGTGTTGGTGCGCAGCCGGTGGCTTTCGATCCGCACCGCAGGCAGGTGATAGGCGTTGTCGGCGTGCAGCATGGCGCGGTCGGCCACCGGCAGCGACAGATCCTGGGCCCAGCCGCAGCGCATCAGATGCACGAACTCGATCCCCCGCACCCGGCCCTGATCGTCGCACCCGACCCGGTAGCTTATGCGCAGATCGTGGCGCTTGCCGGTGATCATCATGTCGTCGTCGCGGTCGTAGCGCATCTTGCACGGCCGCCCGGTGGCGTGCGCCGCCAGCGCACAGGCGATCGCCAGCGCGTTGCCCTGGCTTTCCTTGCCGCCAAACCCGCCGCCCATGCGGCGCACCTCGACCCGCACCGCGTTCATCGCCAGGCCAAGCGCCTGCGCCACCTTGTGCTGAATCTCGGTCGGATGCTGGCTGGACGAATGGACCACCATGTCGCCGCCCTCTTGCGGCAGGCATGCTGCCACCTGACCTTCAAGGTAGAAGTGCTCTTGCCCGCCGACCTCAAGCTCGCCTTCGATCACCCGCGGGCTGGCGCCAATCGCCGCGTTTGCATCACCCTTCTGCCAGATCACCGGCCCGGCCTCGAACCGGCTGCCTGCGGCCAGCGCCTCGTCGATCGTCAGAAGCGCGGGCAACGCGTCAATCGCGATCACCCCCAGCCGGGCCGCGCGGCGCGCCGCAAGGTGGCTTTCGGCCACCACCAGCCAGACCGGCTGACCGGCGTAGTGCACCGTATCCACCGCCAGCAGCGGCTCGTCATGCGCCGAGGGGCTGCAATCGGGCATCACCGCAAAATCGCTGGCCGAGAACACCGCGACCACGCCGGGGGCGGCGCGCACCGCCGCCAGATCGAGGCTGATGATCCGGCCATGCGCCACCGGCGACAGGCCGAACGCCAGATGCAGCGCCCCGGCCGGCAGCGGGATGTCGTCCACGTAGCGCGCGCGTCCGGTCACATGGAGTGCTGCCGCATCATGTGGCAGGGGGCGGCCCACACTCATGCCGACACCCCCAGCACGCTGACCGGCGCACCCGCCAGATCATGAAGGTAGCGCAGCAGCAGATTCTGCGCCGCCGTCAGCCGGTAAGCGGCGCTGGCGCGCATGTCGCTGAGCGGCGCGAAATCCTGCGCCAGCGCGCGCGCCGCAGTCCGCGCCGCGTCAAGACCCCAGGGCTGACCCAGCAGCGCCGCCTCAGCGGCTGCCGCGCGTTTCGGGATGCCCGCCATGCCGCCGAAGGCCAGCCGCGCGGCGCTGACGCTGCCGTCGCTAACGGTCACGTTGAAGCAGCCGCAAACCGCCGAGATGTCCTGATCGAAGCGCTTGCTCAGCTTGTAGCAGCGCAGGGCGGGCGCGTGGGCCGGAATCGTCACCGCCTCGACGAATTCGCCGGGGGCTCGATCCTGCTTGCCGTAGCCCAGAAAGAAATCCTCGAGCGCCAGCGCCCGGCGGGCCTCGCCGCGGCGCAGATGCAGGGTGGCACCCAGGGCGATCAGCGCCGGGGGGGTGTCGCCGATCGGCGAGCCGTTGGCGATGTTGCCGCCGATGGTGGCCATGTTGCGCACCTGATCCGAGCCGAACCGGCGCAGCAGGTCTGCGAACGGCGGGTGCAGCGGCGCCATCGCTTCCCGCAGCGCCGCGATCGTGACCCCGGCCCCGATCCGCAGCCGCTCGCCCTGGCGCTCGATCCGTTGCAGATCGGTGACGCCGGACAGGAAGGCGACCAGGGGCAGGTCGCGCAGGCCCTTGGTCAGCCACAGCCCGACGTCGGTGGCACCGGCGATCAGGGTGGCGTCGGGGTGGGCAAGATACCACTCGGCCAGTTGGTCGGCGCTGATCGGGCGGAAAGCGCCGGGGCGGGGGCTGTCTGCCCCCGCCCCGGACCCCACCCCCGAGGATATTTGGGCAAAGGAGAAATTGGCAGAGTCGGCCGTGATCCAGGCGGGCACGGGGGCGGTCTCGACTGCCTCTGCCGCCTTGATGATCGGGGCGTAGCCGGTGCAGCGGCAAAGGTTGCCCGCCAGCACGTCGTCGTGATCGTGGCGCGCCGCGGTGTGGGCGGTGGCCAAGGCTACCACGATACCCGGGGTGCAGAAGCCGCACTGGCTGGCGTGATGGTCGATCAGCGCGCGTTGCACCGGGTGCAGGGTGCCATCGGGGGCGGCGATGCCTTCGACCGTGCGCACCGCCTTGCCATGCACCTGGGCCAGCAGCAGGATGCAGGCGTTGACCGCGCGCGCGCCAGCGGCATCGCTGAGCATCACGGTGCAGGCGCCGCAGTCGCCCTCGTTGCAGCCCTCCTTGGTGCCCATCAGGCCGCGCTCGCAGCGCAGCCAATCAAGCAGGGTTCGCGTCGGGTCTTGCGCCCTCAGGCGAACCGGCGTTCCATTGAGCCGAAACGCGATCTCGGTCATCCGAAATGTCCGCCGCCTTCTCCCCGTTCAAGGCCTGGTCTGATGCCAATGCGTGCCCGCCCGATGCGGCGTAAAGCGGGCCACGCGCCCTTGGATGTTGTGCTGCCATGAAGCCAGCGCCGGGGCCGGTTGGCAAGCATTAGATTTGCGGAATTTCCGACAGCACTTGTCCGGACGGCCGATGAATGGCGGGAATCACTTCGTCAGCGCGTCCAGCACGGCCGGGTTCCAGCGCCTGGACCCGGTATCGAAGGCGGCGAAGTTCGAGCCGAACGACCAGGCGCACCAGCCGATGCCGTTGGCCTCGGCCGCCTCGCGCACCGCGCGCAGCCAGTCGGCGCGCTGAGCGTCGGGGATCCGGCGGAAGGCACCGAATTCTCCGAGAAACACCGGGCCGGGATGGCGGGCGGCGCGGGCCATGTCGGCGCTGACGGCGGCGCGGTCGGCCGATGTGCCCCAGCTTGCGGCGGGCAGCACCGGGGTGATCCAGTCGGCCTGCTGATGGGTGAAGCTGAACGGATCGTAATAGTGGAAGGTCGAGGCGGTGTGCGCGTCGCCCGGCGACAGGGTCAGCATCTGGTCCAGGCTGTTGAAATTCGCGCCGCCCAGGATCACCCAGCGGTCTGGGTGCAGCGCACGGACCAGCGGCATCACGCTGGCGTAAAGCTCCAGCGCCGCCGGGGTGGTCAGGCGAGCTTCGGGCTCGTTCAACAGCTCGAACATCAGGCCATCGGGCCAGCCCACGTAATGGACCGCGAGCTCGCGCCAGATGCTCTGAAAGGTGGCGGCGTTTGCCGCCGGGTCGGCCATCAGGTCGGTGAAATGGTGCAGATCGAGGATCACGTTCAATTTGCGCGCCAGCGCCGCCTTGATCAGCACATCGACATGGCGCAGGAAGGCGGGGTTGATCGCGCTGCCATTCCAGCGCGTCGAAAACCGCACCGGCAGGCGCACGGTATC
The DNA here is from genome assembly GCA_964419305.1 of uncultured Rhodobacter sp. Classification (GTDB taxonomy): domain Bacteria; phylum Pseudomonadota; class Alphaproteobacteria; order Rhodobacterales; family Rhodobacteraceae; genus CAYQPD01. The sequence continues at coordinate 16,399 of CAYQPD010000022.1, forward strand.
GAACCCCGCCTTTTGCAGCGCATCGAAATCCGAGCTGTGGATGATGTAGCCCCTTTCGCCCTCGACCGTCGGCGTATCGAGGGCGTCGCCGAGGTTCATGCAGCGTTGCACCGGAAAGCTCTGCGCCAGGGCGGGCAGCGGTGCGCCAAGGGCGAGGGCAAGAGCAAGAGCCAGGCGTTTCATGCGTCATCCTTTGCTGGCGCAGTAAAGCACCCGACCCGGCAGGCGACAATGCCCGATCTGCGCCGCAACCCCGATCGCGGCCTTTCCGCCGGGCGCGGCATTGGCTAGGGTCGGGCCATGAGCCAGCCCCGATTCATTCATCTGCGTGTGCACAGCGAATACTCGCTGCTGGAAGGGGCGGTGCCGCTCAAGAAGCTGATCGGGCTGTGCGCGGCGCAGGACATTCCCGCCGTGGCGGTGACCGACAGCAACAACATGTTCGCCGCGATGGAGTTCTCGACCTTGGCCGCAAGCGCCGGGGTGCAACCGATCATCGGCTGCCAGATCAGTGTGGCGCACGATCCCGCTGCCCCCGGCGAGCGCCCGCGCAGCCCCGCGCCGGTCGTGCTGCTGGCGCAGTCCGAACTGGGGTATCGCCATCTGATGAAGCTTCAGACCTGCCTTTACGTCGGCCCCGGTGCGCAAAATGGCGGTGGCCAGTTGCCGCAACTGACGCTGGACGAGCTGGCCGCCCATGCCGAGGGGCTGATCTGCCTGAGCGGTGGGGCGGAGGGGCCGGTGGGGCGATTGCTTCAGGCCGGGCAGGGGGCCAAGGCGCAGGTGCTGCTGGCACGGCTGGCCGCGATCTATCCGAACCGGCTTTACGTCGAGTTGCAACGCCACCCCGGCCCGGGGGGCGCGCTGACCGCGGCCGAGGCCGCCACCGAGCGCGGGCTGATCGAGCTGGCCTATGCGCTGGCGCTGCCGCTGGTTGCCACCAACGACGTGTATTTCCCGAAAGCCGAAATGTATCAGGCGCATGATGCGCTGTTGTGCATCGCGGAAGGGGCCTACGTCGATCAGCAGCAACCCCGTCGCCGCCTGACCCCGCAGCATTCTTTCAAGACCGAGGCCGAAATGGCCACCCTGTTCGCCGATCTGCCCGAGGCGCTGGAAAACAGCGTCGAGATCGCCCGGCGCTGTGCCTTTGCGGTGACCAGGCGCGCGGCGATCCTGCCGCGCTTTGCCGAAAACGAGGTCGAGGAACTGCGCCGTCAGGCCCGCGACGGGCTGGCCGCCCGGCTGGCGGTGATTCCGCATGCGGTGTCGGTGGCCGACTACGAAGCCCGGCTGGCGTTCGAGCTGGGCATCATCGAGCAGATGAAATTTCCCGGCTATTTCCTGATCGTGGCCGATTTCATCAAATGGGCCAAGGATCAGGGCATTCCGGTCGGTCCCGGCCGTGGTTCGGGGGCGGGCAGTCTGGTGGCCTATGCCCTGACCATCACCGACCTTGATCCCTTGCGCTACAACCTGCTGTTCGAGCGCTTCCTGAACCCCGAGCGGGTCAGCATGCCCGACTTCGACATCGACTTCTGCATGGACCGGCGCGAAGAGGTGATCCGCTACGTGCAGGGCAAATATGGCCGCGACCGGGTGGGGCAGATCATCACTTTCGGCGCGCTGCTGTCAAAAGCCGCGATCCGCGATCTGGGCCGGGTGCTGCAAATGCCCTACGGGCAGGTTGACCGGCTGTCGAAAATGATCCCCACCGATGGTGTCAAGCCGGTGTCGATCACCAAGGCGCTGGCCGACGAGCCCCGCCTGCGCGAGGCGGCGAAGGAAGAGGTGGTGGCGCGCCTGCTGGACTACGGCCAGCAGATCGAGGGGCTGCTGCGCAATGCCAGCACCCATGCCGCCGGGGTGGTGATCGGCGACCGCCCGCTGGACGAGCTGGTGCCGCTTTACCAGGATCCGCGTTCCGACATGCCCGCGACCCAATACAACATGAAATGGGTCGAAAGCACCGGGCTGGTGAAATTCGACTTTCTCGGCCTCAAGACCCTGACGGTGATCCGCAACGCGCTGGACCTGCTGCGCCTGCGCGGCATCGAGGTCGATATTTCGCTGATCCCACTTGATGACCCCAAGACCTACGATCTTTACGCCTCGGCCCGCACCACGGCGGTGTTTCAGGTGGAATCGACCGGCATGATGGACGCGCTGCGCCGGATGAAACCGACCTGCATCGAAGATATCGTGGCCCTCGTGGCGCTTTACCGCCCCGGCCCGATGGAAAACATCCCGACCTATTGCGAGGTCAAGAACGGCCAGCGTGCGCTGGAATCGCTGCACCCCTCGATCGACCACATCCTGGCCGAGACCCAGGGCATCATCGTCTATCAGGAACAGGTGATGCAGATCGCCCAGATCATGGCCGGGTATTCGCTGGGTCAGGCCGACCTGCTGCGCCGTGCCATGGGCAAGAAGAAGCCCGAGGAAATGGCCCGCGAGCGCCCGAAATTCATCGCCGGAGCCGCCGCGACCCACGGCATCGCTGCCGACAAGGCGGGCGAGGTGTTCGCCCTTCTGGAAAAGTTTGCCAACTACGGCTTCAACAAATCACACGCCGCCGCCTACGGCGTGGTCAGCTATCAGACCGCCTGGCTCAAGGCCAATCACCCGGTCGAATTCATGGCCGCGGTGATGAACGGCGATATCCACCAGACCGACAAGCTGGCGGTTTACAAGCGCGAGGTGGACAAGCTGGGGCTGCGCACCGTGCCGCCTTCGGTCAACCACAGCCTCGCCACCTTCACGGTTGCGGATGGCGCGGTGGTCTATGCGCTGGGGGCGCTGAAAGGGGTGGGGGTCGAGGCGATGCAGGCCATCGTCGCGGCGCGCGGCGGTCAGCCGTTCACCTCGCTGTTCGACCTTTCCCGCCGCGCCGACCTCAAACGCGTCGGCAAGCGCGCGCTTGAGATGCTGGCCCGCGCCGGGGCGTTTGATTGCCTTGATCCCAACCGCGCCCGGGTGTTCGAGGCGCTGGATGCGCTGGTCGCTTATTCGAGCGCCGCGCACGAGGCGCGCGCTTCGGCGCAGGTGTCGCTGTTCGGCGAGGCCGGGGCCGATCTGCCCGAGCCGCGCCTGGCCAGCCGCGACGACTGGCCGGCCGCCGAACGGCTGGCGCAGGAACATCAGGCGGTTGGCTTTTACCTGACCGGCCACCCGCTGGACGATTACATGGCCGCCCTCCGACGCCGCGCGGTGCTGACCCTAAGTGAGATCAGGCTCAGGGCCGAAGGCATGCCGGTGCTGGCCAAGATCGCGGGCTCGGTCGCCTCGCGCAAGGAAAAGAAATCCGCCCGCGGCAACCGCTATGCTTTCGTGCAACTTTCCGACCCGAGCGGGCTTTACGAAGTCACGGTGTTCGCGGACGTGCTTGAGACCGCGCGCGATCTGCTGGAACCCGGCATGAACGTGGTGCTTTCGGTCAAGGCCGAACTGGAGGGCGACACCCTCAAGCTGCTGGCAAACGCGGTTCAGCCGATTGATCAGGTTGCCGCCGAGGCCGGGGCGTCAGCGCTGCGCATCCATCTTGGCCGCGCCGAGGCCGCGGCTGCGGTCGCGAGCCTGCTCGATCACCTGCCCCCTGGCCGCATCAAAGCCCAGATCATCCTGTGCGTCAGCGATGCGGCCGGCCGCGAGATCGACCTCACCCTGGCGCAGGACTACCCGGTGACCCCCGGCGTCAAGGGCGCGCTCAAGGCGGTGCCCGGCGTGCTGATGCTGGAAGATATCTAGCCGCTCTTCCCTTCCTTGCGGGCGGTCATCGCGGCACCCCGGCTGGCAGCTTCTTCTTTGCCCAAATACTCATCCAACCGGGCTTACCAGTGCGGCGGCCTCTGGTCGGCCAGCACCACCGCCCCGCTTTCCGCCTCGCGCCCGGCCTCGCGCCCCAGCAGCAGGCCGACCTGACGCTTCAGCCGGTCGATCTCGTTGGCCTGCGCCGCCACCACGTCCGACAGATCGTCGATCGCGCGCAGCACATGCGCCATTTTCTCTTCCACCGCTTCGATCCGCCGTTCCATCGCCTGCCCCGCTGCATCGCCGACTTGTCGCTGCCCGTCCCATCCGCTACACCGCCCGCGACGTCAAGCGAAGGCTTCCAACCCATGGCCCCTGATCCGACCAAAGCGAAATCCACCCGCCGCCCGAGGGCTGCAACGCCAAAGGGCTTTCGTGATTATTTCGGCGCGGAAGTCAGCGAACGCAAGCTGATGCTGGACCAGATCGCGGCAGTTTACCACCGCTACGGCTTTGATCCGCTGGAAACCTCGGCGGTGGAAACGGTCGAGGCCTTGGGCAAGTTTCTGCCCGATGTCGATCGCCCCAACGACGGCGTGTTCGCCTGGCAGGACGAAGACGCCGACTGGCTGGCGCTGCGTTATGACCTGACCGCCCCGCTGGCGCGGGTGGCCGCGCAGTATCGCAACGACCTGCCCAGCCCCTACCGGCGCTACGCGATGGGGCCGGTGTGGCGCAACGAGAAGCCGGGGCCGGGTCGATTTCGCCAGTTCTATCAATGCGATGCCGATACGGTCGGGGCGGCGTCGGTGGCGGCTGACGCCGAGATTTGCGCCATGCTGGCCGATGCGCTGGAAGTGGTGGGCATTCCGCGCGGCGACTATGTGGTGCGGGTGAATAACCGCAAGGTGCTGAACGGGGTGATGGAGGCGGCGGGCGTGCTCGATCCTGCCGACCCCAGCCGTTTCATCCATGAGCGCGGCATCGTGCTGCGCGCGATTGACAAACTCGACCGGCTGGGGCCGCAGGGGGTGCGTGACCTGCTGGGCGAGGGGCGCAAGGACGAAAGCGGTGATGTCACCAAGGGCGCGGGACTGAACGCGCAACAGGCCGAGGTTGTGCTGGGCTTTGTCGCAGCGCGGCGCGACACGGGTGCGGCGACACTCGCGCAGTTGCGCGATCTGGTGCAGGGATCGGCAACCGGCCTCGACGGCGTTGCCGAGTTGGAAAGCATTGCTTCCCTCCTCGCCGCCCAAGGCTATGGCCCCGACCGCATCGTGATCGACCCCTCGGTGGTGCGTGGTCTTGGCTACTACACCGGCCCGGTCTATGAGGCCGAACTGACCTTTGAAATCCTCGACGACAAGGGCCGCAAGCGGCAATTCGGCTCGGTGGCGGGCGGCGGGCGCTATGACGATCTGGTCGAGCGCTTCACCGGCCAAAAGGTGCCCGCCACCGGCGTCTCGATCGGGGTGGACCGGCTGCTGGCGGCGCTGCGGGCCAAGGGGCGGGTGGCGGGCTCCACCCCCGGTCCGGTGGTGGTGACAGTGATGGACCGCGACCGCATGGCCGACTACATGGGCATGGCCGCCGATCTGCGCGCGGCTGGCATTCGCGCCGAAGTTTACCTCGGCAACCCGAAAAACTTCGGCAACCAGTTGAAATACGCCGACAAACGCGGCTCGCCTGTGGCCGTGATCCAGGGCGGGATCGAGGCCGAAAAGGGCACCGTGATCCTCAAAGACCTGATCCTGGGTGCCAGGATCGCCGAAAGTGCCACGCTGGAGCAATGGAAGGATCGCCCCGCCCAGGTGGAAATCCCGCGTGCCGATCTGGTGGCGGCGGTGCGCAAGATGCTGGATCAATGACCGAAAAACCCGCCATCCGGGCCGAGGCCGAGCGCCTGTTTGCCCGGTTTCAGGCCGCCGGAGCGGTGCCGGTCGATGCCGACATCCTGCTGCCCGCCGAAACCCTGCTCGACCTTTACGGCGAGGATATCCGGGCGCGCGCCTACGTCACCAGCGATCCGTTGCGCGGCGAGATGATGCTGCGCCCCGATTTCACCGTGCCGGTGGTGCAGGCCCACATGGCGCACGGTGCCGACCCCGCCCGCTACACTTATATGGGCGAAGTGTTCCGCGCCCAAGCCCACCTTGGCGCGCGCGCCTCGGAATACCTGCAAGTCGGCTTCGAGGTGTTCGACCGCGCCGCCCCCGAAGCTGCTGACGCCGAGGTCTTTGCCCTGTTCGCCCAGACCCTTGCGCCGCTTGGCCTGCGCCCGGCCACCGGCGACATCGGCATCCTGATGGCTGCCGTGCAGGGCCTTTCCACCACCCCACCGCGCAAGGCGGCGCTGCTGCGCCACATCTGGCGACCGGCGCGGTTTCGGGCGCTGCTCGATCGCTTTGCCGGCCGGGTGGCCCTGCCCGAGGCGCGCGCGCGGCTGCTTGACCATCTCGCCAGCGCCCCGCCCGAGGTTCTGATCGCGGCGGCAGGCCCCGCCATCGGCCTGCGCAGCGCCGAGGCGATTGCTGCCCGTGCCCGCGCCCTGCTGGCGGATGCCGGGGTGGCTCCGCTTGCCGCCCCCGAGGCGGCGCTGCTTTACGACCTTCTCGCCCTGCAGGCCCCGGCGACTGCGGCGCTGACCCACCTGCGCGGCATCACCCCGCTGCTGCCCGCCATCGCACCGGCGGTTGACCGCTTTGCCAAGCGCCTTGACGCGCTGGCCACCCGTGGCATCGACGTGGGCACCCTGCCGTTCGAGGCCAGCCACGGCCGCACCACGCTGGAATATTACGACGGCTTCGTGTTCAGCTTTCATGCCGCCGATCCGGCCCTGCCGCCGGTGGCGTCGGGCGGGCGCTATGACGCGCTGACGGCGGTGCTGGGGCAAGGCCGCTCGATCCCCGCCGTGGGCGGCATCATCCGGCCCGGACTGGTGGTCGCGTTGCGCGGAGAACCGGCATGACTCTCAAGATTGCGGTGCCCTCGAAGGGCCGCCTGATGGAAAAAACCTTTCAGTGGTTCGGTTCGCGCGGTGTCCTGATGCACCAAAGCGGGGCCGAACGCGAATATGCGGGGGCCGTGGAAGGTGTGGAAGGCATTGAACTGGTTCTGCTTTCGGCTGGCGAAATTCCGCGCGAACTGGCCGCCGGGCGGATTCACCTCGGCGTCACCGGCTCGGATCTGGTGCGCGAAAAGCTGGCCGATTGGCCCCAGCAGGTGGCGGAACTCGCCCCCCTTGGCTTTGGTCACGCCGACCTGATCCTGGCCGTGCCTGCCGCCTGGATCGACGTCGCAACCCTTGATGATCTCGACGCCGCCGCCGCGGCCTTCCGCGCCAGCCACGGTTTCCGGCTGCGGATCGCCACCAAATACCACCGTCTCGCGCGCGAGTTCCTGACCGCCCATGGGGTGGCCGACTATCAACTGATCGACAGTCAGGGCGCGACCGAAGGCACCGTCAAGAACCTCACCGCCGAGGCGATTGCCGATATCACCTCGTCGGGCGAGACCCTGCGCGCCAATCACCTCAAGGTGCTGTCGGACGGGCTGATCCACCAGAGCCAGGCGGTGCTGTTCCAAAGCCGCACCGCAGGCTGGACCGCCGCGACCCTCGCCACCCTCGCCACGCTGACCCGGCAGCTCGGGTTGGGGACTGCCGACAACCGATAGCATCCGGCTCGCTTCAAGTTTCTCCTTTGACCAAATATCCCGGGGGTGCGGGGGCAGCGCCCCCGCACTCTTCCCTTCCTGCGGTCGGTCATCGTGATCCGTTGCAGCGATGACCGACCGCAGGAAGGGAAGAGCGGGCCTCAGCGCAGCCCGATGTCCGCCAGCGCCCGCGCCAGTTGGTCGGGTAGTGCCGTCTCGAACTTCCGCCCCGGTGCCAGATCGCGCGGCGCATCCGCCGGGTCAAGGTAGCGCCAGCCCTGAAACGGTCGCCGGGGTGCGCCGGCGGTACGGATCACGGCGGGGTCCAGCACCAGCGCGCAGCGCCGGATACCGTCGCTGCCTTGCACTTCCTCCAGCGCCACGAGCCGTTGTCGCGCCAGAATCACGCCCTTTAACACCCAGTAAAGCGAGCCGCCCGCCAGCAACTCCTGGCCACGCTTGGGCCACATCCGCGTGACATGCACCGGGTGGCCGCCGGGCCAGCTTTGGCCCTGTTGCCAGTCGATCAGGTCTTCGACCCGGTCGGTGCCAACGCAGAGCTTCACAAGATTGACGAAACCGGCCATGATCACTCCCCGCGTGCCGCGGACAATAGCGGCCAACGGCGAGACTTCAAGTTGACCCTTGCCCTCCCCCGCCGTATCTTGTGCCTCCTGCCCATTCCCCCACAAGCCGAAGGCTCATCCCATGTCCCGATTCGCCGCCCCGATTGCCGAGCAGATCTGGGACATGAAGTATCGCCTCAAGGCCCCCGACGGCACCGCGATTGATGCCTCCGTCGAGGATAGCTGGCACCGCATCGCCCGCGCCCTGGCCGGCGTCGAGGCCGACCCGGCCCTTTGGGAAGGCCGGTTCTACGCCGCCCTAGAGGGTTTCAAATTTCTGCCCGCCGGACGCATCACCGCCGGGGCCGGCACCGGGCGTCAGGTCACGCTGTTCAACTGCTTCGTGATGGGCACCATTCCCGACAACATGGCCGGTATCTTCCAGGCCCTGAAAGAGGCGGCGCTGACCATGCAGCAGGGTGGCGGGATCGGCTATGATTTCAGCACGATCCGGCCGCGCGGCGCGCAGGTCAAGGGGGTGGCGGCGGATGCCTCGGGGCCATTGTCGTTCATGGACGTGTGGGATGCGATGTGTCGCACCATCATGTCGGCCGGATCGCGCCGTGGTGCGATGATGGCCACCCTGCGCTGCGATCACCCCGATATCGAGGCCTTCATCGCCGCCAAGCAGGATCCGGCGCGGCTCAGGATGTTCAACCTTTCGGTGCTGGTGACCGATCCGTTCATGGCGGCGGTCAAGGCCGACGGGCCGTGGGATCTGGGGTTCGACGGCAAGGTTTACCGCACCCTTCAGGCGCGCGATCTGTGGCACCGGATGATGCGCGCGACCTATGATTTTGCCGAACCCGGCGTGATCTTCATCGACCGCATCAATGCCGTGAACAACCTGAGGTATGTCGAGACCATTGCCGCCACCAACCCCTGCGGCGAGCAGCCGCTGCCGCCTTACGGGGCCTGCCTGC
>CAYQPD010000023.1:0-25107 GCA_964419305.1 uncultured Rhodobacter sp.
TGGCGGCTACTGGCTGCAAGGCGCGCGGCAGGATTATTCCCACTTGGCGCGCGGGGCGGTGGCGCGCGGCTGGGCCTGCGCGCTGCCCTCCTACACCCTGGCCCCGGCGGCCCGGATATCGGCCATGACGGTCGAGATCGGTCAGGCGGTGATGGCGATTGCCGCCGTGGTGCCCGGCCCGCTGGTGATCACCGGCCATTCGGCGGGCGGGCATCTGGCCGCCCGGATGGGCTGCCTGGGTGCCCCGCTGCGCACCCCGCCCGCCCGGGTGGTGCCGATCTCGCCGGTGGCTGATCTGGCCCCGATGCTCGACAACGCGATGAACCGGACCCTGCACCTTGACGCCGCCGAGGTTACATCCGAAAGCCCGGCCCGGCTGGCCCGTGATCCCGCCTGCGCGGCCCATGTCTGGGTCGGCGGGCAAGAGCGCCCGGCCTTCCTGTGGCAGGCGCGCACCCTGTCCGAGGCCTGGGCCTGCCCCTGGACCGTCGCCCCCGAGCGCCACCATTTCAACGTGATCGACGCGCTGAGCGATCCCGCGTCGGCCCTGATCGAGACCCTGCTCTGCGGTGCATGACCCTTCGCCCTTTCACCTTTGCACAAATATCCTCGGGGGTGATGAGCGCCCGGAAAACCTTCCTGCGGAAGGTTTTCAGCGAAGAACGCGTCGCCCGCGGCGACGCTTGGGGGGGCAGACAGCCCCCCGCCTAGCCGTCCGACTGCAGGCGCTCGATATAGGCGCGCAGCTCTTCGGCCTCGGCGCGGGCATCGCGCAAGCCGTCCATGGTGGCGTTCAGCTCGGCCTCGGTCTGGGCGACCTGGCTGGTCAGCTCGGCTTCGCGGCTTTCCAGATAAAGGACAGCCTGATCGCGGGTCTCCTCGGCCTCGTGCAGCGCCTGGGCCAGCCGGTCAAGCTCGCCCATGTCGCCGCCGGCGCCGCGGGTAAAGCGGTGCAGCAGCCAATAGGCAAACCACCCCATGGCAAAGGCCACAAGCAGGATGATGGTGGTGGCGATGATGAATTCGGTGCGGTTCATGGCGGTCTGATCTGGCCTCAGCGGGTTTGAGGGCGGGGGTGCGGGCGTTGCGTGTTTGCGGTGGGGGCCAGCGAGGGGCTGGACTCATCCGGGAAATCGAGCACCGCCCCGGCGGCGTCGGGGTCGGGGTTGTCGGGCGCGATCGGCGGCAGCGCCTCGGGTGCATCACCGGAAGGGGGCAGGGCGGCCGCCGGTGCCGGCAGAAGCCCGGCCGCGGCCGCCGCCCCGGCGGCAGGGTCTTGCGCCGCGTCGAACCGGCGGGTGAATTCGATCCGGCGGTTGGCCTCGCGGCCGGCGTCGCTGTCATTGTCGGCCAGCGGCCGTTCCTCGCCGTAGCCCACCGCCGTCAGACCGGCCACCGGCGCGCGGCGGCCTTGCAGCGCCATCAGCACCGCTTCGGCGCGGGCCTGCGACAGCGCCCGGTTGCCTTCGGATGATCCTTGTGCGTCAGTGTGCCCCGCGATTTCCAGCCTCAGATCCGGGCAGTCGATCAGCGTTTTCGCCAGCGCGTCCAGGGTGCCCCCCGCCGCCGCCGCGATTTCGGTCGAGCCGGGGGCAAAGGTGATCTTCTGGCGGGTCAGGGTGGCGCTGATGTCGGCCATGCATTCCTCGGGGGTGGGCAGGGCCGCCAGCGGATCAAGGGCTTCGTCATAGCGCACGCTGACCTTGAAGGTCTGGCCCTGCCCCAGCTTGCCCGACAGCACCTGGGTGATCCGGGCGCTGGCGTCAAGCGAGCCGGTGACGCCGCTGATCTCGACCGTATCGGCGCGCACCAGCAGATCGCCCGAGACCAGCTCGCCGAGGCTTTCCAGCCCCGCCAGCACCCGCACCGGCCAGCCGACCGGCAGTTCGGGGTCAAGCCGGGTTGCGGTATAGACCCGTGACGCCCCGAACCGGGCGCGGGCATAGCTATCGACCGCGTTGCGCAGCAAGGGGTCGGTCAGCCGCCCGCGCAGTTGCACCTGCCCGTTGGCGGCGAGGCTGGCGGTGAATTCGGCCGGGCCCAGGATGCTGGCCACCGGCTTGGGCGGTTGGGTGGCGGCCAGCGAGAACACCGGCGGCAGCGCCGCGTGCAATTCGCCCACCACCCGATCAAAGCGGTCCTGCGGGGTGTCGGCGGCAGCCAGCAGGCTGATATCGGCATCGGCAAAGGTCAGGCTTCCCCCGCCCAGTTCGGCCAGCGCCGCAATGCCGACGCTCGCGGCCTCGGCCCAGGATGGCGAGGGCACCCCGAGGCCGATGGTGCAGGCGATCTTGCCCTCGGCTCCGGCGGCCACGGCGGCGGCGATGATCCGGTCGCGGGCCGCGTCAGAATCGGCGGAACAGGCATCAAAGCGCGCCCCATCGCCGTCCAGCACAAAGCGCAGGGTGAAGGGGGTCAACACCGGGCGCGGGGCCGAGATGGCGATCGCCACCGTCAATCCCTTCGGGGTGCGCGCCGCCAGGGCGGACTCGAGCCCGCGCTTTTCGGCAATGCTGCCGGCAATCGCGGTGATTGCCACCCGGTCGGCGGCAATCGAGATCTTGGCGCGCGCCAGCAGGGTCAGGGCTTCGAGCCCGAAGCTCAGCGCCGATTCCCACCGTTCGGGGGCCGGAAAGGGCGCCGATTCAAGCATGTCGCCGATCACCACGTCGGGCATCAGGGCGCTGATCCGGGTCGCCAGTTCAGCCCCGCCTTCTGCCCCTGGCACCAGACCGATCAGCGAAATGCCGTCTTCGTTGCGCAGGATTTCGACCGAAAAGCGCGGCGGCTCGATCGCGCTGACCGGTGTCACGTCCAGCCCGTCCTGCACCCGCCCGGCCGCAACCACGCTGCCCGCCAGAGCGACGGCGCGAAAGCGGGCGGCTTCGGTCGGGGCGGTGCCGGACAAGTCAAGCCGCAGGCCGTCGGGACTGACGCTGGCCCAGGTGAAGCCATCGGCCAGCAGGCGCGATCTGACTGCCGCCGCCGAGCGCTGCTCGACGGCTGTGACCGCCAGCACCGCCACGCCCAGCGCCAGCACGGCGGCCAGCGCAAAGGCGGCGGCGGCGATCAGGGCAGGTGACAGGCGCATCGGTCAGCTTTCGTTCGGGCAATGTCGGTCAGCTTTAGGCGCTGCGGGCGGGTGGTTCAATCAGACCAGCACCGCCACGGCAAGAAACAGCGCAAGGATCAGCCCGGCGTCGCGGTTGGTGCGGAAGACCCGCAGGCAGTTGGCCGGATCGTCGGGGTCAAGCTGCCCCAGTTGCCAGGCGAGATGCGCGCCAAAGGCCCAGACCCCGGCCAGCGCCACCCCCATCTGCCAGCCCGATGCGCTGGCGGGCAGCGCCAGCACCACCGCCGCCGTCAGGGCCAGCACCGCGGCCAGCAGAAAACCCCGCAGCCATGGCCGGGTGTTGGCCCCGAACAGCCGGGCGGTGGATTTGACCCCGATCAGGGCGTCGTCGTCCTTGTCCTGATGGGCGTAGATGGTGTCGTAGAACAGGGTCCAGGCGATCCCCGCGCCCCACAGCAGCACGGCGGGCAGGCCCAGGCCGCCCGCATGTGCGCTCCAGCCCACCAGCGCACCCCAGTTGAACGCCAGCCCCAGAAAGACCTGCGGCCACCAGGTAAAGCGCTTGGCAAAGGGATAGATCGCCACCAGCCCAAGCGAGGCTACGCCAAGCGCGATGGTGGCGCGGTTGTAGCTGAGCAGGATCAGCGCGCCGAGCGCGGTCTGCACCGCCATCCAGAGCAGCGCCCCGCGCAGCGTCACCTGCCCCGAGGGGATCGGGCGGCTGCGGGTGCGCGCCACGGCGGCGTCGATGTGGCGATCGGTGATGTCGTTCCAGGTGCAGCCCGCGCCGCGCATCGCAAACGCGCCAAGGGCGCAGCCAAGCGCGATCCAGAGGTCCCAGGCTTTGTAGCCGTTTGGGTCGGCGGCGGCGGCCAGCGCCAGGCCCCAGAGGCAGGGGATCAGCAACAACCAGGTGCCGATCGGGCGGTCGGCGCGGCTCAGGCGCAGGTAGGGGCGGCTGGCGGCGGGGGCCAAGCGATCGACCCAGTTGCCGCGCGGGGCATCGGCCACGCCGCCTGTCGTGGGCTCTGGCAATCCGGATTGACGCACCATAGGCTGGCCTCATGGCAGAGGTGAAAATCAGGCTCTTTGTAGATCAGCCGCTTGGGGCGGGGCAACCGGTTCCGCTGAACCCGGCGCAGGCCAATTACCTGTTTGCAGTGATGCGGCTGGGGGCGGGCGCGCCGGTGCTGGTGTTCAACGGGGTGGACGGCGAGTGGCGGGCCGAGGTGGCCGAGGCCGGGCGGCGCTCCGGCGTTCTGGTCTGCGCCGCCCAGACCCGCCCGTTGCAGATGCCGCCCGACCTGTGGCTGCTGTTCGCCCCGATCAGGAAGGCGCGCACTGATTTCATTGTCGAAAAGGCGGCCGAGCTGGGGGCTTCGCGGATTCTGCCGGTGCAGACCCGTTTCACCAATGCCGAGCGCATCCGCCAGGACCGCTTGCAGGCTCATGCGGTCGAGGCGGCGGAACAATGCGGCGGCACGTTTGTTCCCGAGGTCGGCGATCTGCAAAGTCTGGACAAGGTGCTCGACACCTGGCCCGCCGAGCGGCACCTCATGTGGTGCGACGAGCAGATGGCGGGACGCTCGTCCCCCCTGTCGGGCGTCCTCGCTGGGGCCCCTTGGGCGATTCTGATCGGGCCGGAGGGCGGGTTCTCGGAAGCCGAGCAGACCCGCCTGCGCGCCCTGCGCTACGTGGTGCCGATCAGCCTTGGCCCGCGCATCCTGCGCGCCGATACGGCGGCGGTGGCGGCGCTGGTGCTGTGGCAGGCGGCGTTGGGGGATTGGGTGTGAGGGGCGGCGATGCGGTCGGATTATGAAAACTGGCTGAAAGCGCAGGGCTATTCCGGCAACACGATCAGTGCCCGCGTGGCGAATGTGCGCACCGTCGAGCGCGCCTATGGCGAGTCGCTGGACGACATTCATGCCCGGGGCGGTATGCGCGGTCTGATTGCCGAACTGACCTACTCGAATGCCGACGAGCGGCACCGGCGACCCAATCCGTCGCGCGTCGAGATAAACGGCAATGTGCGCAACGGTTTGGCCACCCTGAAAAGTGCGGTGGCGATTTACGCCAGGTTCATCGGGGCACCGTGGAGCGGGGCCGAAAGCGATGACGGGGCCGACGGTGACGCGGCGCTTTCCGATCCGGGGTGCCGGGGTGACGATGACCAACCGGCATTGGAAAAGCAGCGTCTGTCGCTGGAGCGCGACATGCAGACGGCGCTGCGCGAGAACCTTTCACGGCTGGAGCCGGGGCTGAGCGTGATCGACGATGGGGCCGAGCGGGCGGTGGCAACCGGCTTCATCGACATTCTGGGGCGCGATGCGGCGGGGGCCGTGGTGGTGATCGAGTTGAAGGCGGGCAAGACCGATGCGCGGGTGATCGGGCAGGTGCTGGGCTACATGGGCGATATCGCCGCCGAGGACGAGCCGCAGGCGGTGCGTGGCATCATTGTGGCGCACGAGTTTGATCCGCGCACCCGCGCGGCGGCGCGGGCGGTGCCCAATCTGACGCTGGTGCGCTATGCGGTGTCGTTCAGTTTTGCGGCGGGGGATTGAGGGTGGGCGTATCAGGACCGGGACCATGGGCGCTGATCCGCCCCGAGGTGATGGCGGCCTTGCGGCGCTGGCGCGAGGTGATCGCGGCGGCGGCGGTGGCGGGGGGCGGGCTGTGGCTGATGGGGCTGGGGGGCTGGGTGCTGACCCCGGTGGGGGGCGGGCTGATCGCGCTGGCGTTGGCTCTGGCGGTGCTGGCGCTGCGGCGGCTGCGATTCTGGCACGGGGTCGCGGCCCCCGGTGTGGTCGAGGTGGTCGAGGGCCAGATCAGCTATTTCGGCCCCGAGGCGGGGGGCTTCGTGGCGCTGCCCGATCTGGTCGAGCTGCGGCTGGTGGTGCTGCACGGGCGGGCGCACTGGCGGCTGAAACAGGGCGACGGGCAGGCGCTGCTGATCCCGGTGGCGGCGGCCGGGGCGGCGCAGTTGTTCGACGCTTTTGCCAGCCTGCCGGGGCTGGACAGTCAGGCGCTGGTGGCGGCGCTGGACGGGGACGCGGGCGCGGCGGCCGGGCGGGCGCTGATCGCCGCGGGCGGTGACGCTTCTGTGATCGGGCCGGTGATCTGGCGGCGGGCACCGCGGCTGGCCTTGACTTGACCGCGCCTTCGCGACAGGTCAGGCGGGAAACCGCAGCAGATCGGAGCCAGCCCCATGTCGATTCCTCAGTCCGGTGTCGGTCCGATCGAGCATTTCTCGCAACTGGCCGAGGTCATGGCGGCGGGGTGCAAGCCCAAGGACCAGTGGCGGATCGGTACCGAGCATGAAAAGTTCGGCTATCTGACCGACACCCTTTCGCCCCTGCCTTATGACGGCCCGCGCTCGGTGCTGGCGCTGATGCAGGGCTTGCGCGACCGTTTCGGCTGGACCCCGATCCTGGAGCAGGATCACATGATCGGGCTCAGCCGCAATGGGGCCAACATCAGCCTGGAACCCGGCGGCCAGTTCGAGCTTTCGGGTGCGCCCTTTGGCCGCCTGCACGACAACGAGGCCGAGCTTGACACCCATCTGGCCGAGGTCAAGGCGATTGCCGAACCGATGGGGGTGCGGTTCCTGAGCGTCGGGGCCGCGCCGATCTGGCACCACGACCAGATGCCGGTGATGCCCAAGGGGCGCTACCGGCTGATGACCGATTACATGGGGCGGGTCGGCAGCCACGGCACCGAGATGATGTATCGCACCTGCACGGTGCAGGTGAACCTCGACTATGCGTCCGAGGCCGATATGGTCAAAAAGCTGCGGGTGGCGCTGGCCTTGCAGCCGGTGGCGACGGCGCTGTTTGCCTCGAGCCCGTTCTTCGAGGGCAAGCTCAACGGTCACAAAAGCTGGCGCTCGCGGATCTGGCGCGGGCTCGACGACAGCCGCACCGGGATGCTGCCGTTTGCGTTTCACGACGGCATGGGGTTTCAGGCTTACGTGGACTGGGTGCTGGATGTGCCGATGTATTTTGTCCATCGCGACGGGCACTACATCAACGCGCTTGGCCAGAGTTTCCGCGATTTCCTGAACGGCCGGCTGCCCGCCCTGCCGGGCGAAAAACCGACCCTGGCCGATTGGGCCGACCACATGACCACGGTTTTTCCCGAGGCGCGGGTGAAAAGCTATATCGAGATGCGCGGTGCCGATGCCGGGGATCGCGCCCATCTCGGCGCGCTGCCCGCGTTCTGGGTGGGGCTGATGTATGATCAGGGGGCACTCGATGCGGCCTGGGATCTGGTCAAGGGCTTCGATGCCGCGACCCGCGAGGGGCTGCGGGTGCAGGCCTCGGTCAAGGCGTTGCAGGCCGAGTCGGGCGGGGTCAGGCTGGTTGACCTCGCGCGCGCGGCGGTTGCCCTGGCGCATGCCGGGCTGGTGGCACGGGGCCTGGGCGAAGAGGGGCTGCTGGCCCCGCTGAATGAGAGCCTGGCGCGCGGGCAGGTGCAGGCCGACCGGCTGCTGGGGCTTTATCACGGCGCATGGGGCGGCGATCTGCGCCGGATCTACGACGCCGCCAGCCTGTAGGGGGCGCTGCCCCCGTCGTGGCCTGCGGCCCCGACTCCCCCGGGATATTTGGGCCAGTGGGAAAGGGGTGTCAGGCCTTGCGGCTGCCGATCCTTGGCTCGGTCCCGGCGCGCAGGCGGGCGATGTTGGCGCTGTGGCGCTGATAGATCAGCAGGGTGAGGACGGCACCAAGGGCCAGCATCCGGCCGTGA
This sequence comes from uncultured Rhodobacter sp., assembly GCA_964419305.1. GTDB lineage: Bacteria > Pseudomonadota > Alphaproteobacteria > Rhodobacterales > Rhodobacteraceae > CAYQPD01. The sequence continues at coordinate 7,817 of CAYQPD010000023.1, forward strand.
CCGAGGCCGAGCAGCCAGAGCGTCGAGGACGCGGTGGCAACCAGGGCGGCCAGCGACGAGATGCGGGTGATCAGCGCGGTGGCGGCCCAGGTGGCGCAGACCGCAAGGCCCACCGGCCAGGCCAGCGCGATCAGGGTGCCAAGGAAGGTGGCCACCCCCTTGCCGCCCCGAAAGCCCAGCCAGACCGGAAAGATGTGGCCCAGGAAGGCGGCGAGAGCGGCAAGCTGGGCGGCATCCTCGGCCAGCATGGCGCGGGCGATCAGCACCGCGACCCCGCCCTTGGCGGCATCGAGCAGCAAGGTCGCCAGCGCTGCCCCCTTGTGGCCGGTGCGCAGCACGTTGGTGGCACCGATGTTGCCCGAGCCGATGCTACGCAGATCGCCAAGGCCCATGAGGCGGGTGATCACCAGCCCGAACGGCACCGATCCCAGCAGGTAGGCCAGCAGGCAGGTCAGCGCCAGAGCGCCGGGGGCGGTGGTCAGGTCGGGCATGATTGTTCCTCGCTGCTGAAGACCCGGCGACCGCCGACGAACGTGGCCAGCACCTTACCCTCCATGCGCTGGCCGTCAAACGGGGTGTTGCGCGATTTCGAGTGCAGCCGGGCGCGGTCGAGCACGAACGGCACATCGGGGTCGAACAGCACCAGATCGGCGGGGGCACCGGGCGCAAGGCGGCCCTGCGGCAGGCCAAGGCGGCGGGCGGGGTTCAGCGCCAGCGCGCGAAAAAGCTGCGGCAGGCCGATTGCCCCGGCGTGGTAAAGCCGCAGCGCGGCGGGCAGCAGGGTTTCCAGCCCTACCGCCCCGGCGGCGGCATCCTCGAACGGCAGGCGCTTGGATTCTTCATCCTGCGGGGTGTGCATCGAGCAGACGATGTCGATCACGCCGTCGGCCACTGCCTGCACGACTGCCAGGCGATCGGTTTCCGCGCGCAGGGGGGGGGTAAGCTTGAAGAAGGTGCGGTAGTCGCCGACATCGAACTCGTTGAGCGTGAGGTGGTGGATCGAGACCCCGGCGCTGACATCGAGCCCGTTGGCTTTGGCGCGGGCCAGCGCGGGCAGGGTGGCGGCACAGGTGATCTGGTCGGCGTGGTAGCGCACCCCGGTCATCTCGACCAGCGCCATGTCGCGCTCGAACCCGAGGCGCTCGGCCAGCGGGTGCACGGCGGGCAGGCCGCGCAGGCTGGCAAATTTGCCGGCGGTGGTGGCAGCCCCGACCGACAGGCCGGGATCCTGCGGGTGGCCGATCACCAGCGCGCCCAAGGATCGGGCGTAGGTGAAGGCGCGCGACAGCACCTTGGTGTCGCTGGTCACATGGTCGCAGTCGCTGAAGGCAATCGCCCCGGCATCGAGCAGAAACCCGATCTCGGTCATCTCGCGCCCGGCGCGGCCCTTGGTCAGCGCGGCCATGTGGTGGATGCGCACCGCGCAGGCATCAATGGCGCGGCGGGTGACGAATTCGAGCACCTCGGGGGTGTCGATGGCGGGGCTGGTGTCGGGGCGGGCGATGATCGTGGTCACCCCGCCCGCCGCCGCGGCAAGGCCAGCCGAGCGAAACGATTCACGGTGGCGCTCGCCCGGCTCGCCGATCTTGACACCAAGATCGACAATGCCGGGGGCAAGGCACTTGCCGCCGCAGTCGATCAGGGTGGCACCGGGCGGGGCGGGGACGTTGATCGCGGTGATCAGGCCGCCCGCCACCGTCAGGCTGCCCAAGGCATCGCTGCCGGTTTCGGGGTTGATCAGACGGGCGTTGGTGAAATGGGTGGTCATGGCAACTCCGGCCGCTGGTTTTGCGATTGCAGGGCTTTGACGCGGGCGTGGAAGGTGCGGTGCAAGGCCCCCAGGGTGTCGGCCAGCCATTGGTGCTGCGCGGGCCAGGTGGCCTGGTCGGTCACATCGGTGAAGCTGCGGCTGGCCGAGATGCGGCGGTCCTTGGCGGCCGTGTCATCCCAGGTCAGCGGCTGGCCGAACTCGGCCTCGATGGCACTGCGCTGGGCGGCAAGCTGCTGGAAATGGGCGGTGGCATTGGGGCCGGTCAGGTAAACTTCGGCCCGCAGCCAGTTGCCCTTGAACCCGACCACGGCATTCAGGTTGCAGCCGGACTTGCCAAGGCCATGCACGATCCAGTTCTGTGCCACCGCCCGGACCGGGCGGATGCGCTGTTGCACCTTTCCCAGATGCGCCTCGAAGCCCTCCCAGAACGCCAGTTGCAACTGGCGTGTGTCCGACAACGCGCCGATCTCCAGCTCCTTGCCCTTGGCGTTGACGCCCCGCGCCCAGTCGTTGGGTTCGACCACCAGGTTGAAACGCGGTGCGGGCAGGCTGTCACCGATGCGCCACAGCTCCAGCTCGCAGGCAAAGAAGTGGTGGTCCTCGCTGGTGATGCTGTTCAGCCAGTCCAGCGCCGCGCGGTGTTCGGGGCGGATGCCCTCGCCGATCAAGACGACGGTGCGCGCTTGCAAGCCGCTGGCATAGGTCAGCAGCTTGCCCAGATGGTCATGGTCGGATTTGCCGAACTGGTTTTCGATCAGCACCCGGTCGCTTTCCGGGCTGCCGGTATCGCGGCACAGGATGTCGGCATGGTAACCCCCGCCGGGCAGCGAAACCTCGGTGGCCTCGATTTCCAGCCCGTCGGGGCCAAGCCCCAGCGCCTCGGACAACACCGCCAGGTTTTCGGCGCGCGCCAGCCAGGGGGTGAAATCGCGCGCCTCGTCTGCCCAGATGGTGCGCAGGGCGGGAATCCGTTCCAGTCGGCCAAGCGGGCTCATGGTCTGGCCTTGGGGTCGATCAGGCGGGCGTTGGTGAAATGGGTGGTCATGGCTGATCTTCTTCCCGTTCGGTCTGGATGGCGCGCAGGCGGGCCAGGCCCTCCCAGCCCGGCGCGGTCATGGCCGTGGCCCGGCAAAGCGTGGTTCATCCCTTCCTGCCGGTCGGTCTTCACCGGCGTCAGCGATGCGGGCGGGCACGCCCGATGAGCGGCGCGTCGGGGTCATTTGCGCTTCCTGCGGCCGGGCTTGCCGCTGCGTGCGTCCTCGATCGCGGCGATCACGGCGGGGGCGTCGGCCATGTATTTGATCAGGTGCTTGTCGCCGCTGCGGGTGACCACCTGCACGTCGCCCAGCAGCGAGCGGGCTTTGGCGATATCGCTCAGCGCCAGGTTGCGCCCGGCCGGGCCAAGCAGGCGCTGATCGGTCAGCCGCCAGGTCAGATCGCGGGCCTCGGAGGCAAGGTAGGCCGCGCGCGCCCCGATCGCCAGCACCGCCGCCACCGGGCCGACCCAGGGCGCGGGGTCACCCATCAAGACCAGGATGATCCCCGCCACCACCCCGCCCAGCAGGGCCAGGATGGCATGGCCCCGCCAGTAGGTGGCGCGATCGGTGGTCCAGCTTCGCAGCAGGGTTTCGCCCTCGGCCAGCGGCAGCGGCGCGTTGGGGCCGAACAGCGAATCGCGCTTTATTTCATGCATGTTTGCCTCAATCGGATGGGGAAGGGGGGGATGCGGGAATGGCGGGCAGATCGTCGGGCGCAGGCTCGCCGTCAAAGTCGGCGGCAATCACCTTGCTGACCTTGGCCCCCAGTGATCTGAGTTTTTCCACCTGACCCAGCACATTGCCCGCGCCCCGGCTAAGGCGATCCATCGCCTCGCCGTAGGATTTCTGCGCCAGGCCAAGGTTCTTGCCCACCGCTTGCAGCGAGTCGACGAAATTCGCCACCTTGTCGTAAAGCAGACCGGCGCGCGCGGCGATCTGTTCGGCATTGCGGTTGCGCCGCTCGATCGCCCAGACATGGGATACCGTGCGCAGCGCCATCATCAGGGTGGTCGGGGTGGCGATGGTGATGTTCTTTTCCAGCGCAAAGCTGGTCAGATCGCCCGCCTCGCGCAGCGCCTCGGACAGCGCCCCTTCGATCGGGATGAACATCACCACGTAATCGACCGAGCCCTGCTCCAGCGCCTGATAGCCCTTGTCGGACAGCAGGGTGATGTGGCGGCGCAGCGCGGCCACGTGGCGGGCGCGCGCCGCCGCCCTATCAGTCTCGCCTTCGGCGTTCACCGCCGTCTCGTAATCGACCAGCGACACTTTGGCATCGATCACCAGCCGCTTGTCGCCCGGCATCCTGACCACCACGTCGGGCCGGTAGCGCCCGCCGTCGTCGGAAACCCGGTGCGCCTGCACCTCGTATTCGACGCCTTCCTGCAAGCCTGATCGTTCCAGCAGGGTCGAGAGGATCATCTCGCCCCAGGCCCCCTGGCGCTGCTTGTCGCCCTTGAGGGCGCGGGTCAGCGCCACCGCTTCGCGCGACACCTCTTCCGAGCGGCGGGTCAGTTGCTCGATCTCGGTCTTGAGCTGCTGGCGTTCCTTCAGCGCCCCCTCGTGCACCGCGCGCAATTCGAGCTCGAACCGGCCGACATGTTCCTTCAGTGGGTTCAGCGCCGCCTCCAGCCGCTCGCGGCTGGTTTTCGCCAACGTCTCACCGTTCTGGCGCATCGATTCGTCGGCCAGCAGCTTGAAGCGGTCTTCCATGTCCTTGCGCACCGTTTGCAGCAGCGCCAGCTTGTCATCGCCCTGACGCTTTTCCGCCGCGAGTTCGGCGCTCAGGCGGGCAATCTCGCTGGCGGCAGCGATCCGGGTCTCGCCCAGCTCCTGCTCGGCATCCGTCGCCTGCTCGCGCAGCGCGTCGCGCTCTTGACCGACCCGTTCCAGTTCAATCTGTTGCATCCGAACCGCTTCCTCGGAGTCGCGCAGCGCGCCCAAGGCGCGGCCAAGCCCGCGCCGGGCCAGCAGCGCAAACAGGATCGCCACCAAAGCCAGCGCCGCAGCCACCAGCACCGGCCACGCCAGCAGATCGGGGTGGCTGGCAGCCTGCACCTGCCACCAGACCGCAAGGTTGGCGAGGAATTCGTTCACGCCATCGCCCCGACCGCTGCCCGCCCGCGCTCGGCCCGCAGGTTGCGCGCCAGCAGGTCCATGCAGGCCATTCGCACCGCCACCCCCATCTCGACCTGATCCTGGATCACCGAGCGGTTGATGTCGTCGGCGATCTCGCCGTCGATCTCGACCCCGCGATTCATCGGGCCGGGGTGCATCACGATGGCATCGGGCCTGGCGTGGGCCAGTTTCTCGGCGTCCAGCCCGTAGCGGTGGTAGTATTCGCGCGTCGAGGGGATGAAGCCGCCGTCCATCCGCTCTTTTTGCAGCCGCAGCATCATCACCACATCCGCCCCTTCCAGCCCAAGCGCCATGTCGTCGAAAAGCTCGCAGCCGAACTCGGCCACACCGGGCGGCATCAGGGTGGGGGGGGCGATCAGGCGGATGCGGTTTTCCATCTTGCCCAGCAGCAGAAGGTTCGAGCGTGCCACCCGGCTGTGCGCGATGTCGCCGCAAATCGCCACCGTCAGGCGCTGGATGCGGCCCTTGGCGCGGCGGATGGTCAGCGCGTCCAAGAGCGCCTGGGTCGGGTGCTCGTGGCGGCCGTCACCGGCGTTCAGCACGGCGCATGTCACCTTGGACGCCAGCAGGTTGACCGCGCCCGAGGCGGGGTGACGCACCACCAGCAGGTCGGGGTGCATGGCGTTCAGGCTCAGCGCGGTGTCGATCAGGGTCTCGCCCTTCTTGACGCTCGACTGCGCCACCGCCATGTTCATCACATCGGCACCAAGGCGCTTGCCCGCCAGCTCGAAACTGGCCTGGGTGCGGGTCGAGGCCTCGAAGAACATGTTGATCTGGGTCATCCCCGCCAGCACGTCGGATTGCTTGACGGTGCGGCGGTTGAGATCGACATAGCGGTCGGCCAGATCGAGAATGGCCCTGATCTCGGCGGGGGCCAGCGGTTCGATGCCCAGCAGGTGGCGGGCGCGCAACGTCATGGGTCTCTCCGTCGGCTGGGGCACGGCTCCGTTATAGAAAGCGCGGGCGGGTGGGACAAGACCGGTTGTCGCGTGAAGGGGTGGGCCTTACCTTTGCCAAGGGTGCGCGAGTCGCGCCCCCGAGGAGAGACGATGCCGCCCGAGCCGGACTATCATACTGCGGTCGCGATGCTGGCCTGGCAGCAAGAGCTGGGGGCAACCGAGGTCGGCGGTGACGCCCCGGTCAACCGCTATCAGCAGCCCAAGGTCGAGCCGGATCCGGTGCAGGCTGCAGCAGCCGAGCCGTCGGTGGCGGTGACCCCGGCCCAAGGGCGACCCCGTGCGACAGTGCCGACCATTGCGCCGCCCGACCCGGTGCCCGACCCGGTGGTGATGGCGCGCGCGGCGGCGGCGCAGGCTGACAGCCTGGCCGCCTTGCGTGTCGCCATCGCGGGGTTCGAGCATTGCGAGATCAGGCGCGGGGCGCGCTCGACGGTGTTTGCCGATGGCAATCCGGCGGCGCGGGTGATGGTGATCGGCGAGGCTCCGGGGCGCGACGAAGATGCCGCGGGGCTGCCCTTCGTCGGGCCTGCGGGGCAGCTTCTTGACCGGATGTTTGCCGCGATCGGGCTGGGGCGCACCAGCCCAGATCCGGCGCGCGCGCTTTACATCACCAACGTGATGCCGTGGCGGCCACCGCAGAACCGCGATCCCTCGCCCGAGGAAATCGCCATGATGCAACCGTTCCTCGCGCGCCACGTCGAACTGGCCGCCCCGGACCTGGTGGTGGTGATGGGCAATATCGCCTGTCAGGCGGTGCTGGGGCAGCGCGGTGTCACCCGGCTGCGCGGCACCTGGGCCGAGGCTTACGGCCACCCGGTGCTGGCGATGGTGCATCCGGCCTATCTGCTGCGCAACCCGGCCGCCAAGCGCGAGGCCTGGGCCGACCTGCTGGCGTTGCAGGCGCGGCTGCGTGGCGGCGCTGCGCCGGGAATGGCACCGTAAGGTCAGGGTGGCTGGGCCCGACGCTCCGCGGGGGATATTTTGACCAGTGAGACCGAAGGGGGGCGCGGCAGATCAGCGATGAGCAACCGTCAGGGCGCGATGAGCGCGCCAGAAGTGCGACGGGGCGGCGCGGGCGCGAACGGGCAGTGGTTTGCGGCAGGAATTGCAATATATCATCGTGGCAGATCAACGCGCGCGGTGCGGTGAGGGGTTGGCGGAATGCGGTTTTTCGGACGGAGCCTGCTGGCGGTGTTTCTGCTGGCGCTGACGCTGGGGGTTCTGGCGCTGGCCGGGCAGACCCTGGTTGGAGCCTTGCAGGCCCGGCTGGCGGGGGGCGAAGCCGGGCCGGCGGCGCGCGAGCGTGAATTCACCGCCGCCGTCGTCACCGCGACCGTCGGGCCGGTGGTGCCGGTGATGACGGCGTTCGGCGAGGTGCGCTCGACCCGGACGCTGGAGCTGCGCAGCCCGCGGCCGGGCACCGTGATCTGGCTGGCCGACGGGTTCGAGGACGGGGCGGTGGTCAGCGCGGGGCAGGTTCTGGTGCGACTGGACCCGGCCGATGCCATGGCGGCGCGCGATCTGGCGCTGAGCGATCTGGCGCGGGTCAAGGCCGAGGTCGCCGAGGCGACGCGGGCGCTGGCGCTGGCGCGCGACGAACTGGCGGCGGCGCAAAAGCAGGCGAGCTTGCGCGCGCAGGCACTGGCGCGGCAGAGTGATCTGGCGACGCGCGGGGTGGGATCGGCGGCGGCGGTCGAGACTGCGGCGCTGGCCGCCGCAAGTGAGGATCAGGCGGTGCTGGCGCGCAGGCAGGCGCTGTCGCAGGCCGAAAGCCGGGTCGATCTGGCGGCCACGGCGGTGGCGCGCCAGCAGATCACCCTGGCCGAGGCCGGGCGGGCGCTGGCCCAGACCGAGATCCGGGCCGAATTCGATGGGCTGCTGAACGCCGTGACGGCGGTCGCTGGTGGCGTGGTGGGGGGCAACGAGCGCCTGGCCGAGTTGATTGATCCGGCGTCGCTTGAGGTGTCGTTGCGGCTTTCAACCGCACAATTCGCGCGCCTGATCGACGGATCGGGGCAGCTTGTGCCCGCCCCGGTCCGGGTCGCACTAGATGCGGCCGGGGTCGTGGCGAAGGGGCGGCTGGTGCGGGTGGCGGCGGCGGTGGCGGCGGGGCAGACCGGGCGGCTGGTTTACGGCGCGCTCGACGCCGCCCCCGGCTTTCGCCCCGGCGATTTCGTGACGGTGCGGATTGATGAACCGGCGCTTGATGGGGTGATCGTGCTGCCGGCCACCGCGCTGGGGCCGCGCGGCACGGTGCTGGTGCTGGCGGCGGATGACCGGCTGGAAGAGCTTGCGGTCGATCTGCTGCGGCGCCAGGACGATCAGGTGATCGTGCGCGCGGCGGGTCTGGCGGGGCGCGAGGTGGTGGCCGAGCGCTCGCCGCTGCTGGGGGCCGGGATTCGCATCCGTCCGGTGCGGCCGGAAGCGGCGGCAGCGTCTTCCGCCCCCGCCCTGGTGGCGCTTTCGCCCGAGCGCCGCGCCGCGCTGGTGGCGCGGGTCATGGCCAACGCGCAGATGCCCGCCGAAGTCAGGGCGCGGGTGCTGGATCAGTTGGCGCAGGAGCGCGTGCCCGCGCCGCTGATCGCGCGGCTGGAAACCCGGATGGGGGGCTAGGCGATGGCTTTGGGCGCAGGCGGCGGGGTCATCACCTATTTTGCCCGGCACCGGACGCTGGCCAATCTGGTGCTGGTGATGCTGGTGGTCGCGGGGCTGGTGGCGATGACCCGGATCCGGGCCCAGTATTTTCCCGACGTGGTGATCGCCGAGGTCGCGGTTTCGGTGCAATGGCCGGGGGCGGGGGCCGAGGATGTCGATCGCGGCATCGTGCAGGTGCTGGAACCGGCGCTGCGCGCGCTCGAAGGGGTCAGCGATACCGCCGCCACCGCCACCGAAGGCACGGCCCGGATCAGCCTGACGTTCGATCCGGGGCGCGATCTGACCCAGGCCACCAACGATGTGCAGGCGGCGGTCGATGCGGTGCGCGATCTGCCCGAGGGGGCCGAGACCCCGGTGGTGCGGCGCACCGTCTGGCGCGATCAGGTGACGGATGTGGTGATCACCGGGCCGGTCTCGGTCGATCAGTTGGGCGGCTTTGCCGACGAGCTGGTGGCGCGGCTGTTCGACGCCGGGGTGACCCGCACCACGATTCAGGGGCTGGCCGCACCCCAGGTGGTGGTCGAGGTGCCGAGTGTCGCCCTGATCCGCCACGACGTGACGATGGCCGAGATCGCCACCGCGATCGGGGCAATGGTGCAGACCGCGCCGGCCGGTGACGTGGGCGCGGGCGCGCGGGTGCGCACCGGGGTCGCGCGCCGCAGCCCCGATCAGATCGCCGCCATCGTGTTGCGCTCGGCCGCCGATGGCAGCCAACTGACGATCGGCGATCTGGCCACCGTCCGGCTGGAAGGCATCGACCGGGCGCGCGCCTATTTCGTGGGCGATGACCCGGCGATGACGGTGCGGGTCGATCGCAACGATCAGGGCGACGCGATCAAGTTGCAGGCCCAGGTCGCCGAGGTTGCCGCCGCCCTGCAGGCCAGCCTGCCGCAGGGGGTGCGGGTCGATCTGGTGCGCACCCGGGCCGAGCGGATCACCGACCGGCTGGCGCTGCTGCTCGACAACGGCCTGATGGGGCTGGGGCTGGTGCTGGGGCTGCTGTTTTTGTTTCTCAACGCCCGCACCGCGCTGTGGGTGGCGGCGGGGATCCCGGTGGCGCTGCTGGCCGCGATTGCGGCGATGTATGCCAGCGGCATGACCCTCAACATGATCTCGCTGTTCGCGCTGATCCTGATGACCGGGGTCGTGGTCGATGATGCCATCGTGGTGGGCGAGCACGCCGATTTCCGCGCCCGCAGCCTGGGCGAGCCACCGCAGCTTGCCGCCGAGACCGGGGCGCGGCGGATGGTGGCGCCGGTGCTGGCCTCGACCCTGACCACGGTCATCGCCTTTGGCGCAATGATGGTGGTGGGGGGGCGGTTCGGCGACATGATCGCCGATATTCCCTGGGTGGTAATGTTCGTGCTGATGGGCTCGACCATCGAGTGTTTTCTGATCCTGCCCAACCACATGGCGCACGCCCTGCGGCATGCCGGACGGGCGCGCTGGTATGATGCGCCGTCGCGCACGGTGATGCGGGGCTTTGATTGGGTGGTGGCGCGGCTGGTGCGCCCGCTGATGGGCTGGGTGATCACGGCGCGCTATGTGGTGCTGGCGCTGATGGTGCTGGCGCTGGTCTCGCAGGGCGCCTTGTTCCTGCGCGGCGCGGTGCAGTTTCGCTTTTTCAACGGGCCGGAACAGACCACCGTCACCGGCAATTTCGCGCTGCTGCCGGGGGCCACGCGCGATGACGCGACGGCGATGATGCGCGAGTTGCAGCGCGCGGCCGAAGCGCTGGCGGCGCGCTATGAGGCCGAGTATGGCAGCGCCCCATTTACTTTCGTGCAGGCCGTGGTCGGCGGCGGGTCGGGGCGCGGGCTGGCCGGGGCCGAGACCCGCGACCCCGATCTGCTGGGGGGGATTTCGATCGAGCTGATCGACCGCGATCTGCGCCCCTGGTCGGCCTCGACTTTCGTGGCCGATCTGCAGGACGAGGTGCACCCGCAACCGCTGCTGGAAGAGCTGAGCTTTCGCGGCGGCCACTACGGGCCGGGCGGCAACGCCCTGTCGGTCGATCTTTACGGCGCCGAAGCGGCGGTGCTGAAAGCCGCCGCCGAGGCGGTGAAAACCGCACTGGCCCGGTTTCCCGAAGTGTCGGGGCTGGAAGACACCCTGGCCTATGACAAGCAGGAGATGATCCTGAACCTGACGCCGCAGGGCCGCGCCCTGGGCTTTGCCAGCGACGCCCTGGGGCGCGAGTTGCGCGACCGGCTGAACGGGATCGAGGCGGCGAGCTTGCCCGACGGGCCGCGCTCGGCCACGATCCGGGTCGAACTGCCTGCGGGCGAGCTGGCGGCGGATTTTCTTGACCGCACCCTGATGCGCAGCAGCGCCGGGCACTATCTTCCGCTCGGCGATATCGTGGCGGTCGGGCAGCGCTCGGGCTTTGCCACCATCGACCGCGAGAACGGGCTGCGGCTGGTCACCGTCAGTGGCGATCTGGCCGAAGACGACCCGGCGCGGGCCGCCGAGGTGCAGCGCCTGCTGGCCGAGGCGATCGTGCCGCGCATCGAGGCCGATTTCGGGGTGGCGGCCCGGCTGAGCGGCTTGAACCAGCAGCAGGACGCGTTTCTGAGCGACGCCGGGGTGGGGCTGCTGCTGGCGCTGCTGGGGATCTACCTCACCCTGGCCTGGATTTTTGCCAGTTGGCAGCGCCCGCTGGTGGTGATGGCGGTGATTCCGTTCGGTCTGGTGGGCGCGATCTGGGGCCATGCCTGGTGGGGGGTGCCGATGTCGCTGTTCTCGGTGGTGGGGATGATCGGGATGACCGGGATCATCATCAACGACGCCATCGTGCTGGTCTCGACCATCGACCAATACGCACAAGACCGTGGCTTGCGGGCGGCGATCATCGACGGGGTGGCCGATCGCCTGCGCCCGGTGCTGCTGACCACCCTGACCACCGTGCTGGGGCTGGCCCCGCTGCTTTACGAGACCAGCAGTCAGGCCGAGTTCCTGCGCCCGACCGTGATCACGCTGGTTTACGGGCTGGGGTTCGGCATGGTGCTGGTGCTGCTGATGGTGCCCGCCGTGCTGATGCTCGAGGCCGATGTGGCGCGCCAGATGGTGGCGCTGCGGCGGATGGTGCGGGGCGGCGGGGGGCTGGCGCGCGCCATCGTGCTGGGGGCGGTGGCGGCGGTGCTGGCGCTGTTTGCCGTCACGCTGGGGCTCACGCTGCTGGCCGGGGGCCTGCCGGGCTGGCTGGCGGCGCTGGCACCGGGGCAGACCGAAGGCGCGGCAACCGGCGTGGCGCTGGCGCTGTTTCTGGCCGGAGCGGCGATGATCAGCCTGCTGGCCTACGGGCTGGGCTGGCTGATGCTGCGTCCGCGGCATTGAAGAGCGCGCGCCCAAAGGGGGCATCGAGCCCCCTTGGCCGCGGTCGCAGGCGCGACGGCTGGTGCCGGTGGCCAGCGCGGTGCGCGGTCAGGGTGCCGGGCAGCCGGTGATTTCCACCGCCCGGTCACGGCCCAGAACCGTCACCGTGACCGCCGAGCGGTCAAGCGCGAAGGCGGTTCCCGAGTCGGCCACCAGATCGGCGCTGGCCACCAGTTGTCCGCCCTGACGGTCGGACTGCGCGTCAGAGACCCAGATCGCCGCCTGTCCGGGTTCCAGCACCACGGTTTCGTTGCCGCCGGTTGAAGGCAGTTGCAGCGTCGCGGTCAGGCGCAGGCCATCGGCAATCGGCTCGACCTGGCACGAGACCTTGCGCACCCCGCCTGCGCGGGCGCTGTCGGGCTGGGCGTGCAGGGCGGCGCGGATCACCGGATCGGCGGTCGTGGCCCCGGCGTTGGCGGGGGCGGGCAGGTCGGCGGCAAGATCGAGGCTGGCGGGCATGCAGATGTCGCGGCAGACCCCAAGCGCCACCTGCACCCTGAGGTGGATTGGCCGGTTCGGGTCAAGCGCGGTGATCTCGATCGGCAGCACCAGCTCGTGGTGATAGCCGATGCTCCGCATGCCGTTGACGGTGAAGACCTCGGGGCGCGGCCAGTAAAACCGCACTGCGCCGACATTCTGCGATCCGCTCCAGTCGAACTCGGGTGGGATGCCGGCCTCGCCGGGGCTGCGCCAGTAGGTTTTCCACTCGGGTGCCAACGAGAGGTGCAGCGCGGTCATGTGGCTGCCGGGGCCACTGCGCCAGCCCGCCATCAGGTCGGCCACCAGCACTTCGGCCTGGGTCTCGGATTGGGCGGGGGCGGCGGCAAGCGCCAGCACGGTGGCAAGGGTGATGGGTCTGAACATGCGTCGCACCATAGCCGGGTGGGTCGGATTGGAAAATCACATTGTGGCGATGGAGGGTCGGTCAGGGCAGCGGCAAGGGCAGGGCGGCGCGCAGCCCCCTTGAGATCGGGGCCGCGGCGCGCCATATCAGGGACAGGCGAAGGAGGCCATGATGGAGCTTGGGGGCTCGATTCTGATCGCGATGCCCGGCCTGGGAGATCCGCGATTCGCGAAAAGCGTGATTCTGGTCTGTGCCCACTCGGGCGACGGGGCGATGGGGATCATCGTCAACAAGCCCGCCCCCGAGCTCAGCTTTACCGGGCTGCTTGACCAGTTGAAGATTCCGCGGGTGCCGGGTGGGCGCGATATCCGGGTGCATTTCGGCGGGCCGGTCGAGCGGGCGCGTGGTTTTGTGCTGCACTCGGCGGATTTTGCCGCCGGTCACGCCACCATGGCGGTGCCGGGCGGCTTTGGCATGACCGCCACGCTCGATATCCTGCAGGCGCTGGCAGGTGGCGGCGGCCCGCGCGCGGCGCTGCTGGCGCTGGGCTATGCCGGGTGGGGGCCGGGCCAGCTTGAGGCCGAGATCGCCCGCAACGACTGGTTGACCGCGCCTGCCGCCGAAGCGTTGATCTTCGCCGCCGATGACCGTGGCAAGTGGAGCGCGGCGCTGCAGCGGATGGGGATTGATCCGGTCGCACTTTCGGCCACCTCGGGGCGCGCCTGACGCGGCTTTCTTCTTTGCTAAAATACTCCTGCGCGGAGCGCCCGGCCGTGCCGCCGGTGCCGCCGGTGGGGGGCTCGCCCGAGCGCGAAAGCTATTCGCCGTAAGGCACCCAGATGGTTTTCACTTCGGTCGCGGCCCGCAGGAAGGTGCGGCCTTCGCCGGTCGGGCCGAACCAGTCGCGGGCGCGGGCATGGTTGACCCAGGTGCGCTTGAGGTTGGTGATCGAGGCGGCCTCGATCTGCGCCGACAGCGGGGTCGAGGAAAAGCACCAGACCGCATCGACATCCATGTGGCTGGCCAGCGGACCGGCCAGATCGGCGTGGCTGCCGGTCACGATATTGACCACCCCGGCGGGCAGGTCCGAGGTTTCCAGCACCTGCGCCAGATCGGTGGCGGCCAGCGGGAAGGGTTCCGAGGGCACCAGCACGCAGGTGTTGCCCATGGCAATCGCCGGGGCCAGCACCGAGATCAGCCCCAGCAGCGGGGCCTCGTCGGGGCAAAGGGCAGCGATCACGCCGCAGGGCTGGTTCATCGCCAGCGCCACGCCGCGGATCGGCACCGATTTGGCGGCGCCGTCGAACTTGTCGGCCCAGGCGGCGTAGGTGAACAGGCGCGCGATGGTGGCCTCGACTTCGCTAGTGCCGGGCTTGCCGGTCAGATCGCGCAGCCGGGCGGCAAACTCGGGCGCGCGTGCCGACAGGTTTTCGGCAATGTAGTAAAGCACCTGCGCGCGGTTGTGGGCAGTGGTCCTGGCCCAGCCTTTGGCGGCATGGGCGGCCTCGACCGCGTTGCGGATGTCCTTGCGGTTGCCGATGCCGACGTGGCCCAGCAGCCTGCCGCGCGGCGACCAGATCGCGCGGGAATAGCCGCTGTCGGGGCGGGCCTGCTTGCCGCCGACATAGTTCTTGGCGGTGCGGTCAAGGGCAGGGGTCTGGGGGTCTTTCGGCGCGGCGCAGGCGGCGACGGGTTTCAGCGCCTTGGGCGCGGCGGCGGGTTTGAGGTAGGCCAGCAACCCCTCCCACCCCCCTTCGCGCCCGAAGCCCGACTCGCGCACCCCGCCGAAACCGGCAGCGGCGTCAAAGAGGTTGGTGGCGTTGACCCAGACCACCCCGGCGGCCAGTTTCGGGGCGACATCAAGCGCGAGGTTGAGGTTCTCGGTCCAGACCGTGGCCGCCAGACCGTAGCGGGTGTTGTTGGCAAGCTCCACCGCCTCGGCCGGGGTGCGGAAGGTCAGCGACACCAGCACCGGGCCAAAGATTTCTTCCTGGCACAGGGTGTCGGCGGGGGAAAGGCCGGTGATCAGGGTCGGCGGGTAAAAGCAGCCTGCGGGCAGCGGGGTGGCGGCGCGGTAGGTTTCGCCCGCGCTATTGGCCGCGACCATGGCGGTGATGCTGGCCAGTTGGCTGGGGTCGATGATCGCGCCGATGTCGATGCATTTGTCGAGCGGATCGCCGATCCTGAGCCCGTCCATCCGGGTTTTCAGCTTGGCGTGAAAGCGCTCGGCAATGCCCTCCTGCACCAGCAGGCGCGAGCCGGCGCAGCACACCTGACCCTGATTGAACCAGATCGCATCGACCAGCCCCTCGACCGCCGAGTCAAGATCGGCGTCGTCGAACACGATGTAGGGCGACTTGCCGCCCAGCTCCAGCGTCAGGGCCTTGCCGCTGCCTGCCGTGGCGCTGCGGATCAGGCGGCCGACCGCGGTCGAGCCGGTGAAGGCGATCTTGGCGATATCGGGGTGCGCCACCAGCGCCGCCCCGGTGGCCCCATCGCCGGTAACGACGTTCAGCACCCCCTTGGGCAACCCCGCCTCGCGCGCGAGTTCGGCGAACAGCAGCGCCGTCAGCGGGGTGAATTCGGCGGGCTTCAAGACCACCGTGTTGCCTGCCGCCAGCGCCGGGGCCACTTTCCACGCCAGCATCAGCAGCGGAAAGTTCCACGGGATCACCGCGCCGCAGACCCCCAGTGGGGCGAGGTCGGGCTGCTCGGCGGCCAGAAGCTGTGCCAGCCCGGCGTGATAGTAGAAATGGCGCGCCACCAGGGGGATGTCGATATCGCGGCTTTCGCGGATCGGCTTGCCGTTATCCAGGGTTTCCAGCACCGCCAGCAGGCGGCTGTGTTTCTGCACCAGGCGCGCCAGCGCGTAAAGGATGCGGGCGCGCTGATGGCCGGACAGCCGCGCCCATTTCGGCTGGGCGCGCCGGGCGCTGGCCACGGCGGCGGCGATGTCGGCGGCGCTGCCTTGGGTTACCTGCGCCAGTTCCTTGCCGGTGGCGGGGTTACGGGTCGCGAAGGTATCCCCCGGCGCGGTAAAGCGACCGTCGATCCAGTGGCCGAAACGGGCATGGTGGCGGGCGATCCAGTCCAACGCCTCGGTGGCAGACTCGGGGGCGGGGCCATAGCTCATGGCGTTGAAGATGTCGCGCACGGTCATCGGCTACCCCATCGCATGGCGGTTGGCGGCGCTGTAGGCGCCGGTCACATGGTGTTCAAGCTGGCGCTCGATGTCGCCCAGCAGGCTTGAGGCCCCGATGCGGAACAGGCTGCGGTCAAGCCAGGGCGCGCCCAGTTCGTCCTTGATCAGGGCAAGGTAGGTCAGCGCGTCCTTGGCTTTGGAAATGCCGCCCGCCGGTTTGTAGCCCACCCGCACCCCGGTGCGGGCGTGATAGTCGCGCAAGGCCCGGATCATCGTCAGGCTGACCGGCAGGGTGGCATTGACCGCCTCCTTGCCGGTTGAGGTCTTGATGAAATCCGCCCCCGCCATCATGCACACCAGCGACGCGCGCGCGACGTTGCGCAGGGTGCCAAGGTCGCCGGTGGCGAGGATGGTTTTGAGATGGGCAGTGCCGCACAGCGCGCGCATCTCGGCAGTTTCGTCGTAAAGGGCCTGCCAGTTGCCGGTCAGCACATGGCGGCGCGAAATCACGATGTCGATTTCCGCCGCCCCCGCCGCCACGCTGGCACTGATCTCGGCCAGGCGCTGCTTGTAGGGCGAAAGGCCGGCCGGAAAGCCTGCCGACACCGCGGCGACCGGGATGCCTGATCCTTGCAACGCGCGGACGGCGGGTTCGACCATCTCGTGATAGACGCAGACCGCCCCGGTGGTCAGCCCTTCCATCCCCAGCCGCGCCAGCAGGTCGGCCCGCACCGGCTGGCGCGCCTTGGCGCAAAGCCTTTGCACCCGGCCCTCGGTATCGTCGCCCGCCAGCGTGGTCAGGTCGATCACCGAAACCGCCCGGCACAGCCAGGCCGCCTGCCAGTCTTTCTTGACCGAGCGCCGCCCCGGCAGGCTGGCCGCCCGGCGCTCGATCGCGCTGGTGTTGGCCTGCACCGCCGCCACCCAATCAAGATCAAGCGCCATGCCGGGGTTGCGCGCGGCTGCCACCTGGGGCAACTGGCTGAGCGCTGGCGCGGTGGCTGGGGCTTGAACGGGTTGCACGGGCGGACTCCGGTCTGAGTGACAGATCAGCTTCGCATGATCCGGCGCTGCGGCGCAAGGGAAGGCACGGGCGGGCACAGGGCTATCGCATTTGCAGACTCCGAGCAGGGATCATGCCCTTCCCCGTCGCGCCAGCGACGGGGACGCGCCCGACCGCCCCCAGGCGGGCGCGTTCCGCTCCCGCCTCGGTCGGCCGCGTCCCCGTCTTGAACAAGCGTTGCAAAAAGTGGCGGGGATTCTCCTTCACCCGATTGCCCTGGGCGGATGAGCATCCCCCTTGCAAATTCCCCGCAAGGGTTGAAAACGATACCGGGCACGCGGGTGCCCGGCCATCGGAGACCGCCAT